>JAIRTO010000370.1 GCA_031254895.1 Deltaproteobacteria bacterium
CTGTCTGACATGCCTTTGATCCGGAACGAAGAAATCGCGAAAACGACGCTCTTTCTTGATGAAGCGAACTTCAAAAAAAAGCCGGTCTCCGGAACGTCGAACGACGTCAGAGAACGTAGGCCAGCCGTGTTTTCCTGCCGCCGAAGAAGTCTTCAGGCCAAGCAAACTCATTTGAGCTAGGCTTTGACCTGGCGACAATATTCGCCTTGTTTTTGCGTTTGTCGACGTCGGCTGGCCAAAATTCAGCCTTTTTTTCTGGTCTGGGAAGGCGGGCGTTTTGGCGGAACGTCGTCCGTTTGAGTCGAAACAATAAAGGTTCCGAAAAATATTGTGTTTTTGATTCGAGAAGCGCCAAAAATAGAGGCTTATTCGGGAGGCCGCCCGCCGCCGAGCCGGAGCCGAAAAGCGCCTCCCCATAGGCCCGGTTGAGGGGCCCGACGTTTTTGGCGCCGAAACGTGTTGGCGCAAAACGATGGGCGACGAAAACGATGGGCGACTCATCATGCTGGGGGAGATTCATTTGGGGGGGAAGGTCGTTTTGGCGCCGAACCGGAGAGGTTCGACGCCAAAAAGGAGCTTACAAGCCGGAAGGCATTTCTTTTTTGTACAGATCGACCAGTTTCCGCTGCCAGTCCCCGATCGGCTTGAGACGGCCCAGGAAAAAGCGGAGGGTGGCCGGCTCCTCCTCGAAGGTCAGACCGCCGATCATCTCTCTATGCTTATGGAGCCAGCCTATTCTGTCGGCCGCGAATTTTATCTGGGAGTGGGTGAAGACCCGCTTGGGCACGGCCAGACGCACCAGCTCCATGTTGGAGAGGTGTTCGCTGCCGTCGGGATTGCGGCTTTCCGACAGGGTGCCCCTCTCCATGCCGCGACAGCCGCTGACCAGATATATGGCCGAACACAAGGCGGCGGCGGGGTATTGCTCTTGAGGCACTTGCGGCACGAAGCTCATGGCGTCGACGTGGCAGCCCAAGCCGCCGAAGGGGGTGACCACAGGGACGCCCTTAGACTGAAGCTCGAGCCCCAAGGCTTCCACGAACAAAGGCGTCTGGCTGATGGTGTGAATGTCCAAAGTCTCCGTGATGCCCACGGCCATGGCTTCCATTTCTCTGACCGACATGCCGCCGTAGGTGAGAAAGCCCTCGTACAGAGGCACAAGATCCCGCATCTTCAAGTAAGCTTCGCGGTTGGAGGTGCAGATGCCGCCGCCTCTGGCGCAGCCCAGCTTCCGACCGGAAAAATAAATGACGTCCATGAGGGAAGCGATCTCTTTGACGATGTCGGCCAGAGGACGATCGTGGCACTCTTTTTCCCTGACCTTGATGAAATAGAGATTGTCCGCCAAAAGAGAGGCGTCGAACACCAGAAGAAGGCCGTTTTTGCGGCAGTAGGCGGAGACTTCCCTCATGCTGGCCAAAGAGACGGGCTGTCCGCCTATGAGGTTCGTCCCGGCCTCAATGCGGACGAAGGCGACGGTTTCCCGACCGAGCTTCTTGACGAAGTCGTCGAACTTGGCCATGTCGTAGTCGCCTTTGAAGGGCAGATCGCTCTGCACGGCGGTCGCCGCGTCGGACAGAGCCTCGTGAACGGTTCCGCCCCTCAGCATTATGTGAGCCTTGGTCGTGGTGAAGTGGTAGTTGGTTATGACGTTGGGGGTCTTCGAGTCGACGAAGACGCCGGCCAGGATGTTTTCGCAGGCCCGCCCCTGATGCGCCGGAAGGTAATATTCGGTTCCGAAGAACTTTTTTATGACGTTCTCCAGACGATAGAAGGTCTCTGAACCGGCGTAGCTGTCGTCGGCCATCAGCATGGCCGCGTACTGGGCCTCGCTCATGGCGTTGACGCCGCTGTCCGTCAGCATGTCCAAAAAGACGTCCCGGTTGGGCAGAAGAAAAGTGTTGTTGCCGGTCCTGGTCAACACTTCCAGCCTGTCTTCCGCAGGAATGAGATTGATGCGCTGGACCATGCGGGCCTTATGCATCTCGAGGGGGACGTTCTCGCCTGAAAAGAACTCCACCCTAGTGTAAATGTTCTCTGACATGTCGCCTCAACTTTTAAATCAGTGGTGATGTTGCCTGGCCAAAAACGGGAGCAGGCCTGTTTCTCCGCTCCGAAGATTGACGAAGAAACGCCCGACGAAGAAGCGTCGGACGAATCGCCGGAAAAACGCCGGAATTGGAAAGAAAAAATGTTTTCGACGTCGCGGTTAGGCTTCTTGGCTCGACTTCTTGGCGCGACGTCGCCAAAACAAAAGAAAATCAGCGGCTAAAGACGGTTTTCACGAATCTTTCGAAATAGCTGTTGTCGGCCAGGAGCTGACAGCCGTTCCAAGCCTCTTTCGCGCCGGCGGCTTTGGCCATGTTTTCAGCCAGCTTCCAGCCTTGATCGTCCGTGTCGCCGTAGACGACGAACAGCCGCAAGGAGTCCCCGTGAACGCGTTTGAGGCGTCCCAAGGCCGCCAGGGTCTCGGGGGCTGAGGAAACCCGGCCGAACTCGGAAAACAGAATCACCGTCTTGCGCCCGGGAATGGAAGCGGCTTCGAAGAGGTTGTCCAAAGCCGGGCCTATGGGGGCGGAATTTTCCGAAATCCGGAGGTTCCGGATGCTGCTCATCATGCCGGTTCGATTGAAGATGGAGACTCCGTAGGCCGGAGGAGATTCGGTCAGACTGGAATCGTCCCCGCTCCACCAGTTGCGGACGGGTCTGGTCAGCCTATCCGCTATCCCGTCCGGGGTTCGATAAGCGACGTTCTTCAGAGACGCCAGCATCCCGCTCTCGGGAACGTAGCCCACCAGGCGCTCCAGACACGTGTAGAGGCGTCCGGCCTGGGAATAGCCGGCGCAAGCCGAGGCGTCGCGTCTGTCCCGAACCGGTTCTTTGGCCCCCCAGACGCCTTTGACTCCGGAGGTGTCCACCAGAAGGATCAGCCCTTCCTGACTGGCCGCCGAGGCTCTGGCGGCGGCCAATTCCGCCGGGGGAGCCTGAAAGTCGCGGCGATCCGACGGTTCGGCCAAGACGACCCTATGCCACATGCCCCCGCCCTGCGAGTCGGAGACGACGGAAGCCGGCCAACCGGAGGCCGACAAACGCTCGGCCTCCTTTTTGGCCTCTTGATAGTCCCGAAAACTGCCGATGAAGCGGCCCCTGACCATGCCCTTGAAGGCGTCTCCCGTCACGGCCGGGGCGCTGGGGGACATGGGCTGGCCGGCCTTGTCGGCGGCGGCCGCCGCCACGACCTCGCTTCTCCGTTGCAGAGGCTCCGTCTGAGCGGCGGCCTGGCCTATCTCGCCGGGATTGTCCGAAGGCACGACCTGCCAGTTGACGATCTGTCCTTGAGCCTGCAAAAGCTTGCCTAAATTCTCAGCGTCCTCGTAGTCCCCGAAAAGACCGACCATGACCAAGTGATAGTCGCCTATGAGCTGGTCGCGGAGGAGTCTTTTGTCCATGAGGGTCTTTTGGACCGTAAAGGAGGCCAAGCCCTTTCTTCGGAAAGTTTCCGCCGCTTTTTGAGCCGGAGCGGGATCCAAAAAACTGCCCACCCAAACTGTCCGGTAGTCGCTGAAAAGGCTGGATTCCGACGGAGCCACTCCGGCGACGGCGTCGGTTCCTTTGACGGACAAAGGAACCGGTCCCGAGTCGGTTGAAGCCGCCTTTCCGCTTTGACCTGACTTGTCTTGGGGAAAAACCCTCTCCATGACCCCGCAGCCGGAACAAAGGAACGAAAGAACGGCCAGGGAGAGGAGAAAAATGCGCCAGCCCGAAAAATATGTTATTTTTAATGATGAAATATTCAATTTAGTTTAACAATCATTTCGGAAAAATGCGAAAAAAAACGACGAAAAGAGGCGACGACGAAAACGCGACGGAAAAGAGGCGCGGGTTCTCGCTGGCCCGCTTGTCCGTCTGAACGGCGAACTTTTTGGAGACGAAAAAAAACCGGAGGCGCAGAACCTGCGGACGAACAGTCCAAAATTCCGGCAGACCGACGGTTCAGCAGTTCAACCGGCAGACTACAGCTCGGCAACCCGGCAGACCGACAGTCCAGCAGGCCAACAGGCCAACAGATCGACAGTCCAGCAGACCGCAGACAAACAGACCAGCAGACCAGCAGACCAGCAGACCAGCAGACCAGCAGACCAGCAGACCAGCAGACCAGCAGACCAGCAGACCAGCAGACCAGCAG
>JAIRTO010000020.1 GCA_031254895.1 Deltaproteobacteria bacterium
GCTCGCCCATAGATGGATGAAGATAGTCCGCAGAAGAAGTCATAGAAATAGGATGACTTGAGAAAGATTCATCCTGATCGATCATAATTGGTTGCCCAAAACCGAAAGCAAGGCGCCCGTATCCCAATCAAAGGCAACGCGTCTGTTCTAACCAAAAGGATCCAGACGCTTCGTCGCGTTTGACGTGATCTGTGCTGGGGGACGTCATAAAAGACGTTCCCTGCCGCGAAAAAGTATCGACCTGTCCAATTGGAATTAAGGCGTCAAATTTTCCGTTACAAAGCAATTCTTACTGAACTCCCACGTTCGAGGGGAGTAAGCGCTTTGATAAAGGAAATTTTAAACTGTTTTAGTTGTTTTATTGCACTTCTACAACAATAATTTCAGGTAAAGGTCTAACAAAGAAAAAAGCCATACTTGACCAATTCTTTTTAACCTGCTATTTATCCAGAGGGATACTTCCTTTAGCTTGTATTAGCTAATAAATTCCATCTACTGACTTTAAACTGAAACCTGCGCCGCTACAGAAGGCAGCCTAAATGACCCTATTGCACAAGTCGAAAAAATTTGAAGCGAAGAGAGAGATGATATCCGAAGAGTTCTGAAGCGAAGCGAAAAGAGGGCTCAGAAGAAATGCGAAGAGAAGAGATGTGAAGCGGAAAGAAAGCTCAGAATAAATCCGAAGAGAATAGACGCGAAGCGAAAAAATCAGCAAAAAATTTGAAAAGACAAGAGAAGAAGGCGAGTCTTTCGCCCCGAGTCTTCCGCCCCGAATCTTACGCCAATAGCCCGGCGGCCGTCCGGAGCGCCTTGCCTAAAAATCTTCGGTCGGCGGGGCGGCCCCCGGATTCAAATCGAATAATCCAAGGGCTCTTCGACGGCGGACTCCATCTGATTGACCCTAAGGCCAATCGGCACCCACTTGTCCAAGATGGCCGCCAGTTCGTCGCGCTGGATGGGCTTGCTCAAAAAATCGTTCATGCCGGACGACAAAAGAGTTTCCTTGGCTCCGGCCATGGCGTTGGCGGTCAGGGCGATTATGGGCAACTCCGCCATGATTCCGCCCATGGCCCGAATGAGGGCGGTGGTCTCCAGGCCGTCCATTTCTGGCATCATCTGATCCATGAAAATAAGCTGATATTTGTTGGCCGCCACCATCTCCAAAGCCTCGCGACCGCTCGAAGCCCGGTCGGCTTTGATGCCGTGGATGCGAAGAAGTCCGGCGGCCACGGTCAGGTTCAGCTCGTTGTCGTCGACGACCAGAACGTTGACCGAACCGCCGTAATTGGCGGCCTTGGCTTTTTTGGTCTTAGAGGTCGGCTTGGTTCCTTCCACTTTGGGCAGAATGATGCGGAACGTGCTGCCCTGGCCGTAGACGCTGTCCACTTCGATGCTCCCGCCCATGAGTTCGACCAGGTGCTTGCTGACCGACAAGCCCAAGCCGGTGCCTTTGATGTGGCGGTTCTTGTCGGTGTCCATTTGTTTGAAAGCTTCGAACAAAAAGGGCAGATCTTCCTTTTTTATGCCGATGCCGGTGTCGACGATCTCCATCAGCACCGTGTCGTCGGTCACGTCGACCTTCAAAATGACGGAGCCTTTTTGGGTGAATTTGATGGCGTTCCCCAGCATGTTCAGCAATATCTGCCGAATTCGCACGTCGTCGCCGTTCAGATAAACGACGCTGTCCAGAGAGGATTCCAAGGAGACGTTGACGTTCTTTTCTCCGGCCAGAAACTTGGCCATGGTGATGACGTTGTCCAGAAGCTTGTTCAGGTTGAAGTCGACCGGAGAGAGCTTCATCTTGCCCAGCTCCAGCTTGGAGAGATCCAAAATGTCGTTGATGATGCTAAGCAGGGCCGTGCCGGCCGTCTTGATGTCTTCGACGTAAGCCTTGGGCGACCTGGGCAGGTTGGGATCGTTGGTCAGGATTTCGGAGATGCCGATGATGGCGTTCATGGGGGTGCGGATCTCATGACTCATCATGGACAGAAACTGGGTTTTGGCCTGATAGGCCGCTTGAAAGCCTTTGGCCCGGCGGCGGTAGACGATGAGGAGGAAGATCACGGCGCTCAAAACCGCCGCCAGCTCGACGGCCAGCATGCGGTTGACCGAGCGGGTGTGGGCGCCGGCGGCGATCATGGCCGAATCGGAGATGTCGACGCCGGCCACGGCGATTATATCTCCCGCCGAGTTGAAGATGGGGCTGTAGGCCGACATTAGCCCGTCCCATATGCCGGCGTAGTTGCCCATGTCCGTGGCGGCGGTTTCGCCGGAAAAGGCCTTATGGACGTAGCTGTCGGGCTCGGTGACCATGCCTGGAACGACCATGGTCTCCGGGTCGAGATCGTTGTCTATGACGTACTCGAGCTGATCTCCGGCATAGCGGAGATAGTAGACGAACTGAACGTTGTATTCCTGGGCGAACTTGATGAGCTGCTGCCGCTTGACCTCCCAGAGTTCCGTTTTCATGTCCTCTGTCGTTCGGAACGCGTCGAGGGTCGACTGATCCATGAGAAGGGCGGCGTGCTTGGCCGCCAGCTGGAGTCTCGAAGTGATGTCGAGCTGCAAAAGATTCGAGTATTCTTCGACGGAGCGATGAGCCCTATAGGTAGTGAACATCACTCCTAAGGTCAACAGCAAGAAGACGGTCAGGAAAACGTTTTCCAGAATGTTGGCTAATTTGACTTTCATGAAGCAGCTCGCCCCGGCGAAAGCTCTGAACGTCGGCTCAGAGGGGAATTGGGGCCGAACACGGACTGAAGACGTCTTTTGGAGACTCAGGCCTGGCGGCTCTCTTCTATGGGCGCGGTCTGTCGGCGACTGTTCTTGTCCGTCCGTCGGGGGCGTCCCCCTTTTTTTTTGGGAGACGAAGACGCCCGGGGGAGATTTTTGGAACGAAAAAGACGCCAATAAGGATCCAAAAAGGTTTTTTTTCTCCCTGAACGTGGTCAGGGCGAATGCCTTTTGGGGCCAAATATTCAAGTTTTTTAATTATATCATATAATGACCAAAAAAAGGCCTTATTTATAAATAGTTGGTTCTGTCCTCTCTCTAAATCGCCTCGCCCGCAATCAGGAGGAGGACGGCTTCGGCGGTCGGCCGAAGCGCCCGCCGATCGCCGACGGCTGTCGACGGCGACCGGCGTCATGGGAGCCAAAAAGAGCCTAAAATCATCTGAAGTTTTATGCCTTGAGATTCCGAGGCGATTTCAGGAGCGTCGACAATCCGGCCGAAGCAAAGTAAAAGGCAGCGAAAGAAGGCGGTTGACGGATTCTCTCCGGATAAACCGCCTCCGTTCGATCAAGGCGGCTTGGCCCCCTTCCTCTCGCGGGCTCGCAGGTTCGCTCGAAGATTCGCCGATCTGGAAGGCTCAAAAATCTTTTCGGGGTTCTGCTCTCCGGCCAAGCCAGAAGAAGCGTCAGAGGAAACGTCAGAGGAAACGGCAGAGGAAGCGCCAGAGGAAGCGCCAGAGGAAGCGCCAGAGGCTCGGTCTGGAAGACTGGACACGCCTTCCGGGGTTCGGCTCGTCGGCAAAGCAGAAGAACCTCAGGAGAAGCCTTAATAAAAACGGCCAAGACGAGTTTTTGTCGATCTGGGTTAGAAGGGCGAATCCCGTCGTCAAGACGCGCCAAGCCAGGCGATCCTTTGGCGGTTTTCCGATCGCCGGCCATCCATCTTTGCTCCTTCATCGGGCGGAATCTGCCTGTTGCCAAAGCCGTTTTCTTTTTGGTAATCTTCATTATCCCTAAACGCCAATCGTTCCGCCGGCGAGGAAAGGAGTCTATTCGTGGCCACTAGAATGTATCCGGTCGTTTTGACCGAGCCGCAGAGAGAAAAGCTGGAAAAAATCAGTCGCGCCAAAAAAGAGGAACGTCGACGGGTTCTACGAGCGAAAATCATTCTTATGGCGGCCTCAGGAGCGACAAACAAGGAAATGGCCGAGGCTGTGAAGATGAGCGTGATGTCGATGAACAATACCCTCAAGAAATTCCACAAATATGGAATTGACGTGGCTTTGGCGGCTATTCAGAGAAGCGGCCGTCCTTGCGTCATTGACGAGTCCGCGATCTCGTGGATATACAGTTTGGCGAAACGGAAACCTTGTGAATTGGCGACGTCCGACGGCAAAGCCGAGGAACCCGAAGAATTAGAGGAGGTCGAAGAGAACAAATCTGTCGAAAAGATCAAGGATGCCGAAGAGCTTTGGAACTTAAGGCGGCTTCAGAAATATGTTCGCGGCCATTGCGCCC
>JAIRTO010000083.1 GCA_031254895.1 Deltaproteobacteria bacterium
TTGGAGTCGATCATGCCGGTGCAGGGGACGCCGATGATGTACAGGTTCTCCTTGAGGATCTGATTTTCCGTCACCTGGCCCACCGCGCTTCTGGCGTCGCAGCCCTTGGCCACTATGGCCACTTTGCCCGTCCGGCCGGACAGGTAGTTGGCCAGATTGATGCGGGCGAAGTTGCTCCAGACGAGCTGATCGCAATCCTCGGCGGTGCGGGCGAAGAAAGGCGCCGTCGTCAGAGGCATGGTGCCCTGGCGATAACCGATGACCACTTCAGCTTGTCCGCTGGAGAGGAGTTTTTTGGCGCTTTCTCTGATTTTGGTGGTGATGTCGTTGAGGGCAGTCATTTCAGGCCACCTCCGCCAGGCCTAGATTCAGGTCTTCCTTCCGGAAGGTGGTGTTGGGCCCGCAGGCTTTGACGTGTTCGACCACGTCTCTGGCCATGGCCTGGAATTTGTTGGCCTCGGCTGAAGAGATCCAGGAGAACCTGAGGCGGTTGGGATCCACTCCGATGCTCTCCAGAAGCTGGTGCATCAGAATGAACTTCCGGCGGGCGTGGTAGTTGCCGGCGATGTAGTGGCAGTCGCCCGGATGGCAGCCGCTGACCCAGACGCCGTCGGCGCCGCGCTTGAAGGCCTCCATGATGAACTTGGGATTGAGCCGACCGGTGCAGGGGAGACGGACGACCCGGAAGTTGGGCGGGTACTCCAGACGGCTTACCCCAGCCAGGTCAGCCGCCCCGTAGGTGCACCAATTGCAGAAGAAAGCTACAATTTTTGGTTCGAAATCACTCATAACAAACAACCTCAATTCGACCCGGGACTGTTATTTGGCGAAAACCGGGGAACCTGATTTTTTGAATATTGCTCCGCCCTTTTGCGCCCGCCTCAAAAGAGGCGGGCGGCCTGGCGGGCGGACTACAGAGCCGAGGCGATTTGGGCGAACAGGCCGGCGTTGGTGAAGCCCCGCAGAGAGGGAGCGTCCGAGCGACAGGAAGAGGCGCAGTTGCCGCACCCCTTGCACATGGCCTCGTTAACCACGCTTTTGCCCTTTTCGTCAAGAGAGACGGCCGAGAAGGGGCAGACCGAGACGCAGACGCCGCAGCCTGAGCATTTGGCCTGGTTGATCTCGGCGACGATGCCGCCCACGGTCATTTTGGACTGGGTGAGGATGGTGACGGCCCTGGCCGCAGCGGCTTGAGCCTGCGCGACGACTTCATCCATGGGCTTGGGATAGTGGGCGATGCCGGCCAGGAACATGCCGTCGGTGGCGAAGTCGACGGGCCGCAGCTTCTGGTGGGCTTCGAAGAACCAGCCGTCTTCGTCGAGGGGCACTTTGTACTTCATGGCCAGGTCGTTTTCCCGGCCGGAGACGATGGCGGCGGCCAAGACGACCATATCCGGGCTGATCAGGAGACGGCGGCCGGAGACGGGATCTTGGATCTCCACTTTCAGAGCTCCGCCGGCTTCGCTGACTTTCGGTTTGTCTTCCAGCGTGTAGCGGATGAAGATGACGCCCAGGTCGCGGGCTTCCTTGTAGATGTCCTCTTTCTGGGCATAGGTGCGCATATCCCGGTACATGACGAAGATGCGGGCTTCGGGCTTCTGTTTCTTCAGCTCCACGGCCGCGTGCACGGTGTGGGTGCAGCAGACCTTCGAGCAGTACATCCGGCCAGGCTCGCGACTGCCGACGCACTGGATGAAGACGAAGTCCTTGGCTTCCGCGACTTTGGGATCTCCGGCCTTCATCATTTCGTCAAGCTCCAGCTGAGTGACGACGTTCTGATTGGCGCCGTAGAGATACTCGTCGGGCTTGTGCTCCTTGGCCCCGGTGGCCACGATGGTCACGCCGTGCTTGACTTCTTCGCCGGTGGTCAGGGTGGTGATGAAGTTGCCGACGTAGCCGTCGACCTTGTCGACTTCCGAATTCAGGACGACGGTGATGTTGGGATCTTCATCGACCTTGGTCTTCAGACCTTCCAGGTATTTCTGGACGTTTTCGCCTTTTGAGGTGCTCATGATGCGGTTGGCGACGCCGCCCAAGATCTCGCTCTTTTCCACGACGACCGATTTGAAGCCCTGATTGGACAGGCTCACCGCCGCGTTGAGGCCGGCCACGCCGCCGCCGATGACTAGAGCGGTCGGGTCGACGTCGATGATGTTTTCCTTAAGGGGAACCAGCAGAGCGGCTTTGGCGATGGCCATTTCGGTCATGTCCATGGCCTTGCGGGTGGCTTCGGCGGGGTTGTTGGCATGGACCCAGGAATCGTGGTTCCTGATGTTGGCCATCTCGTAGAGATACTTGTTGAGGCCGGCCGCCGCCAAGGTCTCCTGGAAGAGAGGCTCGTGGGTTCTGGGCGAACAGGCGGAGACGACGATGCGGTTGAGCTTGTACTCCTTGATCAAGGAGACCAGCTTTTCCTGGCTGTCCTGCGAGCAGGCGAACATGGTCACGGCGGCGTACTCGACGAAAGGCAGGGTTTTGGCGAACTCCACCACCTTTTCCACGTCGATGACCGAAGCGATGTTGATGCCGCAACGACAGACGAAGAGGCCCACTCTCGGGGGCTCGCCGGTGACGTCGACCGGAGCCGGAACGTTGATGACCTTGGTCAGAGTGCTTCTGGCCGGCGTGAGTTTGGACGTGGCCGCCGCCGCCGCCGCCGAAGCTTCCATGACCGAAGTGGGGATGTCCTTGGGGCCGGTGTAGACGCCGCAGGCGTAAAAGCCGGGTCTAGAGAGGGCCACCGGAGCGAAGGAGGAAGTTTTGGCGAAATTGTAGCAGTCGGTCTGGATGCCCAGGTTTTGGCTCATTTCCTTGGTTTCGGGAGTGATGACCAATCCATGGGACAGAACGGCCAGATCGAAATATTCTTCGTTCGTCACGCCGCCGTCGGAGACGAAGCTGATTTTGACGCCGGCTTGGGGATCGGGCTTGATCGTGTGGACGCGGCTCCGGACGAACTTGATGCCGGCCGCCTTGGCCTTTTCGTAATAGCGTTCGAAGTCTTTCCCGAAAGTGCGGATGTCCATGTAGAAGATCGTGACGTCCAGTTTGCCGCCCGCGTGTTCCTTGGCGATTAGGGCTTCCTTGATGGCGTACATGCAGCAGACCGAGCTGCAGTAGCCGTTGTCGGCCCTGTTCACGTCGCGGGAGCCGACGCACTGCAGGAAGGCCATCTTGTGGGGATGAGCCTTGTCGCTGGGACGAACCACTTCGCCCATGGTGGGGCCGGTGGCGCCGAGGTAGCGTTCGAACTCCAGAGCGGTGATGACGTCTTTGGTTTCGTAGCGGTAGGTCTCGAAATCAGTGGGCTTGAAGGGAGCGAAGCCGGGGGCCAGAACGACGGAGCCGACTTTGAAGGAGACGTTCTTGGGCTGATCGTCGTAATTGATGGCGTCGGCCGGACAGACCTTCTTGCAGCTGCCGCATTTCTTTTTGGTCAGATACATGCATTCATTGGCGTCGATGCCGTACTTCAGAGGCACGGCCTGGGCGTACTGCACGTAGATGGCCTTGCGGGCGTCCAGGTTTTCGTTGTAGGCATTGTCAACTTTCCGAGGGCACTTTTTGGTGCATTCGCCGCAAGCTATGCATTTGGACATGTCGATGTAGCGAGGATTCATGCGGACGTTGACCGTGAAGTTGCCTTCACTGCCGGTAATGGAAAGGATGTCGGTCAGGGTCAGGAGCTCAATGTTTATGTGGCGTCCTACTTCGACCAATTTGGGCGAGATGATGCACATGGAGCAGTCGTTGGTGGGGAACGTCTTGTCCAACTGAGACATTCTGCCGCCTATGGCCAACGATTTTTCAACCATGTATACGTAATAGCCGGCGTTGGCTAGATCCAGCGCAGCCTGCATCCCAGCTACGCCTCCGCCTGCGACCAGAACTGCGCCAACCACGTTGTCTGACGCCATAACGACCTACCCCCTTGACTTTTCGGTGGTTTTCATCCGTGTGACTTACGGGAAAATAAAGCGGAAAAAAAATATTGCCTGGCGACAATAACCGAGCAACGCATTTTAATCGAATGAGATATTTTATAGGACAGCTTAATGATTGTCAAGTGTAAACCCTGAACTTCCGTCTGAGACTCGAAATAGCCCTCAACCGGCTAAAACAGCCATAGGCCGTTTTCTGCAACATACTGTAAAATTTCATTTTATTCAAGAGGGAATTTTCGAGACAGACAACATTTGTAAAAAAATCCTTGTGCATTTGCCCCCGCTCCGATCCGGCCGGAGCGGATAGGATTTAAAAAAAATAGACCTGTCGAAAAGAGGTCGGAAAGCCTCCGTTGTGAACTGGTCATATTATTTAATGGTCAATGTCCAGGTCTCTATTAACACTTTTACAGTAAAAAATGAAATATTTATTGTATAATATTGAAGTTTAAGGTTAATTAGCTTGTTATCTATATTTAAGCACTTATCATGTTTATTTGTAAATGTGATTAGGATGTTTATTAAATTTAATCGTTTACAGATACATTTATCCAAAAAGATAACTGATTGATTCCTTCAAGCAGTTGGCGGATTTATT
>JAIRTO010000143.1 GCA_031254895.1 Deltaproteobacteria bacterium
AAGTCGGCCTTCATGGCCTGCCTAAGTTTCCTAAATTATGGCCTGATTGTCAACTCGAATTTTAAACCTCCGTCACTATTTCTCTTTCTTCGACGAATCGACCGGAGCGGCGTTTTGGCGGGCGCGTTTTTGGCAGGAGAGTCCAAAATAAAGAGAAAATGACTGCCGCGCGTAGCCGCGCGCGGCGGCACGGCCAAGTCTTGGCCTTTTTCTGGCGGTTTCCAAAAAGAAATGGAATTGGTAGCTGGCGGCTCGCCGAAGGCAGATTCCGGATTGGCCAAAAAATGACGGAGGCGCAAAGACGCGCGCCGAAAAAACGCCTCGGTTCAGACATGCGTCTGGACGGCCGTCTGACAGACGGTCAGGCCAAATGGGACGAGGCGGATTTTACGCCTCGCCGAGAGGGTCGAACCGGTCGAGACGAGCGAGAAGGATCTGGCGGGAAGAGCAGTTGACGTCAAACAAGGCCGGCTCGTCCAGGCGGCGTCGTTTCGACGAGGTCGGAAGGCGCTCGAGTCCCTATTGCTGGTCGACCAGGCTATGTTAGCGCCGGATAATCTCCGACACGTCCGCATTGTCCGCCTCGCCCGGATTTTCGGTTTCTGACGCTTCTTGCGCAAAAGGGCTGTCAGCTTGGAGGTGGGGTCAATTTGGGGACTGTCGCCTTTGGAACTGTCAGCTTGGGAACTGTCAGCTTGAACTCATGTTTCTAATTTGGGCGGCCATTTTGACTAAATTGGCTTATTTTTTAGCCTAAGAATTTGTCCATATTGTATGAATAGGCGACAGTTTTTATGGCTAAGCCAAAATGACCGCGTCATTGGCTGTCTTATAACTGGCCGTCGCCCTTTTTCGGGCGACGAGTTGACGAAGGAGGCTTTAAATGGACAAGGGTGATACGGCCTTTGTGCTTGTCTCGGCGGCGCTTGTTTTCATCATGACCCCGGGACTCGGTTTTTTTTACGGCGGCTTGGGACGTCGAAAAAACGTCATCAACAACATCATGGCTTCGTCGTCCATCATGGGCTTGGGCATGGTCATGTGGGTCGCCGTCGGGTACTCGCTGGCGTTCAGCGGCAACGTCTTCGGCGTAGTCGGCTCTTTGGACAATTTTTTCCTTCGGCGCTTGAATTTCGAAGCGCCGTCCGATTACGCCCCGAATCTGCCGGCTTTGGCCTTCGCGGGCTTTCAGATGATGTTCGCCTTGATAACCCCGGCCATCATCACCGGGGCCGTGGCCGGCCGGATGAAGTTCAAGGCGCTCTTTTTGTTCGTGATTTTTTGGTCGCTCCTCGTCTATTATCCTCTGGCCCACATGGTTTGGGGCGAGGGAGGCCTTCTGGGTCCGGCCGGATTGGGTTCGGTGGATTTCGCCGGCGGGAACGTGGTTCACGTCAGCTCCGGGGTCAGCGGCCTGACGCTTTGTCTGCTGCTCGGGAAACGTTGCGGTTATGAAAACACGCTCTACCGGATGCACAACATCCCCTTTGTGGCTTTAGGAGCGGCGCTTTTGTGGTTCGGCTGGTTCGGCTTCAACGCCGGCAGCGCTTTGGGGGCCAATTCCCTGGCCGCCCACGCCTTCATGACCACTGCTCTGGCGGCGGCTTCCGGCTTATGCTCCTGGCTGGCCATAGACGTCCTGGCGAAGCGCAAGCCGTCCCTCATCAGCCTGTGCACGGGCGTGGTGGTGGGTTTGGTGGCCATAACTCCCGGAGCCGGTTTCGTGCCGATTTGGTCCGCCGTCTTGATAGGCGGATCCGCCGGTCCAGTTTGCTATTACGGCATAACCGTCATCAAGAAGAAACTCAAAATTGACGACGCTCTGGACGCCTTCGGCTGTCACGGCCTCGGCGGGATCTGGGGAGGGCTTTTGACCGGCGTCTTCGCCGACCCGAACATCAATTCTCTGGCCTCGAAAGGACTCATTTACGGCGGAGGAAAGCAATTCGCGGCTCAGGTCGTCTCCATCGTCGTCTCCGTCGTGGTCGCGACCGTGGGCTCAATAATCTGCGTTTGGCTCGTGAAGCTGGTCACGATCATGCGAGTCTCCAAACGGGAGGAGCTCATCGGACTGGATCTTTCGCAGCATGGCGAACACGCCTATCCTTCATTCAACGGTCTCGATTAAAGGAGGAGATCATGATCAAAATAGAAGCGATAGTGCGCGAGGAAAAGCTCGAAGACGTCAAATCGGCGCTTAACTCCATCGAAGTCAACGGGATAACCGTTTTTCAGGTGATGGGCTGCGGAACCCAAAAAGGCTATGCCGAAACCGTCCGAGGCAGCGTCGTCGACGTTAGTCTCCTGCCGAAGGTGAAGTTCGAGATAGTCGTCTCCTCCGAAGAATGGGAACGCAAAGTCATCGAAACCATTCAGAAAGCCGCGTTCACTGGAAAGATCGGCGACGGGAAGATTTTTAGCTACGATTTGCGGGGCGCCGTGCGCATCAGAACCAGCGAGACGGGCTACGACGCTTTGAATTGAAAGACTGCTGCTAGAAGGGGGGGGGCAATCGTCAAAAGTCCGACATTTTGGCCTTCTGGATTTGGCTTTGGGCCTTCGTCGACGTCGACGAAGGCCCCCCTTGCCGCATTTGACGCGTTTTGGCGCTTGTCGTTCGAATCTTTCGCCTATTTAGAGAAAATGGCCGAAATGTCAAAGCCAGTTTTTTTGAGCCGCGCCTATAACTTCTCAGCCAGGGGCTTTATTTCTCCTCTTCGACTGATGAGGAAAAAAAGCTGTTCGACTTTGTTTGAGTTGTTTGGAAGGGGCGAAAAACGAGTCGTCCGGTCGATGTCTAAA
>JAIRTO010000230.1 GCA_031254895.1 Deltaproteobacteria bacterium
CGTCGTCGCCGTTTCGACTTTTTCGCAAAAAGGGCTAAAAACCCGTCTTCTGGAGCGTTTCATGACCATCGTTTGTTCAGGCTCTCTGGCCTTCGACCGTTTGGCCGATTATTCCGGCCGTTTCAGCGATCACATCATTCCGGACAAAATTGACATGCTAAACGTCTGCTTCGTGACGGACAAAGTGGAGAGGGTCCATGGCGGGACGGCGGGCAACATAGCTTACAACCTGTATTTGATGGGCTTGAAAACCCTGATCGTCACCTCCGTGGGCGACGATCCTGACGGCCGGGATTATTTGGAGCGGCTGAAAACTTGGGGTCTGGACGTCGGTCAGATCACTCTCGTGCCCGACAAGGCCACGGCCGGGGCCTACATCGCCACCGACAAGACCAACAATCAGCTTATTTTCTTCAATCCCGGGGCCATGCTGGTTCAGACGGGCTTCGAGCCTTCGTCCCTCCCGGGCCCTCCCTCCGACCATCTGGCCATCATCTCGCCCGGCGGATTCGCGGACATGGAGCGTCTGGCCGCCAGATACCGCGAGACGGACGTCAGGTTCATCTTCGATCCCGGCCAACAGATCCCCGTCTTCAGCGGACAACAGCTTTTGGAGATGCTGGACGGCTCCATCATGCTCATGTGCAACGAATACGAGCTGGAGCTCTTTCTGCAACAAACCCAGAAAAAACTTGAGGATCTCTTCCAGTACACCACGGCCGTCCTGACCACCATGGGCGGCCAGGGCAGCCGCCTGCACACCCCCAGAGGACGCCAGCACATCCTGACGGTTCCGGTGGAAAAGATCGGGAACCCCACCGGGGCGGGCGACGCCTACCGGGCCGGCGTTCTGGCCGGCTTGTCTCATGGGGAGGACATTCTCTCCTCCTGCCGTCTCGGAGCCACCGTCGCCTCCTTTTGCGTCGAAGCCCCCGGCACTCAGTCGCATTTCTTCACGCCGGGCCAGCTTCTGGCTCGTCATTTTCGAGCTTTTAAAGAAAGTCCGGCCTTTTTGGCCTGAGCTAAATCGTCGCCTCATTGCGGCCGCAAGGCCGCAAAAACCGCTTGGCAGCGAAAGCTTTCGACCTGTGCAATTGAGGCATTTTTGGCCGCCATCCCTAGAACCGTTGGTTTCAGTTTGAAGTCGACGGCTTTGTCGAGAATCCAGTTTTTTTGTTCTCCATTAACTCCAATACTGTGAACTTAAGCGGTGAATTGATTTTTACTGGCATCATCGATGGATATTACATACCTTAGGGCTTGTCAAAAAATAACTTGGTGTTGATGTCATGTTTTTATGCTGTTGTTGAAGGATAACACCTTAGGAATAGCAGCAAGTTATTTCGTGACAGCCCCTAAAGAACTGGCTTTCAAAAAACAGGCTGAGCTTGATGAACCGGCAAAGTCCAAGGCGGAAAAAAAAGAGAGGATGAGCCCTTGAAAGAGCGCCGACTGGAAGGTAATGGAGGGGCTGTGCCCAGTCAAGCCGTCCGCGGCCACTCTGGCAAAGACCCCAGCAGTGAGGTAGAATGTAACTTAGCTGACCCGGTGAAACACGGAGCCTCCTGGCTTTTGCCAACCACCGAAGCGACAGTTGGGTTTTATAATATAATGCAGGGGCGCTTTTAGCGCTGGAGAACACGCATGAACACCGACATGAATTTAGACGCGGAAGGACGCATCGTTTCCAATCCAACCATTTGCCATGGCAAGCCGGTCATTCGCGGCACAAGGATCATGGTTTGGCTGATCTTGGAGTATCTTGCCAACGGCGACAGCATCGACGACGTATTGACCGCATACCCAAGCCTCACCAGGGAGGACGTTTCGGCCTGCCTGGCTTACTCTGCCAGGGCTGCGCGTGAGCGGGTCGTGCCTGTAGAGATTTCCCATGCACTTAAAGCTTGACGAAAACGCCGATCCTCGCTGGCGAATCCCGCTTGAGGCCGCTGGCAACACAGTATCCACCGTGTCCGAGGAAAAACTACAGGGCGAAGCTGACATGACCATAGCGGCTGTATGCCGTTCCCTCGACATGTGCCTGTTAACCATGGACTTGGATTTTGCCCAGACGACGACTTATCCGCCGGCCACCTATCCGGGCATCATTGTCCTGCGCCATCCCAAGCCGACGCTGAGCGGGATGCTTTCTCTGGCGCATCAGGTGGCGGCAATGCTCCAGCGTGAATCCCCGCGCGGGCGCTTGTGGATCGTCGAACCCGGCAGGATACGGGTTCACGAATAATATTATGGAAACGTCGAATCACGCCTAAGGCCACCAAGCCACCCAGTGTCGCAAAAAAAAAAACGAAAACCCTCAAGTCTATAACCGGGCTTGGGGGTTTTCTGTTGGACTTCAGCGCCTGCAATGCCTCATTTGAAAGTCGGGTGTGGGCAGGCTGGTCAGCTTTAGCCATGAAATTACTAGCAAAATTATTTCCATGAATTTATGGGTATAAAATTCCTAATCAAATGCTATTTTTCGTGTTGCCCTGATTTTCCGAAATGAAAAGGCTTACGGGTTCTTCGCCCGCCTGTCTTGAATAAAAATCTGCTTTAAAGGAGGGCTATATGGGTCCGGAAGAAATGATGAAGCAGCTGCTGCGATGCCAAACGGCCAGCGGAAAAGGCGCCGGCGAAGCCGGGCTGTCGTCGCTCATAAGCCCTATCGAATCCAAGGGGAATGAAAAAAAAGATGTCCAATTTCCCCGTCCGGAAATGGAGCATGGCGTTAAACCAAAAAAAAATCAGCCAAAGGTGCGCATTATCCATCGATGATGCCAGTAAAAATCAACTCGCCGCTTAAGTTAACAGTATTGCCATTAACTCTGAAACAAGCGACGGCGTCGAGGCTAGAACTTTCTTGACGACTCCAGCTCATCTCATTATGTTTTGACGTCCAGCGGCGAGCGCATCTATTTTTTCCGCCAAAATTGCCGGATGTCTTTAAACCAAGGTTATTTCGTAAAGCATAGCCAGGAATGCAACCGCGAACCCTGTAAAAATGCGCAGGCATCGCCCCGCGCCTGGGCAAAACGCCTGCGGGGGAAAGAATTCGCCTTTTTCCTGCGGAATTTTTGCTCCGCCGACCTTAAAGACGCGTCAGGCCATCGGCCCACGCCGCTCGTCAAACTTTTTTTTCCAGAATAAAAACCCTGAATATGCTGACTTAGAGCATCTTCGGGGCCTTTGTTTTTTTTTGCGGCTAAAAAAGCGCTGTTGCCATTTATCATGAAATTTGATTAAATAAGGCCGAAATCGAATGAAGATTCATGCCCTGCAGAAAATCCATATAATCGTTAGAGTTGACGAAGATCACAGCAAATCGGTTTCAGGCGACGGCAAACTACCTTGGCGCCGCGCCTGCGAACGTCTTGCAAACGTGTAAGGCGGAATTAGACGCTGAAGGCTGTTTCCCTTTGGAAACAAAAGCGAAGTTATCCAACATTGAAGCCGATATTGAACAATTTGAGTGCGAAGATGAGGCGACCGCTTTTGCGCGTGATTGTCCACTAAGGATCATAGATGAAGAGCGGCTTACTGCGAACGTTGCGTGACGACGACTGCCCCGGCAAAGCTGCGAACCTATGGCTACGGCGCCAGCAAGGCCGAACCCATTGCGACTGCCCCGGCAAAGCCGAACCCATGGCGACGGCGCAGTCCGAACCTGGCGTCGCCTTCGATTAGGCAGTCCTCCGTCTGTTCGCGACCTTTGACTCTTCCGTCATTTCCGCAAGGGCGACTATTGAACCTTCGGCTGAAAATGGTCTTTAAAAGACAAGTTAGATTAGGATTGAAAAATGGCTGACAGTTGACAAGAATGAACCGGGAGTCAAGAGGGGAGAACTTGGCCGGGCGCAGACGCCCGAGATTCCAAGAGAATTTGAAACATTTTCGTTATCGGCCAGGATGACGTTGATTGAGCGCCTCAAGGACTACAACGTCCGCGCCGCGCTCCATGGCGAGGGGGGGCGCCATTCGCCGCAATCTCGTCGTAATCGCGCTCGCGGCAAATCGGGCCGTCCCTGCTGTCTTTACCCTTTGGATGCAGACTTGATGAAAAGCAAAAACTTGATATGCGCAAACCATAAGGAAGTGACGCGCCTGACGAGGTATGGTGACAGAGATTACAAAAGCGGCTTTTTTTTGGAAGTGTTTAGCGAAGAAGAACCAGCGCTCGAACTGTATAACGCTCTTTCAGGTAAAGGATATCCAAAAACAACGAAGATCCAGATCAACACATTAGAAAACTTGATGTGGCAGGGCTTTTTGAATGACGTGTCATTTGTGCTGGACAATAGGCTGATCATTTTGATCTAGCGCCAATCCACGATGTGCCAGAACATGCCATTGCGTTTTTACCTATATCTCGCCGAACTGTACGAAAGAACACTGGAAAAAAAGGAACTGTACGCAAACAAGCTGGTCAAGATTCCTCGTCCGCGATTCATAGTGCTCTATAACGGAAAAGCCGAAGCGCAGGCTCAGATGACCCTGCGTTTGTCGGACGCTTTCAAAGGAGAAGAAGAAGACGAGGACATACCGCTGGAATTGAAAGTCGAAGTATACAACATCAATCGGAAGAAAAACCCGCAGATCTTGAAACGAAGCAAATCACTGCGGGAGTACGTGGCATTGATTGTAATAATACGGAAGTATCAGAGTAAAGGCCTGTTACTTGAAGTAGCGATCGAAAAAGCAGTAACGTTCTGCAAAGAGCATGGAATTTTGAAAGGTTTTATGAAAAAATACGGATCGGAGGTGCAAAATATGTTGAATTTTGAGTTCGATATGGAAATAGCGCTGGAGGTGAGCCGGGAAGAAGGCTTTGAAGACGGCTTTGAAGAAGGCCGGAAAAAATGCCGGGAAGAAAGCCGGGAAGAAGTCTTTATGGAATTGGCTGAGTTGCTGCAAAGAGGACATTCTCCGGAAGAGATCACGAAAATGATCTCAGACAAGGCGCTGAAGAGCTCTCAAAGGACAACGATTCATAATCAGTAGGGGCGGCCTTCTTGCCGCCCGCAGCCGTCCAAAAAAGCCTCCTAATCATGTCCATCTCGCAATTGCGCTTGACGATGCCTTGATCATTTTGATTGAGCGCCAATCCGTGATGCGCCCTAAGTATGCCTTTGCGTTTTCTTCCGCATCTCGTTTATGCTGTGCGAAAGAGCGTTGAAATCGACGACTCTGTGCAGAAACGAACGGGTCATGATGCCTCGTCCGCAATTTAGGGGCGCTTTTATAACGGAAAAGACGAAACGCCGGATTCGGATGACCATGCGTCAGTCCGATGCCTACAGAGGAAACGACGGGCGCAGGCCGCGCGTTTCGCTGGAATTGTAAGTCGCGGTTTACGATGTCAATCAGGAGAGAAACCCGCAGATCATGAAGCGAAGCCGAGCGCTGTCGGGCTGTTTCGTGAAATTATTGTTGCAGAAGGGCAATAAAACAACTAAAACAATTTTAAATATCCTTAATCAAAGCATTTATCCCCCTCATACGACAAAATCTTTTTTGCCGTGTGAGGAGTTCCGAAAGAATTGCTTTGACGCAGATAATTTGACGCCTCAATTCCAATTGCTCAGGTCGAA
>JAIRTO010000217.1 GCA_031254895.1 Deltaproteobacteria bacterium
CGATTATACGGATAACCAAAACTATGTCAAGGTTGTTATGTAATAAACAAAATTTTCACCATAATTATTGTGTTCTCTTAAGCCTAGACATACAAAATAACGGGTTGCACCAGGGCCAGTGAGATTACCCCCCCAACCCCGTGAACGGTTACAACTTTCCCATCACTAGAACGTGAGTAAAATTCAATGAGAGATGAAGACGATAATGACTCAAAGAATTTATATACCTCATCAGGGATAAATTCGTTTATAATAATTTCGTTATCAATGAACATTACCGTTTACTTGCTAGAAGCTTTTAATCGGTCTAAATAATCAGCCCAAGCCTGCATCATTTTCCTGCGCTCAGGAAAGTATTCAGCGTAGTTGTAAGCAGCCCTGACATTGTTACGCTTGCCATGGGCCAGCTGACGCTCGATCCAATCCCTGTTGTAGCCCTGCTCGTTGAGCATGGTAGAGGCGATCGAGCGGAATCCATGGACGCTCATCTCTTCCTTTGAATAGCCTAAGCGTCTTAGCCCAGCCAAAAGGGTGACATCCGAGATGGGGCATCCGTTGGATCTCATCCCTGGGAAAAGATACCGACCTTGACCGGTATAATAACGAAGATCAGTCAAGATTTCAACAACCTGCCTGGCTCATGGAACAATGTGGATCTGCTTCATCTTCATCTTTTCAGCCGGTATCCGCCATTCAGTCTTGTCCAAGTCAACTTCTGGCCATTCGGCGTGCCTCAGCTCGCCTGGCCGCACAAAGACGTACGGCGCCATTTTCAAGGCCGACATAACTATCACGTTGCCGCTATAGTCATCAATCGCTCTCAACAATCCTCCAACATCAGAAGGATCAGTCAGGCAAGCCCTGTGTTCATGCACGGCAGGGCTTAATGCGTCCCGCAAGTCGGCGCAGACGTCGTGAGAAACCCGCCCAGTGGATACCGCATCGCGGAAAATCTGGCCGCAATACTGAAGGCACCTGTGGGAAGTGTCAACTGCGCCTCTGGCCTCGATTTTCCTTAGGACTTCCAGAACATCTTGGGAAGTGATCTCGTTTATTGGACGGCTGGCGAGAAAGGGCAGGAAGTCCTTCTCCAATCTTGCCCAAATACGAAAGGTATATCTCTCATCTTTTCCTATCTGCTTCCTGGCGAACCACTCCCTGGCTACCACTTCAAACGAGTTCACAGACTCTGCTCGAACGGCTTCTTGAATGCTTTTCTTCTGTTGACCAGGATCTATGCCAGCCTTGAGGGTGCGCTTGGCGTCAACAAGCTTATCTCTGGCTTCTTTAAGAGATATGAGCGGATACGTTCCAAAAGTCAACGTGAGCTGCTTCCCTTGAAACCTGTAGTTGAACCTCCAGGATTTCAATCCTGACGTGGTGGCATACAGGTACAGTCCTCCGCTGTCCTTGTAGTTTTTCCGCTTGTCAGCAGGCTTGAGATTCCTGAGAAATACATCGGTGAGGGGCATGTTGGTATCACCTTTCTGGGGCACGTTGGTACCAACAAATTTGTCTGCTGTCAAGGGGTTTTTCCGAACTTTGACGGACAAACAGAAAGGCCGAAAGCCACTATTTTAGCAGGCTTTCGGCCTATATCGGACAATGCCGGATTATCGAATGGTAGCGGGGTCAGGATTTGAACCTGAGGCCTTCGGGTTATGAGCCCGACGAGCTACCAGACTGCTCCACCCCGCCGCTCGCTCAAAGGATTATACACAAATCCAAAAGCATGTCAAGTTTTTTTTCAAAATTGCGATTTATTTTATTATTAATGCTTTATAAACATGGAAGTGTTGAATAAGAGGATGAAATTTCATTAAAACATGTTCAATTGTTAAGTAATGTATTGTGTGATAAACATGCTACGGTTCAGTTTTCTGGTGATATTGAGCATATAAGTAAAAAATTTTCTGAACATGCAGAAGTTAGCCGGGAACGGGTTTCGACTGCGGCGCACGGTTTTTTTTCGCGAAACAGGCCATCCGTCTCGAGTCTCAGCGGCTTCGAGCGCATTCGATGATGAAGTTCAGTCTATGTTTGTAGAGATGTTCTCGCAGCGCTCTTTCCCTCGCCTTTGAGCGCATGGCTCGACTCGTTTCCGGATCGGCCAGGCGGCGGTCGACCGCTTCGAGCAGCTCGTCAGGGCTGTCGACTATTGTCAGTTCGTCCGGCGCAAAGAGCTCGGCCAGCAATTCTCTTCGGTCTATTATCTGCAGGCCTCCGGAGGCGGCGATCTCGAAGGCGCGGGGATTGACGAAACCGCCGCGGCGGTCAAATCCTTCCTCGAAGCCGGAGTGAATGTTCAGATTGATGACGCTGCTGGCGTATATTCGGGCGCATTCTTCCGTCGTGACTCGCCTTCCTTTTTCGAATAGGCATGGTTCGAGCGTGTCGGAGCAGCCTTCCCAACCTGAGCCGAAGATGGTCAGTTTTTTTTCGGGTTTCGAGCCGGATAGGCGCTCTTTGACGAGCCTCTCCAGTAGGCGACGGCGGTTGGGGTAGCCGGCTCCGACGAAAGTGACGTCTCTCCGCCATTCGGGGCGCTCGTTTTCCGGCTTGAAGACGTCGGCGTCAGCCGCCAAGGGCAGATACCATGACCTGGACAGACCAAGGTTTTTGATCTCGGCGTCCAGAAGATGCCCCTGAATATGAAAAACGAGATCGTAGGCTGGCGCGACCTCGCGGAAATATGGAAAGCGCCAATAGTCCTCCACGAACCAAAAAGCCAATGTCGCTTCCGCAGTTTTGCGGATTTCGGCCAAAGCTTCCGCAGTGAAAGGGGCTTGAGCCAGGGCGACGATTAGATTGGGCTTTTGGCGACCGGACGAAGAAACGAAAAAGGCCGTCGATTCGGCGAACAGTTCGTTAATTTCTTTTTGATTCCGGCCATGCCTGACCTTCTCGGCCTTTTCGACCAGCCCGGTCGGCCAGGCAAACAGTTCGGCTTCGTAGCCTTCTTCTGCGGCGGCTTTGTGCAGAAAGCCGGCTATGGGCAAAGAGCCGCCGGAAAAGGGTGGAACGACGAGGAGTCGCGTCTTGGACTTGTCGAACGGCTTGTCGCGGGTTTTTTTTGACTCGATGAGGTTGGAAAGATTGATCCAGGCGGCCAAATGGCGCCTTTTGGCGGCGGCTGGAGAGATTAGGATCGGGTTGACGAATCCGGCTTCATTTCTGTATAGATCCCAAGGGGTGACTAGTCTAAGACGTCCCGTCGTCAGAGCGTCGGACAGATCCAAAAGGCTAAGAACAGCTTCGGCCATTTCAGGGTCGGGCTCGAAAACGGTCAGAGCCTGAAGTTTTCCTAAGGCTTCCTCCAGAACGGAGATGTTGCCGAGGCCGAAAAGGACGGGCACTCGTCCGGCGGCGAATAGATTCGGGATTTCGGCTAAAAGCTTTTTGGCTAATAGTCTGGGGTTTTTTCTGGTGTCTTGAGAGACTCCGTCCACGACGAGATATCGGCAGCCGTCTTCAGCCTCGAACGCTTCTATCTTACGGCGTTTTCCCTTGGGCTGGGCCAGCCAGGCCGCCGCCTCCGGCTTCGTTTGGCCGAGAGCGGCCATGTTTTTGTCCAAAATGGCTTTCGACGAAGACATTGTCGAGGTCTGAAAAGTGGCCATGATCTCTCGCGTTTTTGTTAAAGCCGCGTCCTGCCGTCATGAGTAGCTTTCGCCTGAACGACGACGCCGTCGGAAAGGGGCGGCGCCGAAGCCGGAGAAGAGCGAGGCCTTCTATGAAGCTCTTGTCGTTTTCCCTACCTTCGCCTTATAGGTCGGTGCCTTAGCGAAAAATAGGCCGATGGCCCGCGAAATGGTCGAAGCGGGGGAGGAGTTGTCTTGTCGGCGAAACGGCGGGCCTTGGATTATCGCTTCTAGAGCAGCCGCCGGCAAAAGAGCGGACGGAATCGTCTCAGAGCAGAGAAAGGATATAGTCCACATCCAGGCAATTTTCGACCAAGTCGGCCAGACGGTCAATTTCCCGCTCCCTGAGACTGTGGTAATCGAGACTTTTCGGTTCTGATAGACCGGCCCAACGCAAAATGGCTTGGGCTCCTTCCGGGCTTTCGAACAAGCCGTGCAGGTAGGCGCCGGCCACCTGATTGTCCGGACTTATGGCTCCGTCAGGTTCGCCCTGGCTTTTATGAAGAAACGGACGGGAAAGCCCAGGGCCGGAAGTCGTTCCCGCATGAATCTCGTAGCCGGAGACTTTGGCCTCGTCGAAAACCAGAGTCGCTTGGACGTTCAAGAGTTGCTTTTCCGGGGCCAGGGTCGTTTCGAGATCCAATAGACCCAGCCCAGGACTGTCGCCGGGGGACGACTCCAGTCCGTCGGGATCCCTGACCACTCCGCCGAGCATCTGATATCCTCCGCAGATGCCCAATAAGCGCCCTCCGTAACGCAAATGTTTTAGGATTCGTTCCGGCCAGTTTTCTTTTCTCAAAAAATCCAAATCAGTTCGGACGCTTTTGGAGCCGGCCAATATGATGAGGTCGGCCGGGGGAGGGGATTGGCCAGGTCTGACGAAGGTCACTTCCACTTGAGGATGGAGTCTCAACGGGTCGAAGTCGGTATGGTTGCTGATTCTGGGCGTGACGGGAACGACCACTTTTAGGGTTCCTTCTTCCTTGGCGCCTTGCCGACGGTCTATGGCGTCTTCGGCTTCCAGATGAAAGCCCACCAGATAAGGAAGAACCCCCAGAACTTTTTTTCCGGTGTATTCGCTTAGCCAGGCGAGTCCCGGCTCCAGAATGCCGACGTCTCCTCGGAAGCGGTTTATTATGTAGCCTTTTATTCTGGCTTGCTCGCTCGGAGAGAGCACTAGCGTCGTCCCGGCCAAATGAGCGAACACTCCTCCGCGTTCGATGTCGGCGACAAGAAGGACTGGACAGTCAACGGCTTCGGCGAAGCCCATATTGGCGATGTCGCCTTTCCTCAGGTTGATTTCCGCCGGACTGCCCGCGCCCTCGACGATGATGTGCTCATATTTGGCCTGAAGCCTTTGGTAAGACTCCAACACGGACTTAAGCGCTTTTGGCTTATAGGCGTGATAGTCCTTCGCTTCCATTTCGGTCAAAGCTTTGCCTTGGATAATCACTTGGGAGCCGGTTTCTGAATTGGGCTTGAGCAGAACCGGGTTCATGTCGACGCATGGAGCCAGACCGCAAGCTTGCGCCTGGACGGCTTGGGCTCGACCAATTTCTCCTCCGTCAATGGTAACGGCGCTGTTCAGCGCCATATTTTGCGGTTTGAAAGGGGCGACGCTCAAGTTTCGGCGGCGAAGGAATCTGCATATCCCGGCGACCAGAGTGCTTTTGCCGGCGTCCGAAGTAGTTCCCTGGATCATTAACGTTGACATGGCGACCTGTCATGAATTGCCGAAAAGGAGGGAAGTCCATGGGAGACAGGCGGTTTTCGGCTTGGCGAGCTTTTCTTGGCAGAAAAAATAAAAATTGACATATGCGCGCTTTTTTGGCATGCGGCTATGGATAGGACTGAAATAGGCGCGATTTCTTCTTCTTGCTGGACGGCAAGGCGAAAGAATCATTTTTCCGGCCGCTGGACATTTGACGAGCATTCGTTTCAGTCGTCTAACGACGCGAAATGCCAGACGCTGGCGAATGGGACAGTCGACAGCGGAGAACACGAGTTTTTTTGAATCAAAGGTGGCTAAATAACTTAGGAAACTGGACTTAGGAGCCGAAAGAAAACATATATCATTGCAGCCGAAAACTATTTAGGTTTTCTGGAGGGCGCTTCTTCAAATTTGGCAGGGAGAGAATTAGCTTCCGCTAAATCTCGGCGTCGCGCTTCACGCTCAGACTTCTACTCTCACAGCGGTTTTCCCTTTTCTTTCTTCTCTTTTCCTGCCTTGCGCAGCCTTTTTTCGCGTTCAGCGGCAAATATGCGCTGAGAAATTTCGTTCATTTCTCGGTTAGTGGATTCAAATATGCGCTGAGAAATTTCGTTTATTTCTCGGTTAGCGGGTTCATATATGCGTTGAGAACTTTCGTTCATTTCTCGGTTAGCGGATTCATATATGCGTTGAGAACTTTCGTTCATTTCTCGGTTAGCGGATTCAAGTATGCGCTGAGAACTTTCGTTCATTTCTCGGTTAGCGGATTCAGATATGCGCTGACAACTTTCGTTCATTTCTCGTTTAGCGGATTCAAATATGCGCTGACATTTCTCGTCAACCTTGCGTTGAACGGATTCCAAAGCAGTCGCTTCGTCATGCAGCGCCATTTCGCGCTGAAGCTCCAATTGGCGTAATTGAAACTCCGGGTCGCGGAATTGTTCAGAAAACGAGATTTTGCTATGCGTTGCGATTCGCTGTTTCACGAGGAGGCCTCCATTTTTTTTTGAGCCATTCTTTATGTGATGGCATCGAAAATTCGCTTCCGTTGACTCCCGGAGCAGCCCTTCACGCTCAGCCATCATCTCTCACAGCGGTTTTTCTTTTTCTTTCTTTTTTTTCGTTGCCTTGCGCTGCCATTTCTCGTCATTTTGGCGAAGAGCTGATTCAAACTTGCGCTGCCAGCTTTCGCGTTCAGCGGCCAATTCGCGCTGCCAGCTTTCACGTTCTGCGGCCAATATGCGCTGCCATTTCTCATCATTCTTGCGTTCAACGGATTCCATAGCAGTCGCTTTGTCATGCAGCGCCATTTCGCGCTGCAAGCTTTCGCGTTCAGCGGCCAATTCGCGCTGCCAGCTTTCACGTTCTGCGGCCAATATGCGCTGCCATTTCTCATCATTCTTGCGTTCAACGGATTCCATAGCAGTCGCTTCGTCATGCAGCGCCATTTCGCGCTGAAGCTCCAATTCCTGAAATTGTTCAGAAACCACTACGTGGTGATAGGCTTCAATTAGCTGTTTCACGAGGGGGCCTCCATTTTTTTCGAATTCTTTTAATTGTTCCTTCGTTTTGGCTTTGAACAGGGCCAAAACCATCTGCTTTTCGTCCCTAACGTCTGCCTTTTTCGGCAGTTTCGGCAACTCATAATACCGCAATTCCAAAAGATCTGAAAGTCTGGTGTGGCGTTTCACTTCAAGCAACCAAAAACAAGAGAACCAATCATCGCAGTAGTCGAACAACACGAAATCCAATAGGCTGATGATTATTACAGGCGGCAGGCTAGAATATGGTTGGCCGACCTTAAGAACACCGGAAAATTGACGAGACCAATAGAACAACGATCGGGCCACGAAAAATGGTTCTTTAGCAACTTGCACTTCCAAAGTCACCATTTTTCCGTTGACCATCATCCTCACGTCTAGGCGGCTCGACTTTCCGTCGGCGGTCAACGCTGGCATCTCCTGGTTCTTCAGAGTGAATTCAGTTATTGCCTCAAGAGGAATATCCAGCAAAAGAGATATGACCCGCTTCAGCAAATCCGGGTACATGGAGAACAAAGCTTTAAAAAGGGTATCACTGGTGAACCTGTGCAATAAATTCATATCGTTTCTCCTATTAAAGCGCTTTAGCGGGAAAATGACAATGCGCATACGGCCATAAGCTTAAGAATTTTCGCTTGATTAACGCCGCGACAGGCTGAAGACTCGACGCTTTATGATTCCGTCTGTCGACTCAAGTCGAAAGCTTCATTTGCTGGCGATTTCGATAAAGAGGTCTCTTTCAAATATTGCTAATCTCCAAAAAATGGACTTTAAGCCGATCAGACATTTTTTTTGTTTGCCCCCGAGAAGGATTGTCTTCTGACGTGCAACCCTCGTCGACAATCAAACCCAATTTTTCCTTTGGAAAGGAGGGGACTCATTCGTTTGGCTCCAAAAAGAAAGCGCCTGCATAACCTTCGGCTTTTTCATCCGCCTTGCGGACATTCAAAACCTTCCTTTCTTCATGTCTTTGAACGTCCATCGACTGGTTTGTCGGGCCTTTTTGCCGTTAATATTTTTTGTCGGCTTGAATAATTCTAAACGCGGCAAAGATAAATGCGCCTTTGTATGGACGAACGCTCATGTCAATCTCATCATAAGTTTTCGTCGTAATGACTAAAATAATTAGTTGGCAAGAGTAAATAACCTTTTAAATATTAATTTAAATAATAAATTTACAAATAATATATACGCTCAATTAACCATTAATCGATTAATCTAATGCTTTTTCCCCAAACGACTGGACAAGTCTTGGCTAGAGGAAGAAACTTAGATGTTGCGACTTGGCTAGAACAAATATGGATATATGCAGAATTTATATATAGGAATAGGTTTATTGAGGATAGACGAGCTGCCAAATGCGGCGAGCAAATGGTTGGTCATCCTTTTACAGGCGTGAAGCCAGGCATAATTTGCGATAATTCTGCTATGGACGTCTTGACTAGTTAAGACGTTGATTTCAGGCAAAAAATGAAGCTAGCAAATGATTGCTGGGAATGATTATAAGCTATTCTAAAATAATTGTCAAAAAAAGATAGTATTAATAACTGATCTAATTATTGTTTTGAAAACTGCTGATTTATGAAAAATTTCGGCGGTCGTCCAAAAAAAATTTTTGACGGCCCTTAATTTTTCTCAGATTTTTTTTTCATTGGTCAAACCACGCGAATTTCCGGCGAAAATTAAATTTGGCTGAAAACGCGGCCAAAAAGGCCGTTTCGACGACAAGAAAATATGTTGACGAACGAACTTGGCGGCAACAAGGGGTGAAATACGTCCGTCGGCGAGCGATCTTCTTCTGGAGCGCCAGCCCGCGCTTCATTTGCCGGCGACGAAACTGTCTCGTTTTGGGTTTTGCGCTTTCGTGGAAAGACTTCTTTCCCTTCTGGGCCAAAAATGTCTGACCGGCAACTTGACTGTTCCAGTCGGCCTCAGCCAACATAAAACATAAAACATGAGGCATGTTGCCTGGAGTTTTGAGGCGGCGAATTTTTTTTTGGGTTTTTCGGCGTCAAGGCTTTTTTGGCGGGGCAGCGAACGGGGAGATCATAACTTGAATATCAAAACTGGAAGATCAGAGCGGGCAGTCGATTGTCCGGCAGATCCAGAAAGGCCTGTGGTTAGCGCCATCCGCTTAGAAATAGGAGAGAGAGAGAGAGGGAGAGCTCCGCCGTCCTTTGGAGCGAAAAATCCAGAAAGTTCGGAAGCTGGTCTAATTGGTTCGTTGACGGCTTATGATCAATATGGCGCCGTCGAAGGCGAAAATTTTCCTTTGCCTCCGCTCCGGACAAAAGCGGCCAGCCCGGCCGCCTGGGAAGCCCCTCTCAAGACCATCGTTGGCCGGAATTCGACGATAATGTCAGCCAAGTCTCGGCGATGCGTTTGCCAGCGACCGATATGGGCGGCTGAACCTTCATCGGCGAAATGGGCCTATAAGGGCCAATATGGATCGAGATGGACATTTCGCCTCCGCTGAGGGCTGAAGGCGATGGAAGCCGGCGAAAGTCGGCTGGGGAAGGGATTTTTTGGGATGATGATTTTATTTGGAGGAAGAAATTGAACGGGAGCCAAAGATTGGGCGACGTTTGGAACGCGGCGGAAACCTATGGTTTTCCTGCGTGTTTTTTTGTTCGAGAGGAAGAGGGAGCCAAAAGCGGCTTCAGGCCATCTGCTCGTTCCGTCATGGGCCATGACGGGATTTCCGGAGAAGAATGAGCGAAACTAGCGAGCTGCGTTAGCGAGCATAGCTCGCGAGCCATGTCGGCGAGCTACGCGGGCTATTTGGCGAACTGACGGCAGAGAGACGAGGAGCCATGAAAACGACCTGGCAAGACTCTGGTCAAAGTTTGGCGATGGTCGGCTGGAAACGGGTCAGAGGCGGCGCCCTTCGGGTCGTCGCCTCAAGGGGCGGAAGTTTGTTCAGGCGAGAAAAAAAAGGTCGGGAATGGAGGTTTACTGGAACCGGCTCTTTGAACCAAGGGACTTTCCAGAAATGACGCCTTGTGGATTCTCCGTCTTGATTCTTTTGGTTCAGCCAAAACCCGGGCGGAAGCGCCTGAGACATTCGCTTTTTCCGCAGGCTCTAAATCTGGCGTTAGTCGACGTGGAGCTGATCGACGGTCCCACCTTTTTTGGAATCATGGCTGATGACCTTTTTGACGCGACCAAGCCAGGAGAGCAAATGTGTTCCTCCGAAAATGACGGCGACCAAAACGAGAATAACAACTATTTCCCAGGCGGTGTATTGTTCGAACATGGCTATTTTCGCCTCCGAGCAGGAAAAGTCGCCGAGCATCGAAAGATGACTCGTCATTTAAAAGAGATGCGGAGTGTCGGGGATGCAAAATATGCTTTTAACTATTAATTGACTCTAAAAAAGGCTAAAATTTTGAAAAAAGTAAAAAACATAAACAACTTATTATTTATTTTTACTTGATTAAAGCTGTTTTTAGACAATCATCATTACAAAAGAAAGTTTGATATCTTTTTCTATGATACACCTTTTGCCTGGTCATTTCAATCGATCCTGAGCTTCTGAGGTTCAAAGACGTTCGCGCATGTTGGCGAAGGCCCTAGATGACGGCCATCCTTCGGACTTTCGCGACGGCTTCCAACTTTCGCGACAGAATGTCTGGCCGAAGACCGGCCTTGTCTTGGCGATGTCTTGGCCTTGCCTTGGCGATGTTCGGCGGCTGGCCTTCGCGAGCGTTTTATTGGGGCTAAAGCGGCTTTTGGAACTCGGAAGACTTCGGCAGGGGTGAGCGAATTGCGGCCAAAAAGGCGGAGAGAATAGGGCAAACGGGATAAAAAAAACGGCGGCAAGCCCATTTTCTCTGAGCTTGGCCGCCGCTTTAAAGACAGAAAGACAGATTGGTTTAGTCGACGAACTCGTCCATCGGCATGGGCGAAAGATCCTCAATGAGTTCGTAGGTTTCTTCAACGACCGGTTCCACGGGAGCTGGTTCGAAAGCGCGAATGTTTTGAGGGGTGATGTGACCGTCAGCTATTTCGCGAAGAGCCAGAACCACATCTTTGTTGTTCTTCGGGCTAAAGGGCGGGGCGCCTTTTTTAAGCTGACGCGCCCTTTCCGCCGCCAGATGAACCAGCATAAACCTGTTTTCGACCTTTTCCAGACAGTCCTCAATAGTTACTCTTGCCATTGCACTTCCTTTAAGCCAGCGAGGAATCTGGCCGTCGAATCAAAATTTTGGCCTGAACGGCGGAGGAAAAAAGAAACCGCCGCTCAGGGAAAAAAACAGAGCAAAACTCCAGTCAGATTATAACCGAGTCGAAAAAAGTTATCTAGGGCGACCTTGGCTGCGAAAAGAAAAGTCTAACGAAAACTGTCAATTCGAGGCTTGGCGATTCCGGCTAGGCCTTTTTAGGGATTCAGTTGTTGACGGAGTCCTTCAGCGCCTTGGCCGGTTTGAATTTGACGGTCCGGGAGGCGGGGATCATGATCGGTTCTTTGGTCAGGGGATTGAAGCCCTTTCTCTCGGCCCTGTCGACGCAAGAGAACGAGCCCAGACCAGCCAGGGAAATGCTCCCGCTGTCTTTTATCTCATCGGTGATGATGGATAGAAGAGTGTTGAGAACCTTGGAGGCCTGGGTTTGGGTCATTTCGGTGTCTTCGGCGAGCTTGGCCACCAATTCAGCTTTTGTCATAGTTGCGGATCCTTTCAAGAACATAATAGGCAAAACTTATAAAACTAAGTTTTGTTACTGGAGGAAATTGACCAGTATATATCTAAAAAACTAAATTTTATGAGGATTTGATAGGCTTTCTACCAATAAAAATATCAAATGCTTGATAATATTACAAGTGACGAAGGTCGGCGAAGCGTCCCCAAAGTTATAGTCTATTTGTCCCTTCCGGTCAAGGGGAATATTAGGGGGCCAGATTAGCCGTTTTAGTCGCGCTTTTTCAAAAGAGGTTAAGTTTTATTATTATAGGTAGCTTCCTTAGTAGTAACAAATTTATATATTCTATTTATATGTCTATCTAGATTTTTATTTATATAATTATATATAATAGAATAATTTACATGCTTATATAGGCTTTTATTTTATGAATATTATATATTTAGAGTATAATATTTTTATTATTTTCAAAATATTATATAAATCATGTTTTAATATTTTTTATGCCAATATGGCTCTATATAATATCGCTATAAGGTTTCGAAAGACTTTTTTTTGTGATTAAGTTCGGGTTTGCTTTTGCTCAAAGGTCTTGTTATTATTGAGGCAGGTTAAAGGCCGGAACGTTTTTGTTCCGGCCTTTTGGGCCGTATGCTTCGACGCCTGATTACTTTTCTGCGAGGCTTTTTCCACAAAGTTATGGAAATTCACAACGATCTTGAAATATCCCTCGAGTTGCCTGTTCTCGCCGTCCGCGACGTGATCATATTCACGGACATGATTTTGCCTTTGTTCATCGGGCGGGACAAATCCTTGGCCGCTTTGGAGGCGGCTTCCTCCGTCAGCCGTCAGGTTCTGGTGGTGGCGCAGAAGGATCAGAGCCAGGACTCGCCCGCTCCTGAAGATCTGTACCGGGTCGGAACGGTGGCTCAAGTGATGCGGCAGTTGAAGATGCCGGACGGCCGTCAAAAAATCCTTGTTCAGGGGCTGGCCAAGGCTAGAATAACTTCCTTTTTGAGTCAGAGTCCTTTTTTTCAAGCCAGCGTCGAACTGCTTCAGGAAAAGCCTGTGGAAGCCGACCCTGTGGAGCTTGAGGCTTTGATGCGCAACGTCCGCGATCAGAGCCAAAAAATATTGATGCTTCGCGACGTGTTGAGCGAAGAAATAGTCGGTCTTCTGGACGGCATAGAGGATCCGGGGCGATTGGCGGATCTGGTCGTCAGCAATATAAGAGTCAAAATAGACGAGGCCCAGAAAGCCCTGGAGACGACGGATCCGGTGGAACGGCTGAAAATGGTCAACTCCATCCTCACTCAGGAAGTCAAGGTCAGCGCGATGCAGGCCAAGCTCGACTCCGAGGCCAGGGAGGAGATGGATCGGACGCAGAAGGAATATTATTTACGGGAGCAGATCCGAGCCATAAAAAGGGAGCTGGGCGACGAGGCCAGCCGAGATGACGAGGCCGACGAATATAGGCTCAAGTTTCAAAAGGCCAAATTGCCGAAGGACGTGGCCGCCGAAGCCGCCAAGCAGCTCTCCCGGCTGGAGTGGATGTTGCCCGACTCAGCCGAAGCCTCCATCATTCGTTCCTATCTGGATTGGATAGTCGAGCTTCCTTGGGGAGTGACCACCAGAGACCATTTGGATCTTGAAGAAGCGAAAAAAATCTTGGACGCCGATCACTTCAACCTGAAAAAGGTCAAGGATCGCATTTTGGAGCATTTGGCGGTCATGAAGCTGAGCCATCGCCAGAAAGGACCGATAATTTGCTTCTTAGGCCCTCCAGGGGTGGGAAAGACGTCTCTGGGCCAGTCCATAGCCCGGGCGATGGGCCGCAAGTTCGTCCGGCTCTCTTTGGGCGGCATGAAGGACGAGGCTGAGATTCGAGGGCATAGACGCACCTACATAGGCGCCTTGCCCGGCCGGATCATTCAAGGACTGAAGTCGGCCGGCTCGGCGAATCCGGTCTTCATGCTCGACGAAGTGGACAAAATCGGGGCGGATTTTCGCGGGGATCCGGCTTCGGCTCTATTGGAAGTGCTGGATCCGGAGCAAAATTCCAACTTTTCCGATCACTATCTCAATCTGCCTTTCGATCTTTCCAAGGTCATGTTCATAACGACGGCCAATTTGTTGGACACCATTCCGCAAGCGTTGGAAGATCGCATGGAGGTCATTTATCTTTCCGGCTACACGTCGGAAGAAAAGGTTTCCATTTCCAAAAAGCATCTTTTGCCCCGGCTCGTCAAGGATCATGGCTTGAAGAACGGCAGTTTGACCATACAGGACTCGGCCATCCGCACCATCATATCCTCTTACACTCGCGAGGCCGGGCTTAGAGGGCTAGACCGCAAGTTGGCGGCCATTTGCCGTAAAATAGCCCGCAAAGTGGCCGAAGGCGGGGACAAGCGCTTTCGGGTCACGGAAAAGCAGCTCCAGCGCCTATTGGGGCCGCCGGAAGTGTTGCCCGAGCCCAAGCTCTTCGAGGGACAGCCCGGCGTGGCCACCGGTCTGGCTTGGACTGAGACTGGCGGCGAGATCATGTACATTGAGGTCAGAACCATGCCCGGCAAGGGCAACCTCTATCTGACCGGCCAATTAGGCGAGGTCATGAAAGAGAGCGCCCAGACGGTCTTGGCCTACACGCGGGTGAACGCCTCGGTGTTGGGTTTGGAGAGCGATTTCTTCGACGAGATGGACATTCATGTCCATGTTCCGGAGGGCAACGTGCCCAAGGAAGGGCCTTCGGCGGGGTCGGCCCTGTTGGTGGCCATGGTTTCCGCCTTGACCGGCTTGCCGGTGCCGCGAGATCTGGCCATGACCGGCGAGATAACCCTGCGCGGTCAAATATTGGGCATCGGCGGACTGAAGGAAAAATCTCTGGCCGCTCTCCGTTTGGGCATCAAGAGGATCGTCATTCCGAAGCAAAACCTCCAAGACTTGGACGATCACAATGAAATGCCTCAAAACATCAAGCGCAAGATGGCTTTCATACCTGTGGACAACATTGGCGAGCTGTTGAGCGTGGTTTTTCCGGAAAAGAGCTTCAACCGGCAATTGAAGCGTCAGCGCAAGCCGCGCCGAGTGTACAGAGCGCCCAGAAGGATTTCCAAACGACGTCCGAGCCTTAGGAGCGACGCGTAATCCGGGCCGCCTTTTTGGCTGGCCGAGACGGTCTCCCCCGAGGCGGTCTCCCCCGAGACGGTCTCTCGCGAGACGGATTCCTCGATACGGTCTCCCCCGAAACAGTTCCCTATGGCCAGCCGGACTAGTTTTTTGGCGGGACGTTTTTTTCAGGTCAGCGCGAAGGCTTCGGAACAGAGTTTATTTTCGCGGTTTTCGTCTTTTCTGTTTCATATCACTAATGACGGCAGGTAATATCGTGGGAGTAGGACCTGGCTGCATCCTGTGCGGCCATCAATGCCGAGCGGATCGAAGCGCAGGCGAAACCGGGCGTTGCGGAACCGGGACGACCGTCGGGTTTTCGTCGGCTTTGCTGCATAAAGGAGAAGAGCCGCCCTTGTCCGGCAAAGGCGAGGCTGGCGGTTCGGGGACCATCTTTTTCACTCGCTGCAACCTGCGGTGCGTTTTTTGTCAGAACTGGCAGATTTCCCAGTCCGGTCAGACGGGGCTGGAGATTGACGTGGAGCGGCTGACCGAGATCATGTTCTCTCTGGCCGAGTCGGGCGCCTGCAACATAAACCTGGTCTCGCCCACGCCATACGCCATAGAGATAGCCAAGGCCCTGGCCAAGGCCAAGCGGCAAGGCTTGGATTTGCCGATAGTCTACAACACCGGCGGGTACGATTCCTTAAATTGCCTGGCCATGATGGAAGGGCTGGTGGACGTGTATTTGCCTGACGCCAAGATTGGCCTCGCTCCGGGGATGGACGAAAACGAGCCTGATTCCGTGTCCATGCGTCTTTTTGGGGCAGGGGATTACGTGAAGCGCAATCGTCTGGCGTTGAAGGAGATGAAACGACAGGTGGGGGATCTGGTTTTGGACGGTCGCGGGCTGGCCGCCAGGGGGCTCCTGGTGCGGCATCTGGTTCTGCCGGACGATTTGGCCCGAACTTCGTCGCTTCTTCCCTGGCTCAAGGAAAATTTCGGCCGCGACTTGCATTTAAGCCTCATGGCCCAGTATCACCCGAGCCACAAGATCAAGGTCGGGCCCAATGCCGAATTCATGGACATGCCCGGCTTGGGACGTCCCCTTTCGGTTAGGGAGTACGAAAAGAGCGTCGATCAGGCCATTGATTTGGATTTCCATAACGCCTTCATTCAGGATTTGGAGGCGGCGGTGCAGATGAGGCCTGACTTCACCAAGCCTGAAGTCTTTAATTGAACCGTTTGACGAATCGTTTCGCCAAAATTTTTTTGGGCGAACCGTTTGGCCAAAAAAAAATAAAAAAAGCGGTTTCGAGGTCTGTTTGGCCAAAAAGGGGCCATAGGCTTTGGCCCCGCCAGAGCCGTTTTTCGCCCTCGAAGGCGGACGTTTCCGGCCTGTCGCGCCCCGCTCCGGGGGGAGCCGTCTTCGGAGCGTTAAGGCCATATTTCTCTCCCTTCCAGATTTCTTCGTCATCCCGCCTTTCGTCTTTGACTTCAGAGCTATTCCGGCTCGGCTTCCAGCCATTGCCTGGCCTTGTCAAGACCGTGATTGGCCGCTTGGCTGATCCAATATCGGGCTTTCTCCAGATCCCTCTCCGTTCCTCGTCCTTCCGCGTGCATAAGTCCGAAAGCGTATTGGGCTTCAGGATATTTCAGCTGGGCCGCCTTTTCCATATAGGCCCGAGCCTGGCTTAGGTCTATCGGCATCTCTTCGCCGTTCTGATGCAAAAGACCGAGATTGTACAGGGAAGGAGCATGGTTGTTTTTGGCCCCCTGTTCCAGCCAGAAAAGCGCCTGCTCGACGTTTTTCTCAGCCCCTTGACCGGTCAGCAGCAAAGTGGCCAGCATATATCGCGCCCCCAAGTGGCCGCTTTCGGCGGCGCGGCTGAACCACAGGAAGGCTTGCTCAAGATCTTGCTTCACGACTTGCCCCGAATGGAACCACAGACCTAGGTTGAACTGGTACCTGGCGTCGCCTTTTTCCGCCCGGCTTAAGTAGTGTTCCAGCAACTTGTTTTCTCCGGACATGCGACAATTCCCCTTTTTTGGATTTCAAGGCTTTCGGTTCGCTTTTTTATTGGGAAAAAAACGACGACGAATAGTTAATAGCATCTAGTTAATAACATTAAGCTAAAAACAAACAATGCCGACTTCGGCTTCAGGAACGCGTCAGCCGCCGCCGACTGCGGCATTTCGCTAAAAAAGGTTCAATGTGGCCGCCGCCGCGCCGAAAATCAGGTCGAAACAGCCCGATGATCAGGCCGGCGTTAAGACGGATGAGCAGGTCGGCGCTCAGGTCGATGATCCGGCAGATGATCAGGTCGGCCAGAGGCGGAGCGACGGCGGCTCGCTTTATTTCTGGGATAGTTGAAGACGACTTGAAGGCTTGAAATTCAGAAGACGCCTGGACACGACTGCGAGGGCGCTGGCAGCCGAGGCTGACAGCCGCGCTGGCGCAGGACAGCAGGACGTCGCGAAAGCGGGGCGAGTTAAGATCTTTTTGAAAAGCCGTCAGAGGGCCTCCAAAAAAGCCAAAACTTCATCGAAATCATGGGTCAGCGGACTGGGCGGAAGAGCTCTTATTATTTTTTTGCCGTAGCCTTTCGTAATCAGCCGATTGTCCATAAGGGCCAAAAGGCCTCTGTCCTGTCCAGTTCTTAAGAGTCTGCCCACGCCTTGCTTCAAGGTCAGTATGGCCTGGGGCAAAGAATACTGGGCGAAATAGTTTATTTTTTTTCGATCATACATCTTTTCTCTGGCCAGGTTGATGGGACGGTCGGGAGGGGTGAACGGCAGACGGTAAATAATGACGACGGAGAGACTCTCCCCTGGCACGTCGACGCCTTGCCAGAAGCTGGAGGTGGCCAGCAGCACGGAATTGCGATCTCTGGCGAATTCGCTCAAAAGAGCGGTCTTGTCGTCGGTGAAGTCCTTGCCTTGAGTCAAAACTTGGTAGGGGAGTGCTTGGAGCAGAACGTCGCTGCAAGCCTTGAGATCGTGGTAGCTGGTGAACAAGACGAGCGCACGGCCTTTGGAGGTTCTGAGCATGTCTACCGTCTGTTCGACGAATCTCAACCGGAATTTGTCTTTTTCATAGTTGATGTCCGGCATGCGTCTGGGTATGTAAAGAAGAGTGTTCTTGGGGTAGTCGAAGGGCGAATCCACTTTGAGGGTCATGACGTCGTCAAAGTCGAAGCGTCTTTTGAAGAATTGGAACGTGTCGTCATCGCTCAAGGTCGCGGAAGTCATGATTACGGCTTTATGGGACCGCTTCAGGATGTCGCCCAAAATGCAGCCCGCCGCCAAGGGCATGGCCGACAGAACCAGCCTGTGAGAAGAATGCTCCTTTTGGTAGACGAAATCGGGGTCGGAAGCGTCGGCGATGAAACTGGCGTTCTCGTTGTAAAGGGCCATTTTGGCCTTGTACACGTCCAAACGTTCCAAATCGGGCAGGGAAGCCGTCCCGGGGTCGACTTCGCCTTCATCTGGTTTGGCGTCGGGCAAATATTGGGATATGGTCGAGGTCAGAAAGGCTATGGAGTTCAAAATCTGCTTTATGTAGTCGTTTTGCTCTCTGGACTCCGGCTCGTCGGGGTAAAGGAAAGCGAGATCGCCGAAGGGAACGTTTTCGTATAGACATTGAAGCGACAGATCGAGTTTTTCCAGGAGCTCGACGAGTTCGTCCTTTTTCGGCAGAAGGTCGTGTTCGGGCAAAGTCAGCAGATCGGCCAGAAGCTTGCTCATGTGATCCAGTTCGTCGACGTTCAAGTCGTAGCCGAACCATTTGGTGGCCTTATCCTCCAAAAGATGCGCCTCGTCAACAATTATCGCCGCATAATCCGGCAGGACGCCTACGGCTTCGGGATCCAACTTGGCCTTCAGATCCGCCAAAAGAAGATCGTGATTGACCAATATGAGGTCGGCGTCCTGAGCCCGTTTTTTGGCGAGATTGTAGAAACAGCGATGCTTGAAGGGACAGTACGGGCCCAGACAGTTCGACGTGGGGGTGGTGAGAACGGCTTCGGCGGGGATGGCGGCGGAAACGTCTTCCGGAATTTCGTTTTTTTCGCCGGTCTCAGTTTCCTCCAGCCATTCGTCGAGTTTCAGACGCCAGTCGTCAGGATTTTTTAAATTTCTTATGGTCGATTTTCTTAAAAATCTTGTTCGCAAGGCCCTTAAACAGACGTAGTTCTCTCGACCTTTCAGGATGGCCGCCTTAAAGTCGTCCTCGAAGGCGTCGCCCAGATAATGGCGGATGTGCGCCAAGTCCTTGTAAAAGATCTGGTCTTGAAGGTTTTTGAGTCCGGTGGAGACGACGGCGGTTTTGCCGTTCAGCAAGGCGGGCAACAGATAGGCCATCGTCTTGCCCGTGCCCGTGCCGGCTTCGATTAAGGCCAGAGCGTTATGGGTCAGAGCCAGGCAGACTTCCTTGGCCATGGCTATTTGGGATTCTCTGTGCTCGTAGCCTTCCCAGACGCTAAGGGGCCCCTCGGGTCCGAGAAGTTTGGTCACCTCGGCGACGATATCGGGTATGGCCATTAGAACCAGCTTTATTAACGTTGACAAAAAGACTCGTCAACATAATTAAGAGCGTTAAATTTGAAATTTATTGAAATTTACATAAAAAATATGAAAAACATAAAAAACATAAAAACAAAAACAATAATTTCAAAAATATAGGGTCGCAAAAAGCCTAAGGCCAGACCATAGCGGGTCTGGCCGGCTAAAAAAAGCCCCGAAAGGCCGTTATTGCTGGGTTCCAAAGATTCTGTTTTGGGCGGCGGAGACAAAAGGGACGCTTTTCGCGTCCGCCGCCAGGAGGCCGCGAGCGAAAGGCGCCAGACCGCCAAAAGAGGCGGCCCCAAAAATCGGCGGGATTCGCCTCCCTCAGCTGACTGAGACCGACTTGCCCATGAGGCTTAAAATGCCCAAAACGACCAGGATGACGACGACTACGCCGATGACGACCCCGGCTGTTCCGTCGCCGGCCGGAATCATGGCCTCGTCGAGCTGGCCGGCTAAGGCATGGATTTCCTGATCGCTCAGTTGAGCCAGTCGGGTGTCGATTTCAGGTTGAGAGTAGCCTAGATCCGACAGAGTTTGGGAGATTTTTTTGTTCTCCAGAACTTGGCGGACGCGATCCAGATCCGACGCTTTGGTCGTCTGCGAATCCACAGTCGTGGCGAAGCCGGCCAAAGCTCCTCTGGAAGGGGCCAAGGCCAGGATCAAGGCTAAGGCGATCATCAGCCTGACGACTGAGCGCCCCAACTTTGAATAAGCTAGATTAGTCATAAATCCTCCGAAATGGCGCCGGGAAGGTTTGGCTTCCAAGGGAAGAGACCTGCCTCGACTTGGCCGGCAAGGTCTCAAAGGTTTTGGGCTGGGCGGCTCCTGAGACCTAGCATAGTTGTAGAAATAAAGGTCGCAATTAGACTCAATGTGAAAGTTTTGTTTTCAAAAAAGCGGAAATTTTAGTCTGGTGACAACAATCACTAGTCTTGTCTGGGATAATAGCAGGTCCAGAAACTATAATCAATAGCTAAATTAAGTTCAGGCCGCCTTTAACTAGGTCGCCTGCTCAAATAAAAGGCAAGCAGATACGTGTAATTATTTGTTTGCCCGCCTAAGTGATAGTCATTGCCTCTCAAAACATGGTTGAACTGGAGTCGAAAAAACTATAAAAATGAGCTTTTAGAGGATAATTAACTAGGCTGGAAGTCTGGCGGGCGAATATGCGGATTCTTTTGTCTGGCTAAAGCAATTCGAACATAGATTGTTGAGATTAATTAAGGGTCTTATTGAGCCTTTATAAACAAGGCCGACTGGTCTCGCCTTTTAGGTCTTGTTTTGTCTTTGACTTTTTTATAAACTTATTTTTGTCTTATATGCAGGGCTTAAGCCCCTAAATAAAAATTTAGAATTATTTTAGTCAGACAAAGGAAGTTAAAAATATATGATGAAACATCTCGCCCATCATGTCTGCTTGGTTCATCTTGAACATTTCGCCAAAAATTCCTCGATCGGCCGGTTAGGGTCATCCAGCGTCACGGCCAAGTCATGGAGGTTGGCTTCCTGTTTCTGCTCGGGCAGAGTCTTGATGAGGAAGAGGAGCGTGGCTCCGTCGAAAAACCAAGAAAGCGGTCTGGCCCGAATAATATTCCCGGCGCTTGGCTTTTTGGATCCAGGATCAGGCTAGAGACCTATGGCCTGTCGGGAATCGCCGCCGCCTCGAGACGAATTTATGACGCAGGTCAAGCGGGAAAAGAACTGCATAAGTTGACTTAAATTAGGATATTTTCTCCTCTATGCGGAAATATGGGCCAACGAAGAGAAAAATTTATGAGGTCTTGTCCCCGCCTGAGGAGAAAAACAGGAAACTTGTTTGCAGTTTTTTTTTATTGCTATAATAAACTCGTTGGCAATAAAAGAGTTAATGACGATTACTGTTTTAGCATAAAAACTGAAACCATGTTTTATACTGCGAATGGGCTACATTTGCCGATGATGGAAGGTGGCCGGCAATTTTCGGGGCGGCGCCAGCCGCCGCGCGCCTGCTCGCAGAAAGCGCTGTGGCTGGCGGGCATACGGCCGTTGCAGAGGAGATTTATCATGAGCGAAAGTCGAGCCCTAGAAAGCATGAAAGAAGCTGTGGCGATCGCTCGCGGCGAAATGCCCGGCGACGCTTGCCAGGCGCACATTCCTTCGGAAGTGGACGTCAAGGCTATTTGTCAGGGGCTAGGGCTCTCCCAGGCCTCTTTCGCGGCCCGTTTCGGATTGTCGCGCCTCACGCTTCGCAATTGGGAGCAAGGCAAAAGGCTGCCTGCGGCGGCCAGAGCCTATCTCAAAGTTATAGAAAAAGCCCCGGATACGGCATACGATGCCCTGACCGAGGGAAGGACGGCCGCAGCCGGCGGCTGTTTGAAAAGTTCCGGAAATGAAACTTCAATTGATGGAGGTCAAACATGTCGGCTCCCCTGAAAACGCGAATGACCGACGGATTCGCTGAAATCGCCCTGATCGTCAAAGTTCCGGCCGCCAAGGCGGCCGGGATTGAAAAGGCGCTGGAAAGGTTATTGGCCGCGGTCGAGCAGGCGGTTGGTCTGCGCGCGTTTGGCGGCTATGGAGGCGACGAAAAATTGGTTTCCGAAAAATCTGTTTCCATTGAAGAGGCCTTTCCTGACGGCCACGCCGGAATGCTGATTCGCGGTCTTCGCGGCAAGAACGACATGACTCAAGAAGAATTGGCCAAGCGGCTCGGCGTCGCCCAAACCAGGGTTTCCGAATTGGAAATCGGCAAGCGCTCGGTCAGCGCGGCCATGGCTAAACGCTTGGCTTCCGTTTTCAACGTCGCGTATAAGATGTTTCTCTGATCATTTTCGGCGAGTCGATTCGGCGAGGGCGAGGCCTGATCTGGTCAAAGGGGATTTTGGGCCAGGGAGAATTCTGATTGAAGATTCTTCATCGCGGCCAAGGACGGCCAGGGCGGGTTGGACTGGATGGAAACGAGACCAGCCGCCGATCGTTCAAAACGCCTTGGGCGCGTTTTGGTCGACGGCGGCTGGTCGAAGAGCGGGATTAAGACCTGGAGAGTTTTTTTGTAAAAAAATTTCCAGGGCGAGGGTCAGATGTCCAATTCCCTGACGTTGAGAGCGTTTTCTCTGATGAAATCGCGTCGCGGGGTGACGTCGTTGCCCATGAGAATGGTGAAGATGTCGTCGGCGTCCATGGCGTCCAGAACCTTGACTTTCATGAAGGTTCTCTTTTTGGGATCCATGGTCGTGTCCCACAGTTGCGGGGCGTTCATTTCGCCCAAGCCTTTGTACCGCTGAACTCTAAGCCCTTTTTGGCCGGCGGAGTTCATGTCTTCCAGAAGTTCGGCTTCCGTTTCGACTTGATAGCGCCGCTCTTTGGCGTGAATGATGAAAGGAGGCTTGACGAAGTTTTGCGCTTTTTCCTTGATCTTGAGGTAGCGTCGGAAGAGTTCGCCGTTTTGAAAATCATGGTTGAAGGTCAAGGTCTTGCGGTTGTCGTGGATGGCCTTGACGGTCAGCTTGTAGCTCTGAACGCGTTCTTCGAGATCTTCATGAGCCTCCTCGTCGGCGTTTTCGGGGGGCGCCGCCGGTTCCGGCGGGAAAGGACCTTCGATGTCCAGCCCGTTGGCCGTCATGGCGTCGCAAAGCTTTCTGGTCCAGGCCTCGTCGACGAAGCCGACGGGATCCTCTTGATAGGCCGAGTAAATCAAGCCCCAAATTTTGCTGGGGAAGCCGAGGCGAGCGTAGCGGTCTTTGAAATCCCGTTCGGCGATGAGACTGGTCAGGAATTCGCGGAAGGCTTCGCCTTCGACTTTCTCGTCGGAGCCTTCGGCCGTCAGATAGCGATCCTCGCAGTAGCGGGTCATGGTGAAGGCCCGCAGACTGGCTTCGTCTTTCAGATAAAGCTCTTTTTGACCGCTTTTGACTCCGTAAAGAGGCGGCTGGGCGATGAAAACGTGCCCTCGTTCGATCAGCTCAGGCATCTGCCGATAGAATAAGGTCAGAAGAAGAGTGCGAATATGCGAACCGTCGACGTCGGCGTCGGTCATTATGACCACTTTGTGGTATCTGAGCTTGTCGAGGTTGGCTCCGGAAGAGCCTATGCCCGTCCCTAAAGCGGTGATGATGTTTCTGATTTCCTCGTTGTCCAAAATGCGATCGTAGCGGGAGCGCTCGACGTTCAGAATTTTGCCGCGCAAGGGGAGAATCGCCTGGAATTTGCGATCGCGGCCTTGTTTGGCGCTGCCGCCGGCGCTGTTGCCCTCGACCAGAAACAACTCGCAAATCTCCGGGTTCTTGGACTGACAGTCGGCCAGTTTGCCGCAAAGGGAGTTGCCGCCGGCGGTTCCTTTGGCCCTGATGGTGTCTCTGGCCTTGCGGGCCGCTTCTCTGGCTCGGGCCGCCTCCACCACTTTGGTGAGGATTTTTTTGGCCACGTTGGGGTTTTCTTCCAGAAAGGAAGAGAGCTTTTCGTAGACGAGGGTGTCCACCAGGCCCCTGACGGCGGCGTTGCCCAATTTCGACTTCGTTTGGCCCTCGAACTGAGGATCGGGGATTCTGACGCTTATGACGGCGGCCAGACCTTCTCTGACGTCGTCCCCGTCCAAAGTCGTGCCTTTGAGATTTTTCGGGGTGTTGCCGCTTTGCAGATATTGATTGACCGCTCTGGTCAAGGCCGATTTGAAGCCGGACAGATGGGTGCCGCCCTCCGGGGTGTTGATGTTGTTGGCGAAGGTGAGGATGTTTTCCGAATAGCTGTCGTTGTACTGCATGGCCAGATCCAGCTGGATGTCGCCGCTTTGGCCCTCGAGGTAGATGGGGGCCTCGTGCAAGGCCGTTTTCTGGCGATTCAAGTGGGCCACGAATTCCACCAGTCCGCCGAGGTAGTGAAACTCTCGCGATTCGGTGGTGCGCTCGTCGACGATGCTGATGAAAAGGCCTTTATTCAAAAAAGCCAATTCTCTGAGTCTTTTGGCCAGTATTTCGAAGTCGAACTCGGTGGTCTCGAAGATGGACGAATCCGGCTTGAAATGAACCATCGTCCCCGTCTTTTCGACCCGGCCGGCCGCAGAGAGCTTGGTGACCGGGGTTCCTTTCTCGTAGCGTTGCCGATAGCGGACGTTGTCTCGCTTCACTTCCACCTCGAGCCATTCCGAGAGGGCGTTGACGACCGACACGCCCACGCCGTGAAGCCCGCCTGACACTTGGTAGGTCTTCTTGTCGAATTTGCCGCCGGCGTGGAGTTTCGTCATGACCACTTCCACTCCGGAAACTTTTTCGGTCGGATGTTCGTCGACGGGTATGCCCCGTCCGTTGTCCTTCACCCTGACCGTCCCGGCCTGAGTTATGGTCACTTCGATGCGGTTGCAGAAACCGGCCATGGCTTCGTCAATGGAGTTGTCGACCACTTCGTAGACCAGGTGGTGAAGTCCTTGGCTGCTGACGCTGCCTATGTACATCGAAGGTCTGATTCGAACGGCTTCAAGTCCTTCGAGGATCTGAATGTGTTCGGCTCCGTAATTAGTTTGGCCGACTGTGTCAGTCACTTTAGCTTCTCCCTTGACCCTGGCCGATTTTTGGTCTGGCCGGGGCGCGTCTTTTTGGCGAATCGTCTTTGGAACGTCCAAGTTTAAACAAGTTTATGCCTTTGGTTGAAACGTCTGCTTGAATCGTTTGTTGGTCGGACGGCAAATGGCGGAGCCGTTGTCGGTTCGGCTTTCCGTCATGAATGAAAAAGGCCAAAAGCGGCTCCCGGAAAATATGAGCCCTAAATTTCTTAGATTGGCTGTTTTTGAGACTGCCGACTTTCGAAATTGGCGTCTCCCAAAACTGTCGACTTTCGGGACTGTCGACTTCTTCCGAGACTGGCGGCGCGGCCG
>JAIRTO010000276.1 GCA_031254895.1 Deltaproteobacteria bacterium
GCCGGATTGAATATGAGCGCAAGCGGCAAGTTTAAGTCAAAAAATGTTCGCACTGTCAGTTCAAATGTAGTGGTCAACTTCATAGGTTCGACAACTGGGATGACATGAGAGCCAAGCAATCCGCCTTTCGCCAGTTCTTTCAGCGCCAGCAGTTCATACTGCCGCCCTCTAAGATAAGGAAAATACATTTTGCCGCCCCCTGTATTGCAGTTGGAGCATTTGCTCAACATCTAGGATTGTCAATATAACATTTTTAAATCGGGTTTTCGACATGTTCTTGGCCAAAAAGCGTCCGCGGCTGCAACATGTCCCTCATTGAACGTGTCGACGGTTTCAACGGGCGGGATAATCGCGCGAAACCGCGACCCAAGTAATTCCTGAAAACCTTGTATTCGTAATATTCGACAGCGGACACGATTGTGCGGCTTTATTCGTCGTCCGTCATGCCGCTTTCAAGGTTGTCCGTTTCCGCACGGCGGTCAAGTATTATATAATCATTTCCTTCAGGTGCGCGAGCGATTGCTTGACCCGCCAATTCAAAGGCCTTTTCGGCGTAAAGCTACTCGGCATATGCCGAAAACCAGCCAAATTTGCGCCTAGGGAGCCCGGTCTTTCCGCCTGTTTTTTTTTCAAAAGGTTGTCAGTTATAACGAGGTTCAAGACCAATAAATGTTGCTTTTAGTTTGCCTATATTTCATCACGGAGGAGAAAATGTCATAATTTAATTCAACTTATTTAGTTCTTTTCCCGCTTGACATACGTCATAAAACTGTTTATTCTTAACTTAGTTCAAAAATTATCGTTGTCTTTAACCCTTATCTGCGGGAAGGCAGATTGCGAAATGACTTAGTGAAGCGAAAACGAGCATGCGGGCGTCCCCAAAAAAAGGCCGCCCTATTTCGGAAATTTTAACTGGTTTCCTGTATGTCGACTTTTTCGAATTAAGGAGATGCCGTCATCTGAATGCCGGAAGTGCTCGACTATGCGAAAGACCGTCAAAGATGATTTGACGGCGACCATAGCCAAGAGCGGCAAGCTGTCTATCGCCTGTTTCTCCGTCTAGGCAGGCCAAGCCCTGAAACAGCATCTTGACGGCATTTCGGAGTTGCGTTTTATCTTTACGTCTCCACGTTTTTACAAGAAAAAGCGCCCAAAGCAAAACGGGATTTTTGCCTGCCCCGGCTGGGTCGTGAACGCGCCGTAGGCGGCAGGATTTTGAGGTCAAGCTCCGCAACGAGCTTGCCCAAAAAGCGATAGCCCGCGAGCGCGCCGATTGGGTGCAGAAGAAGTTCAGTTCCGCACAGCCGCTCGAGGGAACGTGGCTTATCCGGCAGTCTCGACCTTGCCAAGCAGGCGCTCGGCGCTTACAGCCCATCGACGACAAGGAGGGCGCTGTAATGGACGATAAGAATTTTGTTAAAATTCAGCAGACGCCGCCTGCTAATTTGGAGACGGAACAGTTGCCGCCAGCAATAACGGATACGCAGGCGCATGAAGCTATTCGCGCCGCTCTGGCCGACGCGCGGACAAATGTATTCGTTGCCGTCAACTCCGCTATGATCGGCGCGTATTGGGAAATCGGACGGCAAATCTCCGAAGCGATCGGAGGCCGCGCCGAGTGCGGCAAACAGCTTTTGCAGTTTTTAGCCGACAAGCTGGCCGCCGAATTCGGCAAAGGCTTTACAGAGCGCAGTCTGCGCCATATGCGGCAGTTTTGTCAAACGTTCCCAATTCGGAACGCGCTGCGTTCCGAATTGACATGGACGCATTATCGCTTGCTTATGCGCGTGGAAGAACCGAACCGCCGCGAATTTTATTTGACCGAAAGCGCAAACGAGGGTTGGACTTCGCGGCAGTTGGAACGACAGATTAACTCGTTCTTTTATGAGCGGCTGCTGGCCACGCACAAAGAAAGCCGCCCTGAAATCGCGGGCGAGGTTTTTAAGCTCGAACCGAAAACGGCCCCCGACTATATGCTCCGTGATCCGCATATCTTGGAGTTTCTCGACCTGAAAGAAAACCCCAAGCACAGCGAAAGCGAGCTTGAACAGGGCTTGATTGACAAATTGCAAGATTTTTTTCTGGAATTGGGAAAAGGCTTCTCTTTCGTGGCGCGGCAAAAGCGCATAACCACAGAACACGGCGAGCATTACTACATCTCTCTTGTGCTCTACAACTTCATTTTGAAATGCTTTGTGGTCGTTGACCTGAAAGCCGGGAAGCTGACTTTTCAAGCTCTCGGCGAGACAGATTTCTACGTTCGCCTGTTTGACGAGAGCATCAAGCAAGCCGACGACAATCCCACTATCGGCATATTGCTTGTGACGGACAAAGACGAAAGCGTCGTCAAATATTCTGTGCGCGCCGAAAACGAGAACCTCTTCGCGTCCAAGTACAGGCTTTATCTGCCGACAGAAGATGTGCTCCAGGCCGAATTGCAAAGAGAACGCGAGCTAATCGAGCGGCAAATCGAAGAGGATCACGGAGATGACGAAGTATGAAATTCCAATTCAAGATAAGCGTGAATCGCGTTTGCTCGACGTCAGCGACAACCTCTATGTCGCTTACAATGGCTTAGAGGCAATAAAGCCACCAGACGGCAGCGGACAGGCAAAACACAGATGCGCCGCAGCGAGTTGAAAATCCTTGAACGCCGGACAACTCCTTTTGAAGTTCTTTTGACATAATTTCAACAACAGATTTTCCCAAAACCTTGTTCGCGCGCTGACGTTCAATTTCCTCGCCGATTTCCCAATAGAGCGGCGTCAATTCGGCGTTGCACTTTTTCATCGCTTCGTATTGACGACGATAACGGCGCTCGAGCCCGCATAACCCCGAACAAGCCAGCCCAAATCCGCACACGCCCCGACAAACATGGCGTTAGAGCGCTCGCTCGCGCGCGCCCTAACGCCATGGCCGGAACATTTCCCGCCTGACGATTTCGCCCGCCAGCCGCGTCAGTTCCCGTCAGACCAGAACCAACCGGCGTTCCGCTTCGGTCTGTTTCATCAACTGGCCAGGGGACGAAACCATAAAAAACTATTTTTCAAAAACCCGTCAAAAAGGAAAATCGAAAAATCTTTGTATCCGGCGATCGGTCTCTGTTATTATTTGCCGAACAAGACGAACGACTCTCCGAGGTCGCGCCCGGCTCTGGCTCAGGTAGCCGCCAGCCTGGAAGCCCCTTTTGGGGGCTCAGGCCCCCTGCCCTAGACGGTCTCCGCAACCCCTGGCGTCGCCAAAATCTGACCGTTTCGGACAAGAGCGTTTCTGACAGAGCGTCGCCGGCGAGGACGAGTCGGCCGGCCGCAGAGGGGCGAGGGCCAAAAGAAAGAGCGAATCGGCCTCGAGCTTGCAGGCGTCGAGCTTGTTCGACGCTAAAACAACAACCTAAAAACACTTGCGAAAGAACTGAGAAATGTCCCTTTCATTCATTAAAGCCAGATCGTTTAAAATCGTCGGCCAGGCTCTGCTTCTGGCCTTATTGGCGTCTCTTCCGTTCCTCTCGGGCTGCGCCGTCGCCCCGCAAGCCAATAACGAGGTCATTCAGCCCCTGCCGGAAGACTGGCAAGCCAAAGTCCTGACGGCTCTGGTCGGCCAAGCGGAACATGACGGGCTCAAGTATGAGGCCGACGGGGCGACTTTCGAAGGCCTCCCTCAGCCATGCATGTTCACGCCCGACGGCGGACTCCAACGCGACGAGACGGTCAGGGCTCACTGCGGCGCCCTTCTGGTCAGACCAGCCGGCCGGACGAAGCTTCCGCCGAGCAACTACATATACCTGATCAAAGAAGACGGACAGGTGGACTTCATCAAGCAAGATTGAGAGCGCTTTTTTGAACCGCCGTTCGACTTCGCGCGTCCAATCCGTCCAGACACGAACCGTCCCAGCCCGAGCCGTCTCCAAAAGACGCCGTCGCCAGGGTCGAGCTCCAATCCGGCGCTTCGTCAAAACCAAGATTTCGCTTGCGCCCGTCTCGCGAAACTCTTTCGTCGGGGCTGCGCTTGAGGCCTTTGGCGACGCCAAAGGCCTCAAGAGACGATTTTTCGGAACGAGGCCGGCCAATCGCGAGCCAAGCGCAAAAAGTCGATTTTTTGCAAAATCGGTCAAAGTAAACCCTTGATAATAGCGTTCGTCAGACTCGACTTTTGGCGTTACAGGGGGGGGGTTTTTACAGTTGGATCATCTTTAAAAAGATAGAGAAATGAAATTTAAAGAATTAGACCCCGTAAAAGCTCTTGTGCAAAAAGATTTTACGCCTAAAGGTTCTATAGGCGCTATTGTATGTGCTTTTACGCATCATAATAAAGCTTACATGGTGGAATTTTTCAATAAATATGGTGAAACATTAGATACTCCAATTTATTTGCCAGAAGAACTGTCTTTTGACGGTCAAAGGATGAAAGCAAACAGCTCTCTCGGTCGGTCAGCCAAGAAAATAGCCCCAAAGCTATGAAGATGCGCCGGAACCGTGAATCGCGTCACTCCCGCGGCAGCTTGACTAGCAGCGCTCTGTCAAAGGGCGGTTTGACCCCGGAAAGTTGCAGTCGGAGAATACGGAACTGAAGGAAACAGAATAGTTTGTTCAAATCCATCATAGAGCAGCATGGTCTTGGGCATCTGTTTGGCATGAAAAAAGATCAACTACAGAAGCGGGATGTTCGGCAATAGGATTTATGGCGGGGTTTGCAATGCTACGAATCCCCGCCTCAATCTCTGCTTTGTCCCCGCGAAATAATCGGGACTACATTGACATTATCAAACTTAGGTTTTATATTATAAGGTACTAATTTGCAGAACCGGGTGATTTCTGATGATGATTTCTGAACAGATTAAAATATTATGTGTGCGGTCAAAAATTAGCGTCGCTGAATTAGCTCGGCGCCTAGGAACTTCGCCGCAAAACTTGAGCGCAAAGATGAAACGCGGAAGTTTTACAATATCAGAATTGGAGGCCATCGCACAGGCGGCTGGCAGCACGTTCGAGCGCCATTTTATTTTAGAAAATGGAGAAAGAGTTTAAGGAGGACGTTATTCTAGCGCTAAAACACAAAGAATCCTCCGATAACCGTGAAGTCATATCGCTCTTTTCAGGAGCTATGGGACTTGACATAGGACTGTCGCAAGCAGGATTAAATATTGCGATAGGACAGGATTTCGACAACTGCTGCGTGTCCACCATGAAAGCCAATGGGCATAGAGCTGTCGGCGGGGATATTCGGACAATAGAACCGCAAGAATTGCTTAGCGCCGCCCAAATGGAACAAGGCGAACCCTTTCTTATTTGCGGCGGCCCGCCCTGCCAACCTTTTTCCACTGCCGGAAAAAGACTTGGAATAAATGACCCGCGTGGAAGCCTCTTTATGGATTTTATCCGTATGATTGACTACATTCGCCCGCGGTTTTTCATCATGGAAAATGTGAAGGGGCTCATGTCGTCATCGACCAGCAACGGAAAAAATGATGAACAGCATAACATGTTCAGCATCAATAAATTCTCCAATTCGGCTCTAGATGTGATTTTATCAGAGTTTGACAAGCTTGGTTATAAAACGGTTTATGGGATGTTGGATGCCGTAAATTATGGCGCGCCCCAGTTCCGCGAAAGATTTGCGCTAATCGGAAGTCGAGACAAAGAGGATATTTTTCTCCCGATGCCAACGCACTTCCAGACCCACCAGGAGCCATCCTACCAGTGGGTTACATTACGCTCTGCCATAGAGAAATATGAAAAAGATTATGGCGACTGTGCTTCATTTAGCGCTGATAGGCTTAATTTTTTGAAGTTGGTTCCCGAAGGAGGGAATTGGAGAGATCTCCCTGATAATCTTGTTGAATCCGCCATGGGCGGAGCGTATAAATCAGGCGGAGGCAAGGTTGGCTTTTATAGACGGCTTTCATATGATCAACCTTGCCCTACGCTCGTCACTTCTCCGGTGCAAAAAGCGTCTATGCTTTGTCACCCGACGCAAGATAGGCCGTTAAGCGTTAACGAATATGCGGCTATACAGCAATTTCCGGAGCAGTGGGCGTTTGCGGGCAGCATGATGGCGAAATACAAACAAATTGGAAACGCCGTGCCGACCGGACTAGCCACAGCCTTGGGCAAAGCAATTCTATCAACGGCGAATGGATCGTCGACAATCAAAACAAAACGCATCCGCGGAACAGCAGTACATACAAAGATTAAAAACGCTATAGAAATGGGGAACAGTGACGCCTATTAATTCCAACACTGTCAGCTTAAGCGGGGAGTTGATTGTTAATGGCGTCATCGATGGATAATGCGCGCCTTGGCTGATTGTTTTTGGTTTAACGCCATGCCCCTTTTCCGGACGGGGAAATGGGACATCTTTTTTTCGCTCCCCCTTGGATTCGATTTTCCCGCGCCTCTATGGCGCTTCGCCCCTGGCAAGCTCATTTCGGCAAACCATCCATCCACGCTTTCATCTGGTCGGGCTGGGCGCCGGCCGCTAGCGGCAAAACCCTTTCAATCGCGCTGACGGCGCTTTTGAACGACATGTCATCAGGATCTTTTTGACGCTTCAGAGCGGCTTCATGGATCAACTGTCTGACGGCGAAATGAGAGATGGGGAAGGCCCACATTTCTTGTCTGACCAGTTCAGGAGTTTGGCTGCCTAGCGGCGATTCGCCATGGAGAGCGGTTTTCCGGTTCTTTAAAAACCGTCTCGATTTATGGGACTGAACAGCTGTTTTTCGTTCTCGCGAGCTGAACCTTTTTCATCGAAGCGAGGAGGACTGAC
>JAIRTO010000301.1 GCA_031254895.1 Deltaproteobacteria bacterium
GGCCGAGCGAACGTTCGACCGGAATTTTGGCGAGGGAAAGGCCGTCTCGCGCCATAACATGGGCGACGACGGACAGGGCGATCGCCAGCCGTCAAGGCGTGTTAAAATAGGCCTTTCGAAAAAACGCCGGGGCGACTGTCGCCCTATTTTCCGAGGCGAAAATGGCCAAACTAAAGCCCGTTCAAAAAAGAGACGATCTGGAAAAGCTTCTCATCTACATCCTCTCCGTCGCCCCTGACGAATTCGGCCTTCTGCCCGATCAAGACGGTTTCGTGACCATAAAGGAGCTGTTGTCGGCCGTCAGAGACGAGGACGGTTTTCGGGGCGTTACGGAGAACAGCCTGCTCGAGATCAACAACCGCCCTTCCGCCGAAACGGTTTTGGAGATGGCCGAGAAAAGGATCCGCTTGAAAGACGGCTTCAGGCCTCCGATGGACAAGGCTGACCGCAAGCCGGTCAAAATCCCGAAACTTCTGTACTTCGGTCTCAAACCTCAGGGCTGGCCCGCAGTCGCCGAATTCGGGCTCAAGCCCAAGCCCGGGCATGATTCGCTTCTCCTCTTTCCGAGCCAGGAAAAGGCTTTGCAAGTGGCCAAACGCGCGTGCCCGCAACCCGCGCTCCTGACCGTTCATGTCGGCAAAGCTCAAGAAGCGGGCGCGGTCATCGAAGCCTTTTCGGAATTGATGTACGTCGCCAGCGGGCTTATCGCCCCTTCCGCCCTCTCGGGGCCGCCGATCTCGGCCAAGCCGACGCCGGCCGACCAGGCCGAGACGACCAAAAAAAAGACGCCGGACTTTCCGGCGCCGCCCCCTGGCAGTTTGTCCATTTCCCTGGCCGATCGCGGCAAGACTAACGACAAATATGACGACTCCCCCGCCTGGAAGATCAACGTTCGCCGAGAAAAGCGACGGAAGCGCTCCTAAACGACCCGTCGCTCGATTTTTTGGCCATGTGAAAAATCAAAGGCGCTCGCCTTCGGGGGGGGCGGTCAGTTCGGCCGAGGCGCGCGTCCTCTTTTTCCCATATTTCCATGGCCAATTCCCTTTGGCCAGATCCCTTTCCGATAATTCCCTTTCCGGCCTGGCGGCCAAAATTGGCCAAAAGGGAAACAATCTTGATCAATCTGAAATGAATCGCCAAAAAACGCCTGAAATGGCGGCGCGAAATAAGGGCTCGAAATAAGGGCGCGAAATAAGGGCGCGAAGAAAAGGCTTCTTCGCCAAGGATGGTTTTTGCGGAAAGACGGCGACAGGTCGCTCAAATGCTGGAGACTCGATTCCGCCCGGCCTGTTTGGAAACGTACAAGGCCCTATCGGCCCTGGCCAGCACGGAAGTGGCCGTGTCCCCGGGACAGGATTCGGTGACTCCGACGGAGATGGTTATGTTGACGGTTTTGGGGCTGTTGCGGCTCAGTTTGAAATCGACGACCTCCACCTGACGGCGGAACTTTTCGGCCACCTTTATCGAGTCCGCCAGCTTGGCTTCAGGCAGAAGCACTATGAACTCGTCGCCGCCGTAGCGGAAGATGAAGTCGTCGCAACGCAGACATTCTTTGATCAGCCGAGCCACGTGGGCCAAGATGCCGTCTCCGGCCAGATGACCGTAATTGTTGTTGACGTCTCGGAAATAATCGATGTCGAAGATGATCAGGCTGAAAATGGAGAGTCGGCTTTTTTCGTAATTTTCCAAGGTCAAGGCCATCTGCTCGTCGTAAGCTCGCCTATTGTAGACCTTGGTGAGAGGATCCCTCAACGAGACGGATTTGATGGTCTCCAATTCCAAAAGGGTCTTGTGGGACTGGCTGACGAAGGAATCGTAATCGCGCCTGACTTTGTCCAGGCGGTGGCTCAACTGCTCCTTCTCCTTGTTCAAAGAGTCAAGCAGCTGCGCGTCCTCGTCGTTTTTCAGCTTCACGGCGTACAACAAAGTCTCTATGCGTTCGGTGACGTGGGACAGCAAATTGTCGGCTTCGGCGACAATTTGCGGATCCTTGCAACGCTCCTCCAACTCGCCCAAACCGGTGGTCAGCGTGTCCTTGAACTGCTTTTCCCGAAGGTCGTAGTTGGAGATGCTCGCGTCCAAGAATTTGGAATATTCCCGCTCCGTGAAAAGAAGCATTCTGATTATGGAGTTGAGACGGTGACTAATTTTGGATATCTCCAAACTGTAGTCCGTCAAAAAATACACGCACAAATCCACCAGCAGAGGCATGACGCTCTCTAGGGAAGACTTTTCGTCCAACAGATTTTTGATGGCCAAACTGATGTTGGAATAGCGCTCATTTTTGAAGTTTTGTATCTTCTCCAAAAGATTGTAAAGAGCTTCCTGCAGAACGGTTTCTTCTTTCGCGTCGTTCTGGGCGGTCGCGGTCGTTTCCTCGCGAGGCGCCAAGGGAGCGAGGTAAATTTTAGAATTATGCTTGGCGATGTCCTGAGAGATCTCTTCGAATATGGCTTGACTGTCCGGCTCTTCGCCCAAGCGCGTTTCCAGCTTGTTGAAAATCTGCACCAAATCGTTGTTGTAGCCGCGTCGAGCCAGCAACAAAGACGTCGATTTGACGACCATCCTGACCGACTGTATTAGATCTATCTTTTCCAGCTCCATGCTGCGGAGCCGTCTTTCAGTTTCAAGAAACCTGCGTTTTATGTCCTCGGCGGTAATGTGTTCCGTCTTGATTTCCATATGTCTTCTCGCAAAAACGCCCGGAAGCGAACCTTGACCGTCGGCGACTGATTTTTCGAAAACCGCCCGCCTCGGAGTCGCCAAGGCGCGTCCGAACGAAAAAAAAACCAGGAAAGATAATCCCGGAAAACGAAAAAGCGGCTGGAAGACTTGCCGCGCCTGCTAAACGAATTTGCGCAAATTATAATGGTTTACTCATTGAGGCCGCCAGATTGTTCAGCCGCCAGATCATCTTGGCTGCAAGATTGTTTGACCGCAAAAGGATATAGCCGCAGGATCACTTTTGGGAAACCGATTGACGGCGGATACATCAGTTATTTTACAACCTGACCGGTCAGAAATCAACAATGTTCGCGTTTCAGGCGTTTGATCCTTTTTGGCGAACGAGCCGAAGGCTTTACTGAATCCTGCCGATTTCGCTTTTTCCAAAACACCTGAAAAATCTCTTCTTCCGTTCGCTTAGGCGGCGGAAGTCGGTTCCGACCGCCTCTAATAGACATGCCCATAGAAAGTGAGGAAATCCTTTAATCAAAAAAAACGGCCCCAAGACCTTGGCCCTCGCGCATCGGGAAATCTTTTTGCCCCCATTTTACGGAGCCCAAAAAGACATGGAGCCGCGAAAAGCGTCCAATGCCTCGACCTCTTTATTTTTTTAGGTCATAATTTGCCCTAAATTCAGTATTTTATAACATTATTTTTTTAGAATTATTTTTCGCTTGACAGCTTTTTTAAATAAAGCATAACCATACTTTAAATCATAAAAAGGAGGCGCCGCCTATGGCAAGACCCGCAGCTCCCGAAGCCAAACATCGAATTAAGCCGCACAGAACGAACGGCAAAACATATGCCGGCACGCAAACTTCTTACCTGGATCCGGCGACCGGGAAAAAGAAATATCGTTATGTTCACTGGGGAAAAGTTGACGACGATTTGAAATTTTGGCCGAATTCGGCGTTTTTCGCCGTTGCGCCTGAAGAAAGAGCGAAGCTAGTCTTTCCGGAAAATTGGGACATGTCGGAGGCGGAAAAATTCGCCGCCATGCAGGAGCGAGAAGGAGCGGTCTGCGACTGTGCTTCCGAGATCTGCGACTATGCTTGCGAGAATCGATTGTTTGGCGACGTCTGGCTGCTGGAACAGATTGCTCTGAAAACTGGCATACGACAGGATTTGGAAAAAGTTTTCTTCGAAGACGAAGAAATCGTCGACGACATCATGACTCTGGCGATTTTTCCTTTAATCTGGGACCGCGACTTCAGCGGGGTCGCCAGGTGGCAGAGGGACTGCAAAACCCCTTCCTCCATAGAACTGACGCCAACGGTCATAACCAGACTAACCGAAGCCGTCACTGAACGACACCGGCGACATCTGCTCCAACTTCGAGCGGGCAGACTTGGCCAGGAAGAACTCTTCGCCGCCGAATCAACTGGCGATTCCTCGCCTGGCGACAAATCGGCGGACTGGCCCTGGGGCCAAGATAAAGAAAGGCGGCCTCTGGAACAGACGACGGAAGTCGTCGTCTACGCGGCGGCCAGCCAGATGCCGGCCTATTATCGTTCGTTCAGAGGCGCCATGGCTGATGACCGAAGTCTTGAACTCATATTGACGGACTTGGAACAGGCCGGTTTTCGGAATTTCGTTTATCTCGCCGAACGGGGCGGCGAGTCTCTGCGAAATATGGACTTGCTCCTCTCGCGCAATCAATCCGTGATGACGCGGGCTGAGACCAGTCAGAAAGAGACGGCTAAAATAATAGACAGTTTCGGCAGATTCAACGTTCGGCCGAAAGAAATGAAGATGGATCCTCCTTCGAGGCTTTATTGCTGCCAGCGCGACATAGATTATAAGGTTCAATGCGCCGGCTCGGCCGCCAAAAAAACCAAAAAATTGAAAGTGAACCTTTATTGCGACCTCTGGCGCAGATCCCGCGAACAGCTTCAGCTGGACATGGACATAACTCGCCAGGAAGAAGAGCTCAATGATTTGCTGACGAAAAAAAGCGTTATCGACGTCGCCCAGGTGAAGCGCGATAATTTCTATTTCAATGTCGTCGCGGACAAAGCTGCCGGTAGGGTAGTTTCTTTCGAGCAAAACGTCAAAGAGATTGAGACGGCGAACAAACGCTTAGGTTTTTTTTCAATCGTCACTTCCGGGGTTGACTTTGAGCCGATGGAAGTTTTAGAGATTTATCGGCTCCGAGACGAACAAGAGCTATATTTTCGACAGATGAAAGAGCTGACGCGTTCTGACGGACAAAGCGGCTGGTCCGAAAAAGGCGCGGCTGGCCGTCTCTTTATCATGTTCGTGTCTCTCATGCTGTCCTCATATTTGAGTCACGTCTGGAAAAGCACGGAACTACGCGACATGTTCGACTCTTCCCTTGAAATTCTTGACGAAATGAGGTCAATACGCTGCCTGGAGCAGGCGAACAAAGAAAAATTCATTACGCCGTTCAGCCCGGAACAAGTAGAAATCTGCGCACATTTCGGCTTCCGGGCGCCTAAAGGTTGCGCCCCAACCGATGGCTCTCGCCGAAAACTTGTTCCCAAACGCGGTCGTCCCTCAAAAAAGGGAGCCTAGAGTTTCTAGCCGAAAAAAAAATTCGCGTTCAATCGCTTCCCGAACGTCGACTGTTTCCTTCGCAGTTTTCGCGCTCCGGATTATCGGCGCAGGAGACATGTCCCCCGCATCTCCCGGCCGGGCATCTCGCGCGCCGTGATAGTCAGCGCGGCGTCGCCTTGCGAAAGTTGCGGGCATTTTGGGGATTTTGGGGAAGAGATTAAAGCTTTTCGCGCTATTCGCCTTCAATGAGACGCTTGATTTCCTCCGTCGGCAAACTTGTGATTGCGGCCAAGTTCGAAACCGACACCATTTTTGCTAGGGCGGATGAAGCGGCAGGAGGCGACGAACGACAGGCTCCGCCAAATCGAGTCGTCGAAAGGCTAGACAAAAGGCCTGGAAGGTCTTGGTTTGCCTTGATACCGGCGGATTTTTCGCCAAATAAAGCGGACTTTTATTTTCCCTCATTTCCTGCCGATGCCCGCAGAG
>JAIRTO010000035.1 GCA_031254895.1 Deltaproteobacteria bacterium
CTGTATGCAGCCAACGCGAAAAGAGCTCTATATCAAAAATTTATCCAACTAGCCCAAGCATCCCGAATTCCTTCGTTTGACGAAAGAACCCGAGCCGCGCTCGACGAACTTGCTGAGGAAATGCCTTTCGCCGCCAGACAGACGGCCCGGCCTTTCCCAAAGCTTCCGGCGGTCAATTCAAATAGTCATGTAGAATAGGGAACTTTGTCGCCAGAAGCCTTATGGGCATACACGTCAGCTTGAACCACCTTTTGGTCAAGTTACACTTATACTTATCATTTTCAGCCATCTAACGCGTTTGACAACGGTTTTTCCTTTTGACATCTTCTGTTGTCGACTTAACTTTATAGCGAAGTTTATTTCGTCTAATAACATTTCTGGCTTATCCCGGAGAAGTCTCTTCTCTCCGCGTCCGGTCTTTCCTGTCCGGTTCTCGCTTCGCTCTTCAGAACCGGAGTTTTTTATGGTTTTAACGACATTTGGTATTCTTTACAATCAATTTCACCTGTTGTAGAATCTATCAAACCAGCAGGGTCATGGCCGATGCTTTGTCGAAATCCCCATTCCAGCTCTTTTTAAGCTGGTCGCAATAATGAGGCTTTCTTCCTGCGGAAGTTTCATCGGGCGTCAAGCCAATTTCTATTTCCAGCAATCTGATCTATCGGCAAGATCCGGCTTTGCTGGCCACTAGCCGCACCCGATTCCATTCGGGTCGCTTTACGAAACGAAATTAAGCAACAAACAATTCTCCGGCACAGGACCTCTACAACGAAATGGTCCTTTAATGGCGAAACGACAAGGAGACGTAATGGCGGGAGTAAACAAGGCCATTTTGGTAGGCAACCTGGGCAAGGATCCAGATCTTAAATACACTCAGACCGGAAAAGCGATGGTCAATTTCTCTCTGGCCACCACCGAACGCTGGGGAGGCGAAGACCGGACCGAGTGGCACAACATCGTCATGTTCGACCGGTTGGCGGAGATCGCCAACGACTACCTGCGCAAGGGACGCACCGTCTATATCGAGGGCCGCATTCAAACCAGATCTTGGGACGACCAAAACGGCAACAAAAGACATATCACCGAAATCGTGGCCTCCAACATGCAGATGCTGGGCACGCCCCGGAGCGAGTCCGAACGTCGCGACGACGGTTACGTCCGTCCTTCTCGTCCTGCGGCTTCCTCTTACGAACCCAGACCGGAGTCGAGGCCTCAGGTTTCCAGCCGCCCCTCCGCTTCCGACCAGTCTGCGGGAATCCAGATCCAGGAAGACTCGGGTGATCAATCCGACGGCGATCTGCCCACCGACGACGATCTGCCCTTCTAAGATTCCATCCAAAACTGTCCGGACTTGGCGAATCCACAGACGCCAATTGTCCGCCACTTTCAAAAGAAAGCCTCCTTCGCGGGGGCTTTCTTTTTTTTGCCCAAAAACGACGGACCGTTCGCCTCGCCTACTTTCCGGCCACACCTCTTCTTCCCCCGCCTAAACCAAGAAGCATATTCATGACTGCGGCTTATGGACGGTCAATAACTCCGGCCGGGCGGCTACGTACATCTGCCATCACCTTCCTGACGAAGCAACCGGCATAATGCGGCGGGACTGAAAGGCGACGGAAGGTGAAGACGGCATGTGGAGAATCAGAACAAATGGGAAGAACGCCCAGAAGACGAAGGTCAAAAGGAAGAAGAAGGCTTTTTTAGAATGATGAAGAAAAGAATAATGAAGCCAGATTAAGGAATAATGTCCGAAAAGAAAGAGGCAATGGAATAATAGAAGCGGAAGGCCAAATGATTGAGGCGGCCTGAGTCCGTTTCGCGGCGTAAAGCTACTTGCCGCAAGACGTTCTCTTTTTGTCGTTGAAATCTTGCCTAGACCAGCCGCAGACAATTTTCCTGGAAAAAACTACGGCGAACCGCAAATTTTGACATATGGCTGTTTTCGGAGGTATGAAGCTTAGAAACGGCGAATCTTCCGCTAAATCATGTTCCAAAAGCCGCCAACAGAAGAGGTAACGACAAAAGACGAGAAAACGAGATGATGCTCCGATCCAATCATCCCTATTCCATAATCCAGAATACAGAATCCCGAAAAAAGCGAACCGGCCATCCCGCCGAAATCGAACAAGATCTCCCTATTCGAACAATCAATGCCGCCCAAAAAAAACTATCCCGCCAAATCCCTCGCGGCCGAAAACCCCCTACAAAAAAACCTCAACTTGTTGAGGCCATGGCCGCCACAGTTTCCCAGAAGATCCAGGCGGCTCCGAACTTGGGTCCGGGGCCTATTTTTGTCGGTTCGTTGTTTTTCGCCGAAAGAAGCGTCAATTCGGTGGTCTCGGAGCCGAAGGCGCTATCTTCTCCTCCGGCCTGATTGGCGGCGATGAAGTCCAAATTCTTACGGCGGAGCTTCTCGGCGGCTCTGGCGGCCAAGTTTTCCGCCTCGGCGGCGAAGCCGATGAAGATAGTCCGCCCTTTGACCGAGCCCAAGGAAGAGAGGATGTCCGGAGTTCTAGCCAATTTTAGTTCCAGACGGTTATCTTCGGCTTTGCCGATTTTGCCGCTGATCGGTTTCGCCGGCTTGAAATCGGCCGGAGCGGCGTTCATGGCCAAAGCCCAAGGCGGGTCTTCCTTCAAAAAGCGTGTCAGCTTGGCTAAAAGATCTTCCGTCGTCTCGAAGCCGAAAACCGCCAAACCGTCCAAAGACGCTTTCGGAACTTGAGCGGCCGGCCCGGCCAGAAGGACGACCTCAGATCCCATCAGCCAAGCCGCCTGGGCCAGAGAAAGGCCCATCCGTCCGCTGGAGCGGTTGGACAAAAACCTAATGTCGTCCCACTTCTCCTGAGACGCCCCGCCGGTGACCAAAACTTTCTTGCCGGCCAGCAGCCCTCCCGACAAAAGCCTGGCCGCTTCCAGAGCAATGACCTCCGGCTCGGCCAAGCGGCCCGGCCCGGTAGTTCCGCAAGCCAAAAGGCCGGTCGGGCTGCCCAAGACGCGAACGCCCCGACTTTTGAGGACGTCCAAGTTATGGACGGTGGCCGGATTCAAGTACATGCCAACATTCATGGCGGGAGCGATCAGCCTGGGCCCGGCGTAAGCCAAGGCGATGGCCGAGGCCAGATCGTCGGCCAGACCGCAGGCGAGCTTGGCCAAAAAATCGGCCGTGGCCGGGGCGGTGATCAAGAGTTCAGCCCACTCGGCCCAAGCCACATGAGGGATATGGTCGGCGGTGGGAGGCTGAGCCCACATGTCGTCGGCCGTCGGCTGTCCGGTTAGAGAAGAAAATGTCAGAGGAGCGACGAAACGCTTCGCCGCCTCGGTCATGACCACTCTGACCAAAGCTCCGGATTTGGTCAGGAGCCGAGCCAGCTCGGCCGCCTTGTAGGCGGCGATGCCCCCGGTCACGGTCAGAAGAAGGCGACGGCCTCTTAGCAGCGCCAAGGGGCTCTCGATTTTCAAGGTTTTTATATTTTCGTTTTCGACCGCCAAAATCTCTTCTCTCCCCTTTTGTCTTTCGAAAAATCGTTTCTCCCAGAACCCCGCTCGCTCTTCAATCCGCCGTCCTTTTGGCGGCTACCTAAGGATCCTCTCTTTTGCGCAGAGGCTTTGTCGCTTCGCCGTATCGTCAAACCAAAGAGTCTTTTTTTCAGGGCTTCAGCTCAGCTAGGCTCTAGGCTGGCCATAGATCCTTTTCTCGGCGCCTCCGCTCCCTCCGCTAATTCAAAAGCTTTTGGTTTTTTGGCCAGCCCGGAAGAAGCTTTTCGCCGGCAGACCCCTCGCCTCTCCGCACAAGGGCACAAAACCCGAAAATGGCGAGGAAAGATGAAAAAATCCCCGCCTAAAAAACAGTTTTTACAAATCCTCTTCGTGATAGCTGCCGCTGGAGCTGGAGCTGCCGCTCCCGCTCCCTCCTCCTCTGATGGGGGTGGTCTGATAAATGGGCTCGTTTCTGGGGCCGGTGCTGTCGTACACGACCCTCTGGGTCAGATCCGCCTTGGTGTGGGGAGGCGCGATCCATAGCTCCAGACGGGTGCTGCCGCCGATGGAAAATGTCACGGGGTTGGTGATGACGGTCAGGACTTTGCTCCCTTCGTCCAAGTGGAGACCAGCTTGCCGCTTTGGGCTTCAGCCAGGGGGCTCCAGCCGTGACTAGGCAGATGCGCGTCGTAATAGGCGCCGATTTCGTCGGCGCTCAGGTTCCCGACCGCCGTGACCACCCCGGC
>JAIRTO010000186.1 GCA_031254895.1 Deltaproteobacteria bacterium
CAATTGAAACTTCTCATGTAAAAAATATAAATTCATTATCTTATGCTCTTGAATTGCCGCAAAAATCTACTACAACAACAAAAATTAAAAATTTATTAAATCTGCTATCTCTAAATTTAGATAAAGACTTGGTTATTTTTTTTGACGAAGCTGGTTGCCTATCAGAAGATCCGTTAATAACATTTTTACGGCAAATTAGAAATGGTTATAATCAAAGATCTAATTATGACCAAAAAAATTTTCCTAGATCGTTATCTTTAAGCGGCTTGAGAAACATAAGAGACTGCTTATCTACAGTCAGACCGGAAGAAGAGTCGAAAGACTTGGCGAGTCTTTTCAATATAAAAGCCGATTCCCTGACTCTGGCCAATTTCACCAAGGAGCAAATCAAGGAACTTTATCTTCAGCACACTGAAGCCACTGGTCAAATATTCGAAGATGAGGCGATTGAGAGGGCTTGGCGTTGGTCTGAAGGTCAACCCTGGCTCGTCAACGCCTTGGCGAGACAAGTCATCGAAGACGAGTTGAAGAATGACCATTCTGCGGTCATCGATCCGAAAATTATGGATCAAGCGGCGGAAAGCTTGATTAAACCCAGAAATCCTCATCTTAAATCTCTTCTGAATCGCTTGAAGGAACAAAGGGTCATAGAGGTTCTAAAACCTGTGTTCGCCGGCGACAAATCCTGGACATCTTCCCGGACGAGCGACGACGTCCAGCGTTGCCAAGACATAGGTTTTGTGGTCGCTGACGAGTTTGGTCGACTTCGTCCGGCCAACCAGCTGTACGCCCAAATTATGGCCAGGCGCCTCAGCTACGATCTGAGGGAACTTTTCGTGGACATCCCTCGAAACATATGGCTCGACGGCGACCTTATTTTGATGAACCCGCTCATTGAAGCTTTTCTAAAAACCTGGAGACAATGGGGGGCGACTTTTCCTCTGCGACATCCCGACAATCTAGCGGTGAAATACGGCGAAGCCTTTCACGCCTTCATGCTGCATCAGTCGCTTCAAAGAGTCGTCACCGGCAGCGGCGCCTCAGTGGAGATGCAATTCTCCCAAGGCCGAGGAAGAGTCGACATTCGCGTCGTTTACAAAAACATCGAATACCCGATAGAATTAAAAGTCAAAAGTAAGGATCGTCCTTTCGATAAAGCTGAGTCTTTGGCTCAATTAGCTGGACGCCTGGAATCAGGCGGAACCAAGGAAGGCTGGTTGATGGTTTTTGATCAAGATAGGCAGAAAGACTGGGAGTCAAGATATTCATGGAGCGTTGAAAAACATAAAGACATAATTATCCATTTAATTACCTGCTGACAATTATTTGCTCCTTGCCTGGTCTTCTTTTGTCCGCCAATTTGCGAGCCCGCCTTTAAGCCGCAGAGAACTAACATCCCGTTCGCTTTGCGGAGCTCGTCTTCGCCCGAACAGGTTCTACTCCTGCCCTATAGACTTCGTCAATTTCCCGCAAACGCCTTCAGTCGACGACAATAGCGAAGGCGGTTCCCGTCCCGACTGACGCTTTTTATCTTCTTCCCCGCGCCGAAAGCTATCCCCTCAAAAAAAACAGAAAGGTAACAGTTTGTTCCTATCCGGCCAGAACAAAACTGTTAAAATCGCTCCCGAAAAAGTCATGCGCAATTTTCTGGGAGAGATACATGCTGGAAGAGGATCTTCCATACGCCGGCGTCATTTGTCGCGACGCGGCCATTCTGAACGTCCTGCGGAACGAACACGATCTGCGCCTCCATGGATCGCATTCCTGCCGTCACCGTCTTGACGTCTTCCGCAAGGCTGTTCCATCCGGCCAAATCGACGAAACGGCCGCCGGACTCCCGGCCGAGGCTCGCCTGACTGTTGAAGAAAAAAGCTGGAACCATGAAAAGGGCTCCTTCCCCGAGGCTGAGGACTGACCATGTCCTACGAATTTTACGCCTTCATCAGCTACGAACGAGGGGAAGCGGACGAAAAATGGGCGCGGCGGGTTCAAACGAAGTTGGAGAGCTACCGCATCCCTGTGGCCGATCTTTTGGTCAGGAGCCGCAAAGACCCGGAAGACGAAACCGCGTTTCCCAAGCGAATGAAGGTCTTCAGAGACAAATCTGATCTCGGGACGCGCTCCAAAGAGTCGGACGGTCTGTTCGAAAACCTGGATGTTTCCAGGTTTCTCGTCGTCATCTGTTCCAAGCGCAGCGCCAACTCGCCCTACGTGGACGCCGAGACGCGCCGATTTGTGGAGACAGGCCGACAGGATCACATAATCCCTCTAGTCATCGACTCTTCGTCGGCCGACCAGGCCTCCTTTCCGCCCTCCCTGCCGGCGGGACTGGAACCGGTCTTCGCCGCCGGCGATCACGAAGAGACTTTTATCCATTTGTTGGCCCGACTTTTGAGGGTTGATCGCGACAATCTGAGACAAGCCCGCCTCAGGGCTTCGCGCAGCCGCGCGGGCGGCTGGCTGGCTCTGGTCGCCGCCGTTCTGCTGATGACCACCGGGCTGGCAGCCTGGGCCGTCTCCGCAGAAAAAAGAGCCACGGAACGTAGGATCGAATCCGAAAAGCTCGTGGAATTTCTGACTTTCGAGATGGTCAACGAGTACAGCGATTGGCTTTTGTCGAAAAATCTCGTCGACGTCACCGACCGCGTGCAAGATTATTTTGAAAGGTGGGAGGCCCGCAGCCCGAGAGCCCGCCTCGTTCAAGCCGTCAATTTGAGCCAACGGAGCAACGTCGCCGCCACCATCGACGGCCGGACGTCCGACGGGCTGTCTCTCGCTTCCGAAGCTTTGCGGCTTCTCGAAGGTCTTCGCGCAGATCAGCCGGACGACGAAGACATTTTTTTCGAGTACAGCCACGCTCTGCTGCGTTTGGCCGTTTTTTCCAACAACGACGACGATACGGTCAAGGCTGATTTTTATTACCGACAGAACATCAGTCTTCTCCGAGCCTATGCCGAAAAATTTCCCGATTCCCTGAGGGCCAAAGGCAATCTGGCCCTAAACATCACTCATCTGGCCGAACTCGCCGCCGCTTCGGCTCCGTTTGAGCAAAACCCGCAACGGAAAGAAAAATATGTCGAAGAGTCCGAGGCTCTATTCCGGGAAGGCGAGGAACTGTGGAACGAAATGTTCCGCCACTGGCCGCAGGAGATGGGCGGGGTTCTATGGAGATTCGAACACGCCCAATTTTGGTCCTCCCGCTCCGTATCGGCCCTGCATCGGAACGACTTTCGGGCCGCCTTGACCTATGCCGCCGAATCCTTCGCCCTGTATGAAAAATTGTATGCGGAAGATCCGCAAAATTTGAAGTTTCGCGTGTGTTTCGCCTTTGAAACCTCTCTGGTGGCGTTAATCGCCACAAAACTGAAACTCTTCGAATTGGCCGACAGTTTCGTCCAGCTCGGCGACCAGCTCTTGCAGGAATTGATGGCGGAAGATCCGCAAATTGTCTACGCTCTCAGTTGGGCCTATCTGCTGGCCACCAACAGTTTTTTGCGCATCGAACAAGGCCGCCTGGACGAGGCGGAAGACCTTTTGAACCGGGCGGAGGAAATCGCCGACCGCCTGATTCGCGACTATCCCGAACGACCGGCGCATTGGTCGACCAAGGCTCTGATTGAGGAATATAGGGAGCTGGCTCGCCAAAATCGGCTGTCGGAAGGACAAGACGAAAATAACGCCAAATAGCCGCTTGAGGCATGGAAAGGGTTGTTTGAAAATGAAAAAATGCTGTTTTTCCGTAAGATCGGTCGGCCTGTTCATGGCGGCGCTGGCCCTCGCGGCGTTCGCCTCGGCCTTGATCGGGCCGCCCGCCTTCGCCGAAGTGACTCCCTACGTCGGGGACATGACCGACGTCAAAGGCTTGTGGCTGGACGTTCCTAGCTTTCCTGGAACTGAATTCGCCGAAGATGGAGCCAAAAGACGCGAACAGGATGACGAATACGGGTATTTTTCTTTTAGGCGCGGGCTGGCCGGCGAAGGCGCCGCCGACAATCGGTGGGAGCTGGTGGTTGACCGATACCGTCACGACGACGAAACCGTCCCCGGCGGCGAGTCCTTCTATCCGCTGACGGCGGCCAAAGCGAAAGAGTTTTTGGTCTCGCACAGGGCCATTGGCGCGAAAGACGAAGTCGCGCTCCGCGAAATCGAGCCAGGCTCGGGCAGTCTGAGCTACCCCTTGGCCGGAACGCGATGCGACTTTAAAACGGGCAACGGCGAGGCGCTGACCTCGTTCGACACGTTCATGTTCACCGACGACTACGTCTTCTGGGTGCATTTGACGGTTCCGACGAAAGAGGCCGAGAAGTTCACCGAAGACGACTTCAAGACCTGGTTCGGGAGCTGGGGCGCTACAGCGACGGGCGCCGCCGACTCTGACGTGACCGAACTCATGCTCGAAGCCGCGGAATATCCCGACCAGGCGAGAGTCATCGAGTACACGCGCTACATAGATCCGGCGATGTTCAAAATTAGCCGCTACTTCGTCGATCACGGGTGGAGGCCGAAGACGCCGGAGGAAGCGCCGGATTACATAAGAGAACTCGTCCAAGAGGAAAACGGAAATATGGACGAAATAAAGTTCGACCCAAAAGCCGACGCCGAAACGTCCAAACGCCTCAACCATCCCGTCGTCAGCGCCAGGTACCTTGTCGGCTCCAACGAGGACACCAATATCGTGAACCGACTTTTCATCTATGTCGACGAATATGTCTTCGACGTCGAGATCATGATCCGCGCCGACGACTTTGAGGATTATTGGCCCATTGCGGCCGAGTGGCTCACCAAACTACAATTGGTCAGACGCTGACGCTCGCCGGCGCATCCGCAAGCCGGCGGCCTTCGAGGGAGAGGCCGAAAAGACCGCCCCGCCCAGACGGCGGACAAGAGAACTTTCCTCAGCCGGTTCGGCGCGATGACGCGCCGAACCGGAGCACATCCGAAAGAAAAGCTAAATTTGGAGACTGACCGCTATGAGACAGGCATTCTGGCTGGTTTTGCTGCTTTGGGCGAGTTTGTCGGCGATTGGTCATGCCGACGACTCCAGTAAACAAGAGAATTTCGTGAAGCTTTGCCGGACTGGAACGCCCCAGGCCGTCGAAGCCGCCATTTTGGACGGCGCCGACGTCAACGGAGAAGATTGGGGGCCGCCTTTGGCGGCCGCCGCTGAAAATCCCGACCTGGAGGTTCTTTCAGTTTTGCTGAAAAACGGGGCCAAGGTCAGCCCTCACATATTGGTGGAAATTGCCGGAGAGGACAAGCCCAATCCGGAAGCTTTCGCGCTTCTGCTCCAGAACGGCGGCGACGTCAACGCGAAGGCCAAATTGGAATATGACGAATGGATGCGAACTCCCTTGTTGAGAGCCGCCACGTTGGACAATCCCAATCTGGAGTTCATCTCCTTTCTGTTGAATAACGGGGCCGACGTCAACGCGACGGTGGAAGCCGATCCCGACTACGGAGGCTCTGACGATCCCCCGGTGAGAATAGAGACGGGCTGGACGGCCTTGACGTCTGCGACCGGAGTGGAGGAGCCCGATCTGGAGCTCGTCTCCTTGCTGTTGAAAAACGGAGCCGACGTCAATCCCAAAGGCGATTTCAAAGGCGAGACCCCGCTGATGACGGCCTTGAGCAACAGATACTGCGAAAATTATTGGGTGGCCCTAAGGCCTAGAATCGTCAATCTGGAAGTCGTGGATCTTCTCCTGAAAAGCGGGGCGAAGCTCGACGCCGCAGACGACGACGGCGCGACGCCTTTGATGTATGCCGCCGACAACAGCGCGGAAGCCGTCTTGCTTCTGCTGAAGAACGGCGCGGACGTCAATGCCGCCGACAAAGAAGGCCTAACCACTCTGATGGCGACGGTTATGGGTCGTCACACGCCCTATGCCGAAGACAACGAGCTTAACTTCAATCTGGAAACGGTCAGGCTGTTGCTCGAAAACGGGGCCGAGGTCGACGCCAGGGACAATAACGGCCGGACGGCTTTGATGCTAGCCGCCGAAGGCCGC
>JAIRTO010000175.1 GCA_031254895.1 Deltaproteobacteria bacterium
ACAATCTCAATCCCTTATTAATCAGGGCAGAGTTATAACTTACAAAATGATAAAAGTAACTATTAGCATATTAGACAATCTAAATCCTTTATTAACCAGGTCAGTGTCAAGACAGCTGACGGCAAAACCAAAAAACAACTCTAAAGAAAAGCTCGCTTCCGCGAGCAGCACAAATTTATCGAGTAGTTTGCAACGGAAAACACTCGAAAAAGTCAAAAAAAACCGAAAATGGCGTTTATCATGTGTCTAAAGCATCTCCGAAAATAAGCGACCTCTCAAACTGAGATGATTCGACGAAAACCTGACGACGGCAAAAACTGAGTGAAAGCGGAAAAAAGTTTCGAGCGTCAGATGGACATAAAATAAATATACCATTTTTTGACGTTGAAATCTAGATAGGGAAAGAAAAAAGCTCGCTCCAGGCATGCTCAATGAATCTTTTTCCAGAATAGCTATAGATATGTTGCGGTTTAGAAGATAAAAACTTTATTTAGATTTGAATAAACATTTTTATATATTTTATGGTTTTATGTTTATAAAAACTGTCTTATAAATTCAAATATGCTAATTAATTCCATCAATGAATATGTAAGTAAAAAATAATACACTCGATATGCTCAGCCTAAAAATCAAAAAAGCGTTTTTTCAGCTGACCAGATTGACCTTCACGCCGTACTTGAAAATATATTCGCATTCAGGATCCTTCAGCGCTTCCGCCAACGGCTCATATTCCGGCGCCACCAGTCCGGATAGGGATTTGACGCCATGTTTGAACAAAAGAGGATTCATGGGCACGCTGGGGCCGACCAGACAGACGACGGCTTGTCGACTGAGCTCCAGAAGGCGGGTGATGGTTTTGTTGATGAAGGCCGTGCCGGTTATGTAGACGAAATCCTGTTCGGGAAGCAGGTACTCGGCGGCCGGGTCCGGCAGATCGCCTGGTTGAGGATTTCGCTCCAGCACGATGACTTGAGCCAAATCCCTTAGTTTATGCAGGTAAGGAAAGTGACCGATCACGGCCACTTTTTTGCCGACGGTCAAAGGCAGGAAGAAATCGAAGGCGTCGCCTTCGGCTTTTTCTTTAGCCTCGCTGAGGGACGTGCCGGGGGTCAGAACTTTGGCGTTGTTGGAGGCGTTCAGGGCCGCCAGACCAAGGGAGGCCAGTTTGAAGTCCCAGGATTTAATCAAATCCGCCGCCTTTCGCAGAGGCCAGCCGACGACGTCGAAACGATCGCCGACGACCTGTCCGGAAGGAACAGGATAGTTGTAGGCGAGGCCTATGCCGCCCTCATCGGACTCCAGCATCACCCAGAAACTGCCGAAAGCGACTCTTTTCACCAAAGCCGAGCTGGACGTCGTCTCCAACAGTTCGTCGTACAAAAACCACCTTGAAGTTTTCATGAAATGACAACCTCGCCTTATTAAGCTTGAACAAATGATTGAAAAGGCCCGTTCGCCGGAATTTTCGAGCCAAAAATGCGGCTTTATCGTCGCGGCTGTCGCCTTTGCCGGAAAACTGCGTCGAAAATTGCGACAGTTTTTCTTTTTTTGAACAGCCTCGTTCAGGGGCCGCCAATTCGTCTCGGACGTTTTTTAAGCCCGCCAAGTCGGCTGACGTTTATAAGCCTGTCGTGCTGTCGACTTGTCGACCAATCGAGCAATCGCTCCAGCAATCGATCAATAAACCACATTAGACCCGTCGACAATGCGGTCAGGCGATCAATCAGTTAAGCGCTCATGAGGCTCGGCCATAGACGCTTCGCCTGAGCAAATTAATAATATCCTCATATAAAAATATATTCGGCGAGAAGGTCGACCTGACTATCGTTTGGCCCATTTTTCCGAGATTGCCGCAGCCAATTGGCTGAATCGCCTCCGTTGGCCGCAATTGCGAACGAGTCGCTTGTCGGCGTTTGAACGCCCTAGAAAAAAAACGCGTCGTGAGATGACGACTTTGTGGTCGTCACAGACTCTCATGTCGTCATCTGGCCAAAACTGACGAGTCTTGGGCCATTTTTTTTGAACTCAAGAATTGTTGGCTCTTCGGGCTAACCGCTATAGGCCTTCCGGAACGACTGCTTTGGCGGTTTTGGCGGTATCGACAGCTTCGGCGGCTTTAGCTGGTTTCGCGGTTTCGACGGCCAGACGTTTTTGGGGCCAAAAAAAACGGGCGCCAGTCGATTTCAAAGGCTCGTCCGTTCTGACGAAAAAAAAGCGATGAAGGGGAGCCCCACAAGTTCCAGCGAGTTTCTGCGAGCTCCAGCGAGTTCCCGCGAGCTCCATTGATCGCCTTCGTTCGACCTGTTCGACGGCAAATTTCTCGACGTTGCCTGCCTCTGAGCGAATTTTTTGGCAAATAGCCGGCTCCGCCGCCGATTCGGAAGATGAGGCTCGAAAAGATTCAAAGCTTGAAGGCGCGACAATATTCCCGTTTCGCCGAAGGCGCAAGGGCGCCTGACCGTTTTGGCGATTGGCAGCCGTCGACGGAATCGCAGTCGATATGGTTGGCCGCTTCGAACTGGCGTCAGTTCTTCAGCCAAAGGGAACTTTGGGATATGACCGGAATGACTAAGGCGCCTAATCGTCTGGAGGCTCCGACAAGACGAAAACCGGGACAGCCCGGCTTTTTCTTCGGAGAGTCGATTAAATTCAGACCAATGGCCGAACGGCTGGAACAGGCTGTTGGCCAAGCCGCTTTCCTAGTCGCTTGAAGGAGATTAGTTTTTAAATGTCGACTTTGAGAGGAAAGCCGTCAAAAGGCGTAGCTCATGGTCACTCGTCCCTCCACGTAGCTGTCGGCGAGGGGGCGATCGTTGGTCAAGGCCAGATAGTTGCTCATCATGTTGGAGCCGTATAACTGGGTGGACAGGGTCAGGGTCGGACTTAAATTGAAGCTGCGCCAGATCTTCGCGTCCAGATAGGAGGCGGAGCCGAAGCCGCCGTTCGTCAATCTGTCCGAGAGAATGAAACCGTCGACTCCGTACCGCCAGAGGAGACTGGCGTTGATTTTGGAGGGATCCCGATAGGTCAGGGCCAGATAGGCGGCCAGATTGCGACTGTCGCGGGCCTGAGGATAGAGAGACGAATTCCGAGTCTCCATGTAATTGAGCAAGGCCGCCGCCTTCAAATCGATGCGGCCGCCCAGCAGAGACTGTTGTAGGGAGAATTCGAGACCCTGAAGTTCGATCATGACCAAGTTGCGAAAGTAGTCGCCGCTCGGAGCGTAGCCGGGCGAAATTTCTCCGGCGTAGGCCGTCAAAGCCGCGGTGGTTCCCGACTGAGGCCGATAATGCTGGATTCCGGCGCTCAAGAGGTTGTATTGGGCGGGATTGAGGCCAAAAGCCTGGGACCAGTCGGGCAGTCCCGACAAACGACCGCGTTTGCCGGAGCCCAGTTGGCTGTCTCTAATGGATAGAGAGGCGCCTAGAGACCAATTCGGAGCGAGGGAATAATTCGCCTTGAGGCCGAAATCGACCGAGGTCAGGTTGGTCTGATCCGAACCGGGCGCGATGCCCTGGTTGAGAGAAGAGCCGAAACCGTCGAGAAGGCGGCTCTCCAATTTGACCGTACCTTGGATGTTCAAATGTTCATCCAGAAGAACGACGGAGCCGCCGCCCTCAGTCCTCTGGATGTCCAGGCCGGAAAGATCAGGAGCCAGACTTGCTCCGCTGATGTCCAGAGGAGGCACGGTCAAAGGAGGCCTGGTCGGCTCTTCGTTTCGGATGACGCCCGTTTCCGGAGCGCTAGTCTCCGCCTGGGCTTGGAAGCCGTAGCCGGACAGCCATTCGTCCATGCCGAGACCGACCTCGCCGATTGAATGTTTCCGGTCGTCAAACGCGTCGCCCGTCTTGCGGCCAAGGGCGAAAGGAGCCGCCTTAGTGGCGGAAGAATCAGTCGACAGACTCAACTTCGGCAGATCCGCCGCCAGGCCAGTCGGATCGGACAAAGCTGCGCCGTCGCCCCTATGAAGAACTGAGGCCGGCTCTATTTGAGCAAAGGCCGCAGAATTGAAGAAACAGAGGGCAAATAAAAATATGAAGGACGTTATTTTGGTCAGTCCTGCGTTCATGCTTCCCTAACGTTCAGACGAATTGTTCAACCATGGATGATCCGACTTGCTTTTCAAGACCGGATTTTTCACCAAAAGACCTGGCCGCCGAAACGAGGCCAAACGGTCAAAGCTCAAAAATTCCAAACAGTCAAAAAAAACTGCCATACAGTTCGAAAAACGGTCTTAAAAACGGTCGCGTCGCGTCGTTGGAGAAAAGTTCAGACGCAAGCCGCGATAAAGACCGAAACTATTTTTGCTGGCCGGTCTCTCGCCAAGGTCGTCGGCTGAAGACGACCAAGACTGATTCAGGCTTTTACAGTATGATTCTAAGGCATTTTTCCTTTAGATGTCAACATTTTTGACCAGAGATCAACCGACTCGGAAGTGGACAAAAAGTTGAAATAATATGCTATTTGACTATTTATAAGCTTTCTAAAATATGCATAAACACTAAATGGCGGTTAAATATAGTGATAGAGAAAATTTTCGCTTATTAACGCTTTGATGAGCGGGCTTAAAAATTGATTTGACGAACGAAAATGAGAAAACCAAAATTATGTGCGCCGACATTGGGGCGTTTAAGTTTCTTATCGGTTGGTCGAGCCGGAAACCTGAATAATTTTCTGTTGTTGGTCGCCGACTATTGTTGTTCCCCGACTTTCGCGCCAAAAATGGCGTCATCGTCGAAGAGAACACTCGCTTGTTCGGTTTACAAGCAGTCGAGAGGCCATTATTGTCGGCAACAGGCGATATTTGCGCGTGTGTGCGTCTGATTGTGGGTGCAGGTTTGTTTGTTTGCGCGAATGTGCGCGTGGGGGAAGGGGAGCCGAAATCGGAGGCGGCGGAAACGTCTGAACGCTTCGCCTCCAGCTTGAATTTCTTGCCGCCGCCTCTTCAAAATTCTTCAATCTCGACTCCTGGCGTTTGGTTCGACGGGCTTTTGGTCGCCAAGTCGACAAATTGACTCTAAAGCGAACGAACAGGAGAGAACGAACAAGGGTAAAACGAACAGGAGAGAACGAACAAGGGTAAAACGAACAGGGGAGAACGAACAGAGGAGAACGAACAGGTGGCGAACGCCAGAAAAGCCTCGGTCGCTTGGAAGGAGAAACGAAAAAGCCTCGCGTTCCGGAGCCTTTTGGCTCCGAGACCTCTCTATTCGGCGGAAAAGAACGCCTCTTTCGCTTTACGACTTTGACGTCAAAACTGCTTCATCGGCTCTTTCTCGGGATAACGGGCATAAATTTGCCGCAGAAGATCCTCGATGCCGAAGAGACATTCGACTATTTCCGGATCGAAATGGCGACCGGCTTCATCTTTCACGAAATTTAGGGCTTTCTTGAAGGTCCAGGGGTTTTTGTAGCAGCGGGGAGCGACCAGGGCGTCGAAAACGTCGGCCAGCGAGACCAGTCTAGCCCAAAAGGGGATGTCGAGGCCGGACAGAAGCGATTCGCCGTCGGCGCCGGCATAGCCTTTGCCGTTCCATTGCTGGTGGTGGTGACGGGCTATTTCGCGAGCCATGGAGGCCACTTCTCGGCGATCGTCCATCAGGATGGACTCTCCGACGGCGGTGTGGATCCGCATGAGCTTCTTCTCTTCCGGGGAGAGTTTGCCCGGCTTTTGCAGGATGGCTTCGCTGACCCCGACTTTGCCCAGATCGTGGAGCATGGCCGCCAGACGGAGTCGGCCTTTCTCTTGCCGGATGGTCTCCGAGAGGAAACCTTTCTTCAAAGCCCAAAAATGGTATATCTCGCTGGTTACGGAGCCGATCCGATTGGCGTGGCTCTTGGTCTCGAAAGGATCGTGCACGGCGGCCATGCGCAAAAGGGCGTGAATGTTCCGCCGTTCGGCCAGACAGCGCTCCAAGATTATGCCGGCCTGGCCGGCCAGGGCGAGGCAGTCTTTTTGCTGCTTCTCGCTGAAGGGGGAAGGGGACTTGCCGCCGGGCTCCAGACGGTTGGCGAGCTGGAGGGCGCCGAAGACTTGGCCGAGCCTGTTTTTCAGAGGCAGAGTCAGGACGGAGCGAATGACGTAATCGCTCTTGTCGTTGACGACGTCTTTGAAGCGGCAGGGCGCCGACGTTTGAGGATCGGCGACGTCGCTTATGTTCAGAGAGCGGCCGGTCGAGGCCGCATAGCCGACTATGGAGTCTCTGGAAACGGGAAAGCTTTTGTTTTTATAGGCCTGCAGATAGGCGTCGCTCACGACGAACATGGCGTCGTTGTGAGAGTAGGCCTGAAACAGCCGATCGCCTTCGATCAAGTAAATGCTTCCGGCCTCGGCTTGGGCAATTTCGCGGGCTTTGAGCAAAAATTTGTCCATGACCGCATGTTCGCTGGAGTATTTAGTCAGATCCTCCAAAAATCTGTCGATCTTGTCGCTGCTTCGCCTGTGGAGCCTCTTTTGGCCGATGGTGAAGCTCGTGCCCTCCCTGGCCATCTGGATCCTGAGCCAGCCTATTTGATGCAGACTCGCCAAATAATTGTCCAGGGCCGCCAAATCGGTGTCGGAGGTCATGGGGTCGTGATGCGTGAGAATCAGTCGGCTCAAGTCCGTGCCGGCCGTCACTTCCAGCCAGTCTTCCCAGCAGGAGTGGCCAAAGCCTTTCTGATAGCTGGCCCGGTCGTATTGGGCGTCGACGATGGCCAGTTCGACTCCTTGCAGCAGTTCGGCCATTTTTTTGTGGCCGACGGGGTCTTTCGTGATTTCGCAGTCTCCGGAATAAAGCAAGGTCGCGTTGTCGGCGGCGATTTTCCAGCCCAGATTGCCGCCGGGGTGCTCGGTGTCGAAAGATTGAGCCGTAACTTCGCTGTTCGAGGGATCCAAAGAGATGAACTGCCCCGCCCTGACCATGTGGGTGACGACCTTGCCTTTGAGCTGGTTGAACGGGACGGGAAAAAAGCCGCATTGATAGAAATAGTCGGGCAGAGGCTCCAGCCATTCGGGCAGGTACAGGTGAGTTGTCCAGGTCGGAAGATGAAGAGGCTTGAAAAACCACAGGCCGACTATGTGATCGGCGTGGCCGTGAGTGATGAAGACGTGGACTTCGCCCTGAGCCGGCAGATTCTCTCCGGCCTTCCGCAGGCCCGTCCCGGAGTCCAGAAAAATCCTCGTGCCGTTGTCCGTGCAGACTTCGATGCAGGCGGTGTTGCCGCCGTATTGCGACGCTTTGTGATGCGCCACGGCGATGCTGCCTCTGACTCCGTGTAGGGTTATTTCCATGATCTGCAACTCCAGGTTGTTTAAGGCCCGCATCGCCTGTCTGAACGGATCCGCGTCTTTCGCCGCAAAAAGACTCTCGAGACCGGCGCCCTTGACAATGAACTCGCCGCCCGGGTCAGGGTTTTTTGGCGAAATGGCCAGGCGTTTTAACGACGCGGCCAAAATTTCGCCGCAAAAAGCCGGCCAAGCCGGCGAAGCCGGGGACTCCTTTTGGAATCCTCGGAAAAACGGTCTCCATTCGACGGCGCCTGAAAGGCGAACGAAATTTTGGTCGAGCTAAAAGGCGCGTCCGGACGGAAGAGCCGCTCCATATTCCGCCAAAGGGGACGGCCAAGTCGGAAATCGCGCGTTCCTCGAAAAAAATTGAACTTCATCCCGCGTCAAGCTGATTGTTCGGCTTGTTGGCGGGCTGAACGCTTGGCGATTCCGTTGGCTATGGGCCAAAGAGGCAAATCCTGCATCAAGCGCGAGCGTCGCCGCCGATCGTCAAAAAAGCCGCGCCGAGGCCACAATCCGAAAACCGTTTGATCCTAAATTCGTTTGAGCCGACGCGCCTGTTTTTCCAAAAACCCCTACGTTTCGTTCGCGAAGACGCTCGGAGGAACAAGGCCCTTGACGCCTGGAGGCGAATGGACGAACTGGAAGTCGGTCAAGTCTTCGGGCTTTTCTAAGGCTATGGCCTCGTTTTATTGGCCGCGCGTCGTTTGTTCGAGCTTTTGGCATGTCGGCAAGATTTGTTTTCAAGATTGGTTTTCAAAATTTATTTTCAGACATGCTATCAAGATGTTGATTCGCCAATAAAATCATGTTTTCCGTTAGGCGCGTCATTATATTTAACGCTCAAAAAGTTCGGAAAAATATCGTCTGTTAGGCTAAAATACGTTTATTGATGAAATAATTATAATAAACAAAGCAATAGAAATATTTATACATATAAAATATATAAATATTCAAAAATAAATATTAAAATTTGGAATAATAACTTTGGAACAACAAAAAATGAGCGAATTAAATAATGATATTTTTGACTACGGTAGAACAGACCAATAAATATAAGTAATAAAAGGAAACTTATAGGGCAATGAAAAATAGAAAATGACTAAAAAATAGCCGCCAAAAGCAATAAGCCAAAAAAAAACCGAATAGTGGATAAAATAAGAAAAGAGGGTATTATCAATATATTTCTATAAATTTGTCATAAATAAAAACAAAAGACTCGGCGTTAAAATCTGTCGTCATTTTTCTCCCAGAAAACAGCGGAAGCGGAACAAAATAGAGTCAAGGGGAGCCGATAATCCCAGAAATAGGCGAAATATATCAATTTATCCCTAAAAAAACCACATCTTAAGCAGTTTTTCGTCGCTTTGGACGGGCATTGGCTGACTACGGCGCAAAGCCAAAAAAAAGACCGCGAGAGAAGCGAGTCGCCCAGGCCTTGGCCGCCGTTTGACGGCCCGCCTGGATGGGGGGCCGCCTGTTGGGCCGACTGGATGGCCCGCCGGTAGGGGCGATTAGGTGAACCGTCCAGACGAATCGCCCAGGCCGGGATCGCTCGAATTTTCGTTCCCATTGGCTGGCCGGAAACGCCGCCGCTCAAAAGAGACGGCGTCGATGGAATCAGAGAAAAAAAAGAGAATCTTTTGGCGAATCTTCCGGACAATTCGCTGGAACATTCAATACTATAGGGAAATAATCGGAAATTTTCGCGGAACGGCCGAGCAGATCGCTCTTTGGATCATAATTCGGCTCCAGGCATTAAAAAACGCTGATTTTTATGCCTATCATGCATAAAACGACTATATATTTAAAAAAAATGCATTTTTAGCAATAAAGATACATAACAACTTTCAAAAGCAAATTTAGTGGCTGGAAGTTGAGACGACTTGATTTATTTAACATAAGTAATAAACGTAGTCAAGCATGATCAGAAAGCCAGAAGCCGGCCAGGAACAAAAAAACGCCTCAGCCGTCGCCAAAACTGCGGAATATTCGCCGCTGATTTGTTCACCTCTCATTTAATTTTCCTGGTTTGATTGGCGACAAAAAAAGCCTGTTTATCTTAAATTTTCTGAATATATCCAGTTTTTAACCCTGTATTGATTATATATATCTTGTTTGCATTTTTATATTGCCTTATTTGAATGCTTTTTATTTCTAAAGACGATAGATTGACCATTCAATTTAAACGGAGCTGAGGACTGGATTTTTGGTGCACGAATAATGTATACTTTCCCAGGTTTATTGACCTATTTCTTGCTTTGCAACATTTTCGAAAAGAACCCGGAGAGACAATGCCTGTAAATCTGCCAAAGACCGCCAGCTCCATCGAGAAGATCTGCCAGGACGCCGAGTGCGCCGAAAAAATCGCTTCCCTCAGCGAGGCTGAGCAGAATTTGTTCAAAACGTTCACTTACTGCCCGTACTGCGCGGAAGATCTGACTTTCGTCTGTCACACCTGCCGCGAACAGTTGACCAGCAGCGAGTACAAATTTTGTCCATGGTGCGGGGTCAAATTCGACGAATCCAAACGTTGACGGCTTCGCCGGTTCGGCGACCGCCCTTACTCCATTTCCGCCTTTTCGTCCCTTAAAGTCCGCTGGCCAGGATATTGCGGCCTTAAACCAGTTTCCTGTTCGCTTTTGGCGACGCCTGGAGGTTTGTTCATGTCCAATCTTGACCCTAGACTTCCCCTTATCGACGATCTTGATTTGCAAGGGAAAGTCGTCCTGGCCAGAGTAGACCATAATGTGGTCGAAAAGGGCCTGATAAAGGACGCTTTCAGGATCGATTCCACCTTCGGCCTTATTCACCACATCTCCTGTCGGGGAGGATTTCCTGTTCTGATGTCCCACGTCGGCCGAACCAGAGACTCCAAGACCGGCGAGATTAAGACCGGTTCCGGCACGTCCGTCGCGCCGGTGGTCGACTATCTCAACCGGAAGATGAAAGCCGGCTTCGTGATCCCTGAATTGCCCGTCGACCCGAAAAAGGGCATAGAGTCCATCCGGACGGAGGTCATGTCTCCTCTCCTCAGTCGCTTGAAATCCAGAGACATAGGCGGAATATATCTCCCCAACACGCGCTGGTTCGCCGGAGAAGAGTCCAAGGACGAACGAACCGCCGCCTTGGCCGCTCAGTTCGCGGAGATCGCCGACCTGTACGTCAACGACGCCTTCGGCTCCTGGCAGCCCCACGCCTCCACCTTCGACGCGGCCAAAGTCATGCCTGCGGCGGCCGGGTTTTTGATGCAAAAAGAGCTCATCCATCTGGATCTGGTCTTGAACCCCAAACCGCCTTTCCTGGCCGTCGTGGCCGGCTCCAAATACGACACCAAAATCGGCCCGCTGAACAAGCTTTATGAAAAAGTCGACCGTCTCATTCTGGGCGGAGTCATCTACAACGCCTTTTTGGCCGCCAAATACGGCGTCGAAGTGGCCGGAGTCGCCGCCGAGGACGTCGAGCTGGCCAAGGGGCTGGTGGAGAAGGACAAGAACGCCGGCAAGATTCTTGAGCCGGCGGCCGTCATAGAGTCGGAGGTTTTGGATCGCCGAGATCCGAACAAATGCAGGGTCGTCAAGATTTCGGATTTCCAGGCTGGCCGGAAATATCAGTACTTTTTGGACGTGGCTCCCGAAGCCTTCGACGACCCCAAGATCGCCGACGCTCTCGCTTCGGCGGAAACCATCTTCGTCAACGCCGTCATGGGCCTGACTCCTCACTTCCCGGAAGGCAGCCGTCGCCTCTATGCGGAGATAGCTCGAAACGCCAAAGCCAGGAAGCTCTACGGCGGTGGGGACACCTTGACGGAGCTGAAGAATCTCAATCCTGGCGTCTATCTGGAAGCCTTGGACGACGAATCGTATTACTTCTTCACTGGCGGCGGAGCCGTTCTGACCGCTATCGAAAGCGGGGCCTACGGCTTGAAGCCCGTGGCCGCTCTCCTGAAAGGGTAGCCGCTTTTGTCGGGAGACTCCTCCTGTAGGCCAGGAACTTTACCTTTGGCGAGTCGGAAGCCTTTAGCTCCAAAACTTTCGACTCGCGATCGGCAGGTGTTCTTGTGAGCAATTCTGACGTCGGCGCCAAATTCAGGGTCGCTCCCTGGATTTGGAGCGTGGGCGGCTTAGGCAAAATACCTTTGGCTTCCTCTCTATGGGGAGCCTTGGCCGGCGTGCCCATATTTTTCCTCCTTTTTTGGCTAGGCTGGAAGGCCTATCTGGTCGGTTACCTGGTCATAGCCCTCTTGACCGTCTACGGAGTTCACCAGGGACTGACCGCCTATCAGCCCGGGGATCCGGGCATAGTCATAGACAAGCTTTTCGGCTATCTCACGGCCATGTTTTTGGTTCCTCAATACGGCTTTCTCAAATATCATTTCCTCTGGGGCCTGTTTTTCTTCCTCTTCATCTACTTCGTCAAATCTCTTTTCATTAAAGGGAGAAAGGAAGAAAAAATCCAGTTCGTTCTTCTGGACAGCTTCGTCTGCGGCCTTCTGGCCTGTTTGGCCATGTGGGTGGCGGCGGCTCTCCACTACTTCCTGGTCGGGGAATTCATTCCGGCCATTTTCGTCGCCTCTTGAACGAAGCCAGGCGCCCATGAAAGACCTTATGAAAGACTTGGATCTCTCCATGGAGGGGGCTTTGAAAGAAGCCCTATGGCTGGCCGACGGCTCGGTCAAGATTCTCTGGGAACGCGCCAGAGGGGCGGCCGGCCTCCTTCGGAAAAAAGACCTGACCGTCGCTGTGGCGGAAAGTCTGACCGGAGGCTGGGTTTCGGCGGCTTTGACCTCAATCCCCGGCATCTCTCAGTTTTTTATGGCCGGAATCGTCGCCTACGCCAATGAAGCCAAAATGGATCTCTTGGGCGTTCCGGCCCTTATCCTCGAACAGCATGGAGCGGTCAGCCCGGAATGCGCCCAGGCCATGGCTTCCGGCGTCCGCTTGAGAAGCGGCGCCGACATCGGCGTGGCCACCACCGGCGTCGCCGGGCCGACCGGAGGCTCTGAAGAAAAACCTGTTGGTTTGATGTATGTCTCGGTCGACGACGGCGAGAACGGCTTGACCGTCCGCCGGCTGTTCTCCGGAGATAGATCGGACGTGACCTTCGCCTCGGCCGAGGCGGCCTTGGAGCAGCTGGAATTTTTCTTGTCCCAAAAACTTTAGTTCCGGCCAAACCTCCAAATAATCAAGGCCTCAGATTAATCTAGGTTTCCGATTAATCCAGGCCTCCGACTAGTCCATGCTTCCGACTAGTTCATGCATCCGATTAATCCAGGCATCCGATTAATCCGCGCCTTCGATTAGTCTCGATTTGGTCTCTTCATTCTCGGCTGAAAAATAAGCGGCCAGGCGCGTTTTGAAAAAAGTCCAGTCAAAGTCGACGATTTCATGAGTCCGTTTTTTTTTTGGACCAGACGGTTTTTTGTCGGCTGTGGCTGCGCTAACGGATATTCTGTCGGATATTCCGTCAGGGTCGATTTCGTCGCCTGTCGTCGAGATCGCGGGCGGCGGCGCTAGCCGTCCGGTTTTTTAGACCCGTTTCGTCAAAATAGTCCTATTCGTTCAAGGGAATAACATATATGGAAAATTCTGCCGAGGTGCGTCAATTGCGTGAAGAGATTGACCTCCTCAAACGTGAAATATCTGCTCTTAAACTCAAGGTTCCGAGCGGAATATTGCAAATCTGCTCAAGGTGCAATTCCATCAAGGATCCGAACGGCCAATGGCTGCCCATGGATCGTTATTTTTCTCTCTACGCCGATCTCGAATGCAGTCACGGCTATTGCGAAAACTGCGTGGAAACGCTTTTAACTGAAACCGCTTCCGAAATTTGACCGTCTATGCCGAGCTGGTCCGGCGTTTTCGACGTTTCCGTCGCCTCCAGACCAGCTTGTTTCGACACCTTGGCCGTTTACGGCTTCGGAAGCTTTTATTCGCCGCCAAAAAGACCGCTGGTCTGAGACGCGACCTGGTCAAACGAATCGTTTACGATTCGTTTTCGTTTCCAAGTCGCCGTCGTCTCCAGACCGCAGAAGAGTTTGATGAAATTATGAAGGTCTGCCTCATCGGCCGCCAAGGTTCGGGCCGGGAAACGATATTCAGAGCCTTGACGGCTTTGGGCCCGGCTGTTGGACAACAGGAACTGCGTCAAGGCGAGACGAAGGTCTCCGACCCTAGATTGGACTATCTCAGCGGGATTTTTCAGCCCCGCAAACACACTCCCGCCAGGCTGGAGCTGCTTCTGCCCAAACCCCAGGCCGAACCGCAGAAGGCTCTGAAAGCTTCACTAGAAAAGGCCAGAGATTGCGACGTCCTCTTGCTGGTCCTTAAAAACTTTTCCGACGCCTCGGAAGACAAGCCCGACCCGGCCAAAGAGGCCGCTCTGATGATCGCCGAACTGAAGGCGATTGATTTCGTGACTCTGTCCGGCCGACTGGAGAAACTGGAAGAAGACCATAAACGAGGCCGCAAGGCGGATCCCAACGAAAGGCTCCTCCTGACCCAAGCTCTCAAGCAGCTGGAAGACGACAAGCCGCTCAGAGAAATCCCCGAGGTGGCCGCCGACCCGAAATTGAGAGGCTTCGGGCTTCTTTCGGCCAAGCCTATGTTGGCCTTGCTGAACGAGCCGGACAACGCCGGCCCTCCGCCCGCTCTCGAACTGGAAGTCCCATGTCTGGCCATCAAGGGCAGTCTGGAAATGGAGTTCAGCGCCTTGGAACCTGAGGAAGCCAAGGAACTGATGGGCGAATACGGTCTCGTCGAGCTGGTCGGCGACCGAATCGCCAAGACGCTTTACGATTTGACCGGGGTCATCAGCTTTTTCACCGTCGGCGACGACGAATGCCGAGCTTGGACCATCTCCCGGGGAGACGACGCCCTGACCGCCGCCGGAGTCATCCATTCCGACATCCAAAAAGGCTTCATCCGAGCCGAAGTGGTGGCTTTCGAAGACTTCAAGAACTGCGGGAGCTTCAACGAAGCCAAAAAACGCGGTCTCTTCAGACTGGAAAGCAAAACATATCAAGTCGCCGATGGCGACATCGTCCACTTCCGCTTCAATATTTGATTTTTTTTGGGTTTTGGCGGGCCATTCGTCGTCGAGCCAAATAGGCGTTTCA
>JAIRTO010000266.1 GCA_031254895.1 Deltaproteobacteria bacterium
GCGGGGGCGATTTCCGCCACGCTCTCCATCAAATCAGAAATTTCCGGGCCAGATTGGAGAACATGGGCTCCCCCGCCGAGACGGCCGAAGCCAGAGCCTCGTTGGAACGGCTGGAGCGCAGCCTGCTCGGCTCCGTCTTCCCCAAGGCCGAGCAACAAGCCCGCTTCGCCCAGATAATGGAGCGCCTGCAAAACGCCAAGAGCGAGGCCGAAATCGTCGCCGCTCAAAACGAGCTCATAGCCCTTCACGACGCCTGCCTCGAGGGCCGGAACCAGGTCGATCGGGCTAGCCGGCCCTTCATCCAAGAGGCCATAGGCTTCGTCATGGGCCAATCGACCATCCAGCAGCACTGCTTCGCTCTTCTGGCCGACGCCGAAGGCAGGGTCGAACTTCTCGATCGCTTTCAGGAAGCCGCCCGCTCTCTCGTCAAGGACTTCGACGGCGCCCAGTTCGCGGGCAAATTTTCGCGCCTGCTGGAGGCGGCCGACAAAGCCGGCCTCGACGCGTCCCCCTTGCGGACGGCCCTGACGGAGGCCGGGCAACCTTTGGACTTCGACCAGGCGCAAAAACTGCTCGCCGGCTTGGCCGAGCTGGCCGGAGCAAATCTGGCTCAGGTGGAGAGCTCTCTGTGGCAGGGAGCCGAAATCCACGGCTTCACGAACGGCCTCGGGCTGGATTCGGCCTTGTTTCAAAATCTGCGTCAAGGGAACGCCGCGCTGCTCCAGAAAGCCTGCGAACTCCGGGCGGCCTTGGCCGAGGTCAAGACTCTGGGGGCGGCTAGGGTCGCCGCCGAATTTGGCGCTCTAGCCGCCGAACTGAAGGCCGATCCAGACGCCGGAACGGCTAGGGGCCAAAAGTTCCTGAACGATCTCAACCAGCGGAACGGCGCTCTGCTCGACCTGCATGGCTTGACCAGGGATTCCTTCGATAACCTGACCAAAGCCTATAACGAACTGGTCTCCCTGGCCCGGTTCAACCAGGCCGGACGAACCCGGCCGCCCGATTCGGACGCCTTGGCCGACAAGATAGCCCAGGCCAAGGCCGTGAGGGATGCTCTGCCGGACGGGGCTCTGGGCCGAAACGAATTGTCCGCCGAGATCGGCGCCCTCGAACGCGCCCGCCGGAGCTGCTTCGACGAAAACGCCGTCGATAGTCTGATAAGCGAGGCGAATCGCCTGAACGTCTCCTCCTCCGCGACGCAATTGTCGGAGATGGAGGATCGGCTCGGTCGGGCTTACGACCAACTGGCGGCGGACGGCAATTCCCGGCTTGGCCCCCGACACAAGGAAGAGCTCCTGGCCCGCTTGGCCGCGGCCAAGTCCGCCGTCGCCGGGCACAGCCTGCAAAGGAGTCTGGACTCCTTGCGGGTGGTCAAAGGCGCGGCCAGAACCTTGGCCGCCTTGGAAGAAGAAGTGTTGTCGCGGGGAAACGAGGCGGTCAATGCGCCTCTGCGCGAAAAAATCAGCGATCACTCGCGGAAACAGGCCGAGGAGATAAGAAAACGCCTGAGCGAAATCGAGAAAACGGCGACGGCCGCCTTGGCCCCCGGCGCGGATCCTTTGACCGGAGCCGCCGTCGCCGCCGGCCAACTCTCGGAATTGAGGGAATTGGCCGACAGCCAGCTGAGGGCGGCGGATAAGACGGAAGTTCTGACGGCCATCGAAACCTTGGAAGAGACGGTCAAAAACCAGACGGCCGACAAGGTTCTCGCCGAACTCAACAAGGCGCCCGCGCTGACGCGGGGCTCGCCGAATCAGGAGATCGCCCTGCAGTTTCTCCTGAAGACCAGCCTGCCCTCCCAGACCCTCGTCGCGGCCCTCAAAGCCGATCCGGCCAAGACCGGCGCCTTTTTGACGGAGCTGGGCGCCCTTTTGGGCGGAGCCAAACCGGCGGATTCGGCCAAGGTTCTGCAGGCCTTGGCGCTTTTTGACGAGATCATGGCCCCTCATCAGAATCTGAACGAGGCGGCCTTGTCTCTGGAGAGGGCGGCGGTCAAAGAGACCGGGGCCGAGCTGACCGAAGATTTACTTAAAGCGCGTCACGAAGGCGCTCGGCTGAACCGGCAGATCTTCGCCGTCCTTAAGTCGTCCGCGGAGGGCAGAACCATCCTGGCCGGCCTGGGCGTCTCCTCGCCGACGGAACTGGACGCGGGCAAGCTCGAAGAGGTCTTGAAAGGCCTGTCGGGGTCGGAGCGCGGCCCCATCGACCTTCTTCTGGCCAAGGCCCTGTTTGACGGCGACATGGTCGCCAATAAGCTTAGCGGCTCCGACGACCAGCTGGCCTTGTTCCACCAAAACCGCAAGGAGCTCCTGGCCGGTCTGGCCGACGCTCCCGAGGATTTGAGAAACCTCTTCAACCTCGGCTACTCCTCTTCGAAAGACGTCGCCTCCGCCGGGGCCCTGGCCATGAAAGCCGCCGGCGTGGTCTCCTCCGACAAGATGCGTCAGATGCTGGAGCGGATGATTCAGGGTTCCGAGCAGTTCGCCGCCCGGGCGGCCGTCACCGGGGTCATGCGCAAATTTCTGAACGCCAAGATGATCTCCTACGTCCCTTCGGACGACAACCCCGCCGGGTTGATGCGGGCCTTGGAGAAGGGCTTGACCGCCGGGCTCCAGGCTCCGTCTTCGCCCGCCTCGAAAGCCAGGGACGCGCTTAGAACCATCGCGGGCCAGGCCGACTCGACCGTTAGACAGTCTACGGACGTCCAACTGGCTCAGGCGGTCGCCCATTTTCAAGCGGATTTGCCCGAGCTGGATCAGCTCTCCAAGCGGCTGGCCGCCGAAACCGCCGCTTTGAAGGCGGTGCAGGACGAGATCAAAAAGTTGTCGTCCCCGGACGCGCAGGCAAGTCCCGCCGGACAGAGACCTGGTGACATTCCCGAGGTCCCTAAAGGAGCCGATGAGGCCGAAAAAACCCGAATTGAGACTGAAAGACAGCGGCTTCTGGCCGCGCCAATGCTCTTTCTGGCCCGCCAGGGAGTCGTCTCCGCCACAGGGGAGATTAAAGGCAAAATATACGGGGAAGGCTCGGGCCTGGCTGTCTTAGGCTTCGAGGCCATCTTCCGAGGGCAAGTGAAGACCGAAAACGGCGCGGATCTTTCGCCCCAAGATCGACTTAAGGCCTTGCAGGGCATCACGCTGCCGGGCAAGTATTCCATCGAAAAGATGAACGATACTGTCTCGGACCCCGAAGGGGAGGCGCTTTTGAAGTTCATGAAGCAGGCGCAAGATCTCGATCCCAACGACAAGGCTCTAGCGAAGAAGCTTGACGATCTGGCCCAAAAATTCTTGGCCCATTTCGACGCCTACGGTCTTCGCGACAAAATTGTCCTCATCCTCCAGTGCAAGGACACCCATCCTAAGGTCAACCAGGCGTTTCAACACGCCAACGCCTTTGAGAGAGGTCTCGGCAAGGCTTTCAAAAAAACGCGCACCCCGCCTGAGGGGCCCGCCATTCAGGGTCAAAGCCAAGCCGCGCTTCTGCAGAAGCATCTGCGATCCGAGCTGGTCGTCTTTCGAGGAGCCCTGGCCAACCAGAAAGAGGTTCTAAAAGTGGGCGACGAGATCCAAAAAGCCATTGTCGCCAAGCAAGGCCAGATAATCGGCGAGGCCATGAAGAGCATTTCGGAAAAAAATCGAGATTTGCTGCGCGACGCCGCCATTCTGGCCACCTTCACTGCCTTCGATCGTCTCAATTACGACAGTTTTCGCGTGGCGGCCAAGCAGCTGGCCGAAACGCGGCCGCCTCAAGAGGCGAAGCTCCGTCAGACGGCCCGCGACATCTTGACCAAGGAGCTGAAGCTGGACAGGGATCTGGCCGAGCTGATCCTGTCCCAACATCTGGATCAGATTGTCAAAAAGGCCGGAGAAAAGGGCGGGGCGGCGGCTTTGGCCTCTCTGGCCCAATCGGCGGCGCCGGACTCCGACCCGGTCGCCAAAGCCGCCCGGGAGCTTTCCGCCTCCGGCCGAGCCGATCTTGAAAAAGCCCGAATGACGGATACGTTAGGTCAGACTCTGGAGAGCCTTAAGCCCGGCGAAGGCGTGAATTTGCAAACCAGCGCGAAGATCTCCCTCGGCGTCAAGACGGAGGCGGGACCGATTGGCCTCGAAGCCGCTTTGACCTTCGCCAAGGCTAACGGATTCGGCGTCGTCAGGGACGCCGGCGGCACCTATCAGGTCACGGTCAGCAGTGGCCTCACGTTGGGCGGCGGCGTCAGCGTCTCGGCCAATGCCCTCGTCGCCGAAATATCGGCCTCGGTCGGAGCGTCGGGCTCCAGAGCCGTAGGGGCGGTCTTCACCTTCGCCAATCGGGACAACTGCCAGCAGTTCCTGACCGACGCGATCACCGGAAAATTGAGCCCCGCCTCGGCGGGACTGTGTTCGAGAATGGATCTGATCCAGAGTCACAGCGGCGGCGTGGCGGCGACCCTGAAGGTGTCGGTGGGGGCGGATCTCGTCTCCGCCGCCGGCGTTAAGCTGAACGGCGAAATTGCGTTCGAGGCCGCCGGCAGGATCAACCGCGAGGTGACCCGCTCGCCGGATCGGGTCAAGACCGAAGTCGTCAAGATGGGCAAGTTGGCCTTCACGGCCCAGGTCGCCGTCGGATTGGAAGAGGAGGACTCGGGGGATGACAACGAGAGCTTCCTCGCCAAATTGAGCGAGAGCGTCACCAGCGGCGGCGACGCCGCCGACGCCGCCCGGGCGGCGGCCGAAGTCTCCGACCAGCTGCAGGTCGGCGACGCCGTCGTCTCGGTGACCACCGAAAACGTCCGGGCCGAAGTGACCGTCGAACGCGAGGGGGCGGGAGTCGCCGTGCAGGCCTCCGTCCAGGCCGTGAGCCGCAGCAGCGTCACCAGAGCCGGAGAGCGCGGCGACGGCAGCGTCTTGGAAGCCACCACGGGCGTGTCGGTCAATTTTTCCGGCCAAAAATCCCTCGCCGATTTTCGTCGGTTCCTGACCGCCCGGATGAAGGTTTCGCCGGAGACGGCCGATAGTCTCGTCGCCCATGCGGCCAGAAGGATCCAGGACGGGGCGCCGGCGGCTTTTTCCGTGACCTTTACCCACAGCCTCAA
>JAIRTO010000296.1 GCA_031254895.1 Deltaproteobacteria bacterium
CCAAAAAAAGACCCCCGGCTCATCCCGGGGGTCTTTTTTTTGCCTTTATGGTCTTTTTTCAGCTTTGGCGAAGGCTCGCCGACTTTTGGCCGGTCGGAGAATCGTTCGTCTCTTCCGAACGATCCGCCGCCAAGCTGTTCGCCTCGAAATGGCCGGAACAAAAAGTTCGGAACGAAAAGGTCGGAACGAAAAAGTCGGAACAAAAAGGCCGGAACAAGAAGTTCGGAAGGCGCGGCGGCGAACCGTCGGTTCGTCGTTGGCTCGCCGTCGGTTCGCCGTCGGCGAAAAACGCTCAGATCACGCCTTTCGCTTTTTTGTCTTCTATCTCAGCCATCAAGGCCCGGTAATTGTCCTCGACCGCCTGGCGTCCTTCCAGCGGTCCGCCATGCCCGCACAAGACGAGATCGACGTCTTGAAGGCCGCTGAGCAATCTGACGCTTCGGTACATGCTGGAAGGAGAGCCGCCGAAGAGTTCGACGGAGCCTATCGTGCCCGGAAAATAGACGTCCCCGGTCACCAAAAGCCCTCTGTCCGGCCAATGCAGGCTCATGCACCCGGGCGTGTGGCCTGGCGTCAGAAAAAGCCTGAACTTGTGCTCGGCGAAAAAAAACGGTCCGGGAAAACCTTTGATGAAGCGATTGAGATCGGGCGTTTCGAAGACGGGGAAATTGCCTTTGATGGGCAGGTATACGCCCTCTTCGGTTCGATAATAAAAGATCGCTCCCCCTTGAACGAAGAAATCGAGCTCCGCCAAGGCCATCAGAAGATCCGCCCCTAATTCCGTCGCGGCTCGACAAGCGGCCTCGGCGTGATCCGGGTGACTGTGGGTGCAGAAGATGAGACCTATGTCGGAAAGGTCGATCCCGTCGGCGACGATCTTTTCCTTTAGCTCCTCCCAGCGTTTGCTCAAGCCCGGATCTATCAAGACATGCTTGGAGCCTGTGACGAGCACGGAGTTGGAGTTAATTTCTCCGGAAAAGTCCAATCCCGCTGGGGAAGGGTAAAAATGCACGTTGTCCCTGAGGAGCATCGTTTCACCTGAGAAAAAAAAATGACGGACGGCCGGAACGACTGTCCGATCGGCCCTGTCCGGCGAGGGGAACAGTCAGGCTCGACTCGCCGGCCGTCCTTTTCTTCGAAAAAGCCCGAGGAAGAAGCGGCCAGGCGCCGTTCGTTCAAGCGGACAGAAGAAGAGGAAGAACGGCTGCTTGAACAGACGACTAATGATACACCGTCGCGCGTCAGAGTCAAGAAGGCCGAAAATTTCCCTAATCGGCTGAAGTTGTCAGCCGGGCGCGAACGAAATCTGCCGGAACGACGCGAAGGGCGAAAGCGCGAAGGTCGGACGACGAAAGAGCCGTCCTCAACCGCCAAGCCAAGCTGAAGGCGCCAAGAGGACGCTTTCCTATCGCCTCCGACTAGATCTATGGGCCAAAACTGTCCGTTAGAATATAGGCGAAAAAAACTTGGCTGCAGAAATGCCGCGTCGCAGACGACTGGCTCTAAAAATATGAAATCGAGTTAAACAGCCAGAATCTTCATATCCTCCAGAATCTTCGTCTCTGCCCGAATCTTTCCCTCCAGCGGAATCCTATTCTCAAGCGGAATATTTTTCTCCGTCTGAATCGTTCCATCCGTCCGTTAGAATCTTTGCCCCCGTTCGAATCTTCCCTCCAGTCGAATCTTCCCTCCAGTCGAATCTTTTTTTAAAAGCGGAATCTTTCTCTAAAATCGAATCTCTCTCCTCCCGCGCACCCAAACCTTTCTCTCCGTCCGTCCGAATCTTTTCCTCCAGTCGAATCTTTCCCTCCAGTCGAATCTTTTCCGCCAATCGATTATTTCTCTCCGGTCGCATCTTCATCGTCGCGTCATCCCTAGCCCGGCAACCGTCCGAAAGCCGCTTCCCCACACCCGCAAAAATTTTAGAAAAAGATTGACCAAAAAAGGCCGCCGACGGCTTTGTCCCTTCTTTTCGTCGGGGGTTCGAAAATGACTGGCCGTTTTAGAAAAAAAACGTCTCTTCCGCGCTTTCAGAAAGTCTGAAGGTGTGATATAAATTCCGTTAAAATCCGAGTAAAAAGATGCACAAGACATTGCCCTAATTTGGCCGATTTAGAAAGGCCGCACCGAAGGCGGGAGTTCTCGATGGCTGACAAAGTCCTCATCGTCCATAAAAAAGAAAAAAAAGCGATCGAGCTGGCCGCTCTGACGGAAAAGCGGCTCCAAGGCCGTCACGACGTCTTCAAGGTTTTTTCCAATCCGGAGCAGAACCCGGGGCCCAGCCCGCCGAAAGACTTCGAGCCTTCTCTGGTCGTTTCTCTGGGCGGGGACGGCACCTTTCTGTACGCCGCCAGAACCTGGGGCCTGAACGGGGCGCCCATCGTCGGGGTGAACCTCGGCCGCCTCGGCTTTCTGGCGGAAATAGAACCGGAAAGGCTGCCGGAAGTTCTGGAGGCGGCTCTCGGAGGAGAGGCGCAGATACAGGAACGGACGGTCATGGATTTTTCGGTGCATCGCGAGGGCCAACAAATCCACAAAGCCACCGTCATCAACGACGCCGTCGTCAACAAGAGCGCCCCGGCCAGAATCCTAAGTCTCAAGCTGAGCGTGGGCGGCACCGAATATTGGACCTACCGGGCTGACGGCTTGATCTTGGCCACGCCTATCGGCTCCACGGCCTACAACCTCTCGGCCGGAGGGCCCGTCGTCTATCCGGGTCTTAAAGCCGTGCTGGTCACGCCCATCTGTCCCTTCACCCTGGCCACCAGATCGGTCATCCTGCCTCTCCACTTCGACGTGGAGGTGATCATAGGCGAAAAGTCCAGCGACGTTCTTCTGACCGCCGACGGCCAGCAGATAGTCGAGCTCATGCCCTTCGACCGCATAAAAGTGTCTTGCTCGGACGCCGTCTTGAGACTGGTGGTCAATCCTCATCGGCATTATCTGGACACCTTGCGGATAAAGCTGGGACTCTACCACGAGCAGAATTCCTGAAACCAGAGCCAAATTCGTCCCGCTCGAGCCCAAGGCCAAACCGAACCAAAAGTTTTGACCTGTGCAATTGAGGCATTTTTGGCCGCCTTCTTTAGAGGCGTCGGTTTCAGTTTGAAGTCGATTATTTTTAATGAAAATCCAGTTTCTTAGTTCTCCGTTGACTCTGAAGCAAGCAGCAGCGGCAAGGCTAGAACTTCCCTGACGACTCCGGCTCATCTCCTTATGCTTTTGACGTCCAGCGGCGAGCTCATCGTTTTTTTTCCGCCACAATTGCCGGATATCTTAAACCAAGCTTATTTCGTAAAGCATAGCCAGGAAGACGACGGCTAACCCTAGGAAATGCGCAGACATCGCGCCGCGCCCGGGCAAAAAGCCGGCGGGTTGAAAGATTTCGCCTTCTTCCAGCGGAATTTTGTTTTGGCAACCTTCAAGACGCGTCAGGCCATCGGCCCGCGCCGTTCGTCAAACATTTTTTTCGAGCAAAAAAAAAAAAAACCCTGAATATGCATGCTTAGAGCCTCTTCGGGGCCTTTGTTTTTCTCGCGGCTAAAAAACGCTGTTGCCATTTGTCATGAAATATGTTTAAATAAGGTTGAAATCTAATGAAGATCCCTGCAGAAAATCAGATAGCCGCCAGAGTAGCCGAAGATCATGGCAAAGGGGTTTGAGGCGACGGCAAGCGCCTTTGACTCCGCGCCTGCGGACGCCTTGCGAACGTTTATGGCGGGATTCGACTCTGAAGGCTGTTTCCCTTTGGAAACAAAGGCGAAGCTATCGGACATTGAAGCCGATATTTAAGCCGGCCTTGAACAATTTGAGAACGAAGATGAGGCGACCGCTTTTGC
>JAIRTO010000317.1 GCA_031254895.1 Deltaproteobacteria bacterium
AGGGCTTCCTGCGAGTCAAAGGAGCGTCGAAGCTGTCTTTCAGCAAAAAGACGTCCGTCCACCTGCGGAAATCGGCCTGACTGGCTGAACGAAAAGAACGCTTCGGCGAAGTCGGCCATCGAGCAAATAAAGCGGAAACGCTGCCCCCGGCATTTACGGGGACACGGAGGAAAGAGGCTTTTAGCTCAGATCAAGGCGACAAAAACAAAAACGCGCGCTCAATAGAACCGACGGAAAGGCGAAAAAAGTCGCCTAAGTCGCCGAAAAAAAAAGAGAAAAATGTCGCGATGAAGCGGCGAAACATATAGGCAAGACAAACAGGCGAGATAAACGGCCAAGACAAACTGACAAAATCGCCGCCAAGGCAGAATGAATCAATAAACCGAATCCATAAACTGAATTGTTAAACTGGATCGACAAACTAGATCGACGAACAGGGTCGGATTTCTCATAATCCATCTGAAGTTGTCGACGTAAAACTCATATAAAAGAAATCATATGAACACATTTATGCAAAAAATATCTTTTTCCAGTCATGTGACTCCGATCTGGAAAAAAAGTCTGTGGCTCTTTTTTTTCACCGGCAGCTTTTGTTTCCTCAGTTCCATGTCTGAGGGATCGGAACAGGCAAAGCGATTGGAGCTGGAGCTCGACGCGGTCAAGCACAGGTTCGAAAACGAAATCCAAGGCGTCGGCGACCAAAAACAAATCGCCGCGCTGGCCATCAGGGCGGCGAGTCAGGCTTGGCTGGCCGCTGCGGCCATGACCGATCAGGAAAATGAACTCTTCGATCCCGCCGAAAGTTTGGAAAGTCTGCAACACGACTGGGACAGACCCGGTTCTTCCTGGCCGGATAGAGAAGCTCTGGGCTTGAAGTTTTATTTCGCGGCGGTCGGACGGCTAGCCGCCAGAATAGCCCTGAAGAACAACGACAAGTCGGTGGCGGAAGATTTGAGAGAGTTTTTCGTCATCTCCAGAAAAGGTCTCCTGCGCCCAACCCCCTTGACGGAGCCGGCTGTCGAAGCGGAAGCCAAGGTTTTCTGGTCGAACCGCATCTGCACCTTGGCGGCGGCTTTAGGCGCCTTGCTGTTGAATTCGCCTCAACGGGCCGAACTCGACGACATAGTGGAAGATCTGCTCAACAGGGCCGAAATCGTGGCCAAAAGAACCGACATTCACTATCAGGGCAAAATGGAGCTCCTGTACCTGAACAACTCCCAAAGCCTGACGTCCATTTTATTTTTGTTGGCGAAATCTCCTGGTTCACCCTTCGTCGAGGAGGCCCTGATCATGGAAGAGGCCTGGCTCAATCATGTCGACCAGCCAGGCACGCAGGTGGCCGACATGCTCAGTCTGACCTGGGTGACCAACGCCCAGATCGCCCTCCCTCTGGTCTGGTGGCTGGCCGTCGAGACGGCGCCAAAAGAAAATTGAGCGAGAGGATTGAAATAGACGATTGAAAAAGATGCTTGAAATGGGCCGCCGCCGACGGCAAACGGAGCCTGGCCGCGTCATTTCAGGCCGAAAAAAAAGCCCAAATAGGGCTTTGCGGCGCCGGGCCTTGAAGTTGTGGAGAACCAATTATTGGGCTTTTTTTCGCGAAATGGCTTTTGACGATTTGCGCCGTAGCGCCGACCTGCCGCTCGCGGCGAACAGTCGATCCCTATTCTGGCAATCCCTATTCTGGCAATCCCTTTTTTTGCAATCTTTTTCTGGCTGCACTTTTCTCTCAGTCCCTTTTCTGGCCGCGCCTTTTCTTGACAAGCCCTGATTCGCCGACCGCCGAAAACGGCTGGCCTTTTGGTTAGCTTTTTTGGGCCCTTTCGAAAAGAAGCGGACTTGCTTTTGGCGTCAGAAAAAAAGCGGACGAGCTTTTTCGCGTCAGAAAATAAGCGGGCGAGCATATAGCGTCAGAGAAGAAGCGGTCAAGCTTTTAGCGTCAGAGCCGCCTCTCTCTTTTGGATTCTCTCTTTTTTTTCAAAAAAGTTGGCGGAAAAAAATGAGACCGGCCGTCCGCGCCCAAAACGCGTCATTCCGGGCCAGGTCCGTGAAGCAAAAAGGAAAAATTGTCCCCGCAGTTGTCCTTCAAGAGACTTTCGGCCATAGACAACGCCCCTATCTCCAAATTCATTTCTGAGAGACAATCCTCCATAAATTCGCTGTTCACGCTTTCCCAGACGCCGTCTGAACATATAAAAAACACGTCCTGCGCGTCGACCCTGACGATCCTGGTGTGCAGCTCTATGCTGTAATTGGCTTGTTGAATGGCGCTGGTGATCAGGTGACGCTCAGGATGCGTTCTCATCTCTTCAAAACTGATGCGGCCGTCGAGATAAAGACCATAGACGATGGAATGATCCCGAGACAGCATTTCCAAAAAACCGTGCCGAAGACGATACACGCGGCAGTCTCCGCAGTTGAAGACGACGGCCGACTCTCCCATGAACCAGAGGCCGGCCACAGTGGCCCCCATGCCGTTGAGTTCGGGAGCTTCGCCGACGAATCCGCCGCATCTGTTCACGGCTTTGAAAAGAGCCTCGAGGATAAGATCATGGGGCTTGCCTTCTCCGGTCTCCCGAGCCAAGACGGCCAATTGCTCCAACACGACTCTGGCGGCCAGAGCTCCGCCAGGGCCGCCGCCCATCCCGTCGGCGACGGCCAACATGGAATCGGGATTGGTGGCCAACATGGGATACGGCATGGACACGTCGCCGTATAGGCCGCCGGCCAGGATGGCGTCCTCGTTGAATTCTCGCTGCGTTCCGGTGTTGGTGAAAAAAATGGTGGTCATGACGGCCTGCGGCTCCAGAAAGTGGACGCCTTGACCAAGGCCTTGACCAGGGCCTTGACAAAGGCCATGACCAAGGTCTTGACCAAGACCTTGACAAAAGGCCTTGACAAAGACTTTGCCCCTCAAAAAAAACCGGCTGCGTCTCTCCGTCGAACAAAAAAGCGACCCGCCTGCGACAGTCGGACGAATATGGCGGAAAAAACGCGAGGCTCGTTCTTTGGCGCCGTCAAAAGAAGCCGAAAAAACCCGTTTTTTAGGCGCTTTGTGGAACTCTCGCCAAAAAGCCGAAGGATGAAGAGCATCCGGCTCTTCGTCCAATCGGAACTTTTGAAGCCGCCTTAAAGAGTTATTTGAACAATTAAGTTAAACTAGCGAAAAAGAAACGAAGAAACCGCGTCATCACAGCGGACTTTGACGACAAAAGACGAGAAATGGCGCCAAACGACCGGAAAGCCCAAAGCCAGCCATAGCCGGCGAAGAACGAATTGTCCGAAGCGCCGGACTAAAGACGAAAAGGCGCGTTCAAAAAAAACCCTTTCCTCCGCCCGTCAAAAATCTTGACTTTTAACTTTTTTATTTTTTAACTTTTAGCTCTTGTTTCGTTTCGTCGCCAGGCTCTCGCTTCGTCTCAAGACTCTCGCTTCGTTTCAAAACTCTCGCTTCGTCTCAAAACTCTTGTCTCGCGCCTCTTACCTCTTGTTTCTTGTCTCTGTCTCTTGCTTTTTGCCTCGCGACTCATTGCTCATGCCTCATGACGAGCGATTCATGACGCTTGGCTCATGCCCCTGTCACAAATCCTTCCGCCACGAGCTCGACTGGCCCAAAAGACAGGTTTAGTCGACAGATGAAGGCCATGTCCTTTTTCGGCTTCGTCAGTGGTAGCTCATGCCTTTCTGATTAAGCACTTCTTTGAAGGTGGCCATGAATTTTTTGACGTGGCCCATGGCGCTGATGAGGATGCGATCTATGTCGTCGAGGTCGGAATTATTGATCACCGTGTCCAAAGACAGGCTGAAGGCGGTCAGATCGTCGAGGGAAGTGAAGCTGGAGCCGACTACGGCCACGAACATGTCGTGCCGAATGGACAGCTCGATGGCGTTCACGGCTCGAATGATCTGGTTGGTGGACAAAGTGGCCCCATAGTAGTCTTCTTGAATGACCAGAAGCTGAAAGCGGCCGAATTTGAGCTGCTTCACGGCGTCGCGGACGTTGACGGCCGTGGTGACGCGATAGCCCATGCTGGCCAGCTTCTCGATCATCTTCTCCTGAATTTCTTCCGTGTCGAAGGCGATCATGGCCGTTTTCATGCCGTCGGTAATCTCGTCCATCTCCACGGGAGCCATATCCGACAAAGACATCGAGGGCAGCATGCCCGTCTGCGTGGCCGACGGAGAAGCTTTCGGCCCGTTCTGGCGAGGGCCTGGAGGCGGCGGAGCCGGATCGTCGTTGTCCAAACGAATCTCAGTCACCCGTCTTTCCGGCAGGGTCATGTTGTTTTTTGTCTTGCACTGGGGGCAGACGAAAGTGAAAGGCCGCCCGAAAGGGATCTTGTCGTCGGCGACGTTCAACTTCTTCTGACAATTTTGGCATTCGATGATCATGCGCTTCATCCGAAAAGCCGCTTTGAACCGCGTCAAAGACGGCCAGATAGTTTGGGCGAAATAAGGCCAATCAAGCCCGACCTCGTCTGGAGACGTCGTCGACCGACGCCCAGCCCTAGGGAGCGCCTGGCCTCGCCGCTTTTTTTTTGGCCAAACGGCCAAGACCCGAAAAAGAGAGACGAAAACCGGCCAAAATACAATTAAAATCCAGTCAAATCCAATTTAATAAAATCTAATCCAATCCAATTCTATTCAATTCAATCCAATCAAATCCAATAAAATCTAAGGCTCTACAATGCAATCCAGTTAAACAAAATAAAATAAATCCGCCCCGGCCAAGGGAAAAAGGCCAAAGCCTTGCGGCCGCGAGGGGGGTCAGCGTCTGGTCGCCGCCCCGCTCTGATGGGCCGGCTGTTGCGGATGTTGCGGATGTTGATGCTGCTGATGGGCATTTTGCCCAGGATGCGGCTGCGCCTGACCTTGCGCCTGACCTTGCGCTTGAGCGGCGGCGGCCGCTTCGGCTGCGGCCGCCTCTTCCGCCGCCAGTTCTTCTTCGGTGGGACTTTCTTCCAAAGACAAGGAATTGAGCTCGTAGACGGATTCGCCGGCCAGAGCTTTGAGATTGTCTATGCCTCTGGCCATGATGTTCTTTCTCGAGCTGAAAGTTCTGGCGGTTTCTTCGTTGATGAGCTTAGTCTGAAAAAGATCCAGAATATGCTGATCGAAGGTTTGGAACCCCAGCGGCCTCATCGATTCTATGGCCCCGTAAAAGGTCTTGTCCGGCTGTTCGCCGTTGGTGATGATGTCTTTGATCAGCAAGGTCGTGCCCATGATCTCCAAGGCCGCCACCCGGCCCCCGCCTATTTTCGGCAAAAGTCTCTGGCTGACCACCCAGCGCAGCGTGTCGGCCAATCTGACTCTGATGAGCTTTTCCTCGTCGTGGTCGAACATGCCGATTATGCGGTTCACCGTGGTGCCGGCGTCGACGGTGTGCAGAGTGGAAAAGACCAAGTGGCCAGTCTCGGCGGCGGAAAGAGCCATTTCCACCGTCTCCCGGTCGCGCATCTCGCCGACCAAAATCACCTTGGGCGCCTGACGCAAGGCGGAGCGGAGACCTTCGGAAAAGTTGCGGAAGTCCGTGCCCAGCTCCCGTTGATTGAAGGTGGACATCTTGGGGGTGTGAATGAACTCCACCGGATCTTCCAAAGTGACCACATGGACGGCGGAAGAGCTGTTTATCTCGTCCAAAATGGCGGCCAGGGTGGTCGTCTTGCCTGTGCCCGTGGCCCCGGTGACCATGACGATCCCGTTTTTCTCCTTGGCCATGTTCTGAAAAATCGAAGGCAGCCCCAAATCGTCGATGGAGCGGATGTAATTTTCCAGTTTTCGCATGACGATGCTGTAGCGGCCCTGCTGAGTGAAAATATTGACCCTGAAGCGCGCCTTGTTTTCCAGATTGAAGGAGAGATCGCAGCTTCCCGTGTCCAAAAGAGTGGAGATGAGATGGCGATCCCCGCGCAAAAGGCTCAAAGCCAGAGCTTCCGTCTGGTAGGCGCTCAGGGAGCGAACCTCCGGCTGGAAGTAGACGGGGATGAGCTCTCCGCCGCTTTCCACCTGCATGGGATGCCCGACGGTCATGTTTATGTCGGAAACGTCGGGAGCGGCGTTCAACAGCTTGGTCAATATGTACTCTAAATGAAAAAGGTGCAGCATAATTGTTCCGGTTCAAACATCGGTAAAATCTTCCGGAGAAGAAGTTAAATATTGACGGAATTTGGCTTTCTCGGTGCAATAGGTGTAAGCGTCGGCCGGGATGATTCGGCCGGCCAGGAGGTGATCCAAAAGGGCGTCGTCCATGGACTGCATGCCGAACTTGCGGCCGGTTTGGATGGTGCTGGCGATCTGATGAATTTTATGCTCGCGGATCAGATTGCGGACCGCCGGAGTGGCCAACAAGATCTCCTGACAGGCGATGCGGCCGGGCTTGTCGGCCCGCCTGAAAAGGGTCTGAGCCACGACCGCGCGGAGGGCTTCGGACAGAGACGCTCTGATCTGGGCCTGCTCGTTGGCGGGAAAGATGTCGATGATGCGGTCGATGGTGCCGGCGGCGGAGGTGGTGTGCAAAGTGCCCATGACCAAGTGGCCGGTGTTGGCCGCTTCCAGAGCCAGGGCGATGGTCTCCAAATCGCGCATTTCGCCGACCATGACGATGTCCGGATCCTCGCGGAGGGCGCCCCTAAGGGCGCTGGAGAAACTTCGCGTGTGGGAATGGACTTCCCTATGATTGACCAGACAGCGGTTGGATTTGTGCACGAACTCGACCGGGTCTTCAATGGTCAGAATGTGATCGCTTCTAGTCCGGTTGGCGTGATCGATGATGGTGGCCAAGGTCGTGGACTTGCCGCTGCCGGTGGGGCCGGTGACCAAAACCAGGCCTTTGGGCAGAGAAGCGAGCTTGCTGATGACCGGAGACAAGCCGAGCTGCTCCACCGTCGGAATGACTGTCGGAATCTCCCTGAAAACGGCGCCCACTCCCCACTTCTGATTGAAAAAATTGGCCCTGTACCTGGCGATGGTGGGGATTTCGTAACCAAAATCCACGTCGCCGGTTTCTTCAAAGATCTTTATCTTCTCGTCAGGAGCGATCTCGTACAGCATCTTCTTGAGCTCGGCGTTCTCCAAGACGTGAAACTTGATCTTCTCTATGCTGCCCCGGAGTCTGACCAATGGCTGGTTTCCGGAGGACAGGTGGAGATCCGAAGCCCCTAATTCATGCATGAATTTAAAAAAAGCGTCGATGACAGCCAATCAAATCACCTCATAAAATGGCTCCGGCTTGCGGCGGAGTCGGGGGAATCCCTGATAACTCTCCCAAAAAAAAGCGAAAACGATCGTCTTTTGGGAGCATTTTTTGGCGCGCGCGCGAAAGGCGAGGCGACCGGACAAAAACCGACCAGAGGCGAAGGAGAGCCTTTTAACTCGAAAAGGAGATCTTTTTCATAAAAGTCGGCCGCTTTCCGTCAAACGAAACGAAACAAAACGTCTAAAGAGCCTGATCACTTTTTGGCCATCCTGGCCCAGCCGTCTTTCAGGGTGACTATGCGATTGAAAATAAGAGCGTTTTCGGAGCTTTTTTCGTCGCAAAAAAAATAGCCCAGCCTTTCGAACTGATAGCGTTCGCCGGCTTTGGCCTCTTTCAGGCTTATTTCCAACCTAGCCGTCCTCTCGGTCAAAGATTTGGGATTGAGCTCCTGATCCAAATCGCCGGAGGGCTTGGGCACAAGGAAAAGACGGTCGTAGAGACGCACGAGGGCCGTCTCGGATTGAGAGGCGGACACCCAGTGGATGATGGCCGGTTTTCGCTTGCCGGTTCCCGAGGGCTCGCGGCTGAAGACGGCTCGGAGCTCCACGACTTCGCCGGTCGAATCGGTCACCGCTTCATGACAACGGATGTAGCCGCCCCAGCGCAATCTGGCCTCTCGGCCTGGCGCCAGCCGGAAAAAATCCGGGGTCGGATTGAGACGGAAATCATCCTTTTCGATAAAAATCTCTCTGGTCAGGGGAACGTCCCTATGCCCCATCCGCTCCGGCTCGTCCGGAAAGTAAGGCGCGGAAATAATTTCGGCCTTGTCTTCCGGCAAGTTTTCCAAAACCACCTTCAGAGGCTCCGTCACGACCATGACCCGCTTCACCGCCGGATTCAGATCGTCTCTGACCGCCCTCTCCAGCCATTCCATCTCAATGAAGCTGTCCTTTTTGGCCACCCCGATCCGCTCGCAAAAGAGCCTTAGCGAGGCGGGAGTGAAACCCCGGCGCCGCAGGGCGGCCAGAGTCGGCAGCCTGGGATCGTCCCAGCCGTCGACCATCTTCTCTTTGACCAGCTGCAAGAGCTTTCTCTTGCTCATCAAAGTGTGCTCCAAATTGAGACGGGCGAACTCTATCTGCCTCGGCCGAGGCTGAGGCCAGTCGAGCTTTTCCAGAACCCAGTCGTAGAGCGGCCGGTGATCCTCGAACTCCAAGGTGCAAATGGAATGAGTGACCCCTTCGATGGCGTCGGACACGCAATGCGCGTAATCATACATGGGGTAAACGACCCACTTGTCGCCGGTGCGGTGATGGCGGGCCTTTTTGACGCGGTAAAGGGCGGGATCCCTCATGTTCAAGTTGGGCGAAGCCATGTCTATTTTGGCTCGCAAAAATTTGGCCCCTTCGTCGAATTCGCCGTTTTTCATGCGCCGAAAAAGGTCGAGGTTCTCCTGCGGGTCCCGATTGCGCCAAGGGCTGTCCCGGCCGGGAGCCGTCAGGGTGCCGCGATAATCTCTGACCTCTTCCGGGGAAAGATCGCAAACATAGGCGTCGCCGCTCAAAATGAGCTGTTCGGCGCACTCATAGAGACGATCGAAGTAGTCGGAGGCGTAGCGAAGACCGCCCGCCCAATCGAACCCAAGCCAGCGAACGTCGTTCAAGATCGAGTCCACGTACTCGACGTCTTCTTTGACGGGATTGGTGTCGTCGAAGCGCAGGTTGCAGCGGCCGCCGTAATCCTTGGCCAAGGTGAAATTGAGACAAATGCTCTTGGCGTGCCCGATGTGAAGATAACCGTTAGGCTCTGGCGGAAACCTGGTCATGACATATGAATAACGGTTACAGGACAGATCTTCGTCAATCAAATTTCTGATGAAACTTTTTGGTTTATCGTCATTTCCCATAAATATGAACTAAATCTCCAAACAAAAAAACGAAGGCGACCGAAATCGACGGACCGCGAAAAAAAAACGAGGGTTAAAAATCTAAAACTGCCCTCAAACGGCGAAACGTTTGAGGACTATGACGGACTATGGCGGAGGACGGCGAACCATGGCGAACTATGGCGAACTATG
>JAIRTO010000001.1 GCA_031254895.1 Deltaproteobacteria bacterium
ATAGAGAGCGTTCCAGTTCTTCCGCTCTTCTGTTCTGATTTTGCGTATGCTGATCTTGCGCTCTTTTATTCTGGTTTTTCGCTCTCTTGACTGATTTTCTCGGGATTATCCGCCAAACAATTCAGGGCTCCCGAACAAGACCGCAAGCGAAACCTGCGGCGCCTTTGACGGCCTTTAGACCATAAAAGTCTTCCCCCAAAAAGGCGATTATATCTCCCCCGGCCGGCCAGCTGGGGTTTTTCCTGGTTATATTATGGACTCCAATCTCATTCGCCAATCCTTCATCGACTATTTCGCGGAACGGGATCACCGCCGAACTCCCTCCGGCTCTCTGGTGCCGCACGACGATCCGACCTTGCTGTTCACCAACGCGGGCATGGTTCAGTTCAAACGCATTTTCACCGGGGAGGAGAAAAGAGATTACGTCAGGGCCGTGACCTCGCAGAAATGCGTCAGAGCCGGGGGCAAGCACAACGATCTGGAAAACGTCGGCTACACGGCCCGACACCACACTTTTTTCGAAATGCTGGGCAACTTCTCTTTCGGCGATTATTTTAAAGATTTGGCCATAGAGATGGCTTGGGATCTTTTGACCGACAAATACGGGCTGCCCAAAGATCGCCTCTACGCCACCGTCTACAAAGACGACGACGAAGCTTTCAAGTTGTGGGGCCAAATAGCCGGTCTCCCCGACGAGCGCATAATCCGGCTGGGGGAAAAGGACAATTTTTGGTCCATGGGCGACACCGGCCCTTGCGGGCCGTGCAGCGAAGTTTTGATCGATCAAGGCTCGGAACTGGGCTGCGGTCGGCCTGACTGCGGGCCGGGCTGCGACTGCGACCGCTATTTGGAGATCTGGAATCTGGTCTTCATGCAGTTCGAACGAAACCAAGCCGGCGAGATGAAGCCTCTGCCCAAACCTTCCATCGACACCGGCATGGGACTAGAGAGACTGTCGGCGGTCTTGAACCGCGTCCACAGCAACTTCGAAACCGATTTGTTCCGGCCCCTACTGGACAAAATAGCCTCTTTGGCCGGCAAGACCTACGTTTACGGCGACGAGGTCAAACCCGCCGATCCGGCTTTTCAGACGAACGTCTCTCTTCGGGTCATAGCCGATCACGCCAGGGCCGTGACCTTTCTGATCGGCGACGGCGTCAGACCGGAAAATTTGGGCCGAGGCTACGTCCTTCGGCGCATCCTCAGGCGGGCCGTCCGCCACGGACGCAAACTGGGCTTGACCAAGCCTTTTCTGGCCGTCATGGTCCAGGCCGTCGTGGACTCTCTGGGCGGGGCCTTCCCTGAAATCAAGGAAAACGCCCTCTACATCTCCAAAGTCGTCAACATGGAAGAAGAACGGTTCGGAGAGACTCTGGGTTCCGGCTTAGGCTTGCTGAACGAGGCCATCGAAGACATCAAAAAGAAGAAAGGCTCCGTTCTCTCCGGCCTACTGGCCTTCAAGCTCTACGACACCTACGGCTTTCCCGTGGATCTGGTGGCCGACGCGGCCAGAGAAAACGGTCTTCTCGTCGACGAAGAGGCCTTCAACGTCGCCATGGAAGAACAAAAGGCCAAAGGCCGGGCGGCCTGGAAGGCCGGCGCCCTCAAAAACGACGAGATGCTGGCCTCGCTAAACGCCTTGACCAGCCAGGGCCTGGCCCAAAAATTCGTGGGCTACGACGCCCTGACCCTCGCCGGGCAGAAGCCGGCCCTCTTGTTTCAGGGCGAAAAACCCGCCGAGCGCGCCGACGAAGGTCAAGAGGTCATCCTCGTCTTTCCCTCCACGCCCTTCTACGCCACCAGCGGCGGGCAAATAGGCGACGGAGGAGAAATAGCCTTTCCCGGCGGTCTGGTCCAGGTCAGCGAGGTCGTCAAGGCCCCCGGCTCCGGCCTGTTTCTGCATCAAGGTCAGGTGACCATGGGCGCCGTCCGGGCCGACGAAGACGCCGTCCTGAAAGTCGATCCCGCCCGAAGAGCGGCCACGGCCGCCAATCACACGGCCACGCATCTATTGCACAAAGCCTTGCGGCTGACCTTGGGCGAACACGTCCGCCAGGCCGGCTCCATGGTGGCCGAGGACAGGCTCCGCTTCGACTTCACGCACGACCAGGCCGTCTCCGACGCCGAGCTGGAGAAGATAGAGCTTCTGGTCAATCAGGACGTCGTCTCGGATTTTCCGGTGGAGACGAGCCTGATGAACATGGACGAGGCCGTCCGCTCCGGGGCCGTCGCCCTCTTCGAAGAGCGCTACGGTGAAGAGGTTCGCGTCGTCTCCATGGGCTCCTCCAGAGAGCTTTGCGGCGGCACCCACGCCCTGGCCACCGGACGCCTGGGCGCCTTCGTCATTTTGGGCGAGTCGGCCGTCTCCGCCGGAGTCAGGCGTCTGGAATGCCTGACCGGCCAAAAAGCCGTCGAAGAGTGGCAAACCCAACGCCGGCATTTCCAAGAACTCTGTCGCCTCCTGAAAGCCAAGCCGTCCGATCTTCTGGAGAGAGTCCAAAAGCTCCTGGCCCGAACCAAAGAACTGGAAAAAGGTCCGGCCAGGCAGGTCCTGCCCCTGAACCCGACCGAACTGGCCGACAAGGCCGAAAAGACGGCGGAGCTCTCCTTTCTGGCCGCCCAGGTGAAAGCCGGCGATCCCAAGACCTTGAGAGAGATGGGCGACGCTCTGCGAGACAAGCTGGGCCCGAAATCCCTTTTGGTCTTGACCGCCGAAAGTCCGGACGACAAGGCCCTTCTTCTGGTGATGGTCGGCAAAGACCTTTTAGACAAACACCACGCCGGGAAGCTGGCCGCCGAACTGGCCCCCGTCGTCGGCGGTCGCGGCGGCGGCAAGGCCGAACTGGCTCAAGCCGGGGGACCCGACAAAGCTGGCCTGCCGAAGGTTTTGGCTCGGGCCAGGGAGCTGATCCTCGGACGATGACCAAGGATGGCCGGCGGAGGCGGCCGGCCTTTTTTTGACCGACATTATGGATAGGCGCAAAAGCTTCGTTTTTGGCGACATCTTTTTGCCAAGAATTTCGTCCACCCGCAAAATCGTCGCCGAACGATTTTTGACTCGCTTTATACGACAAGGTGTTTTATGAGAATTCTCTTAATCGGCTCAGGGGGGAGAGAGCACGCGTTGGCCTGGGCGCTGCGGAAAAACCCGAAAGTGGCCTTGATGTCCGCCCCCGGCAGCTCCGCTCTGGCCTCTCTAGGCGAGGTCAAGCCCATAGCCGTAGACGACGTCGACGGGCTGACCAACTTGGCCAAAGAGATGCAGCCGGATCTGACGGTCATCGGGCCTGAACTCCCTCTGGCTCTGGGTCTGACCGATTCTCTCAAATCTTTGGGTTTGTCCGTCTTCGGCCCCTCGGCCGAGGCCGCCAAAATCGAGGGCTCCAAAGTCTTCGCCAAGGACTTCATGGTTCGCCATAACTTGCCCACCGCCAGCTACGCCGTCTTTTACGATCCGGCCGAGGCCAAGCATTATCTTAAAGACGCCTCATATCCGGTGGTGGTCAAGGCCGACGGACTGGCCTCCGGCAAAGGCGTGTTCGTCTGCGGCCATCACAATCAGGCCATGGCCGCCTTGGCCGAAATGGCGTCCATGGAAGCGGCCAGCCGCATCATCGTCGAAGAGTATCTGGCCGGAGAAGAAGTCAGCTATTTCGCCATCACCGACGGCAGCTCCATTTTGCCGATCCCTTCCGCCCAAGACCATAAGACCATTTTCGACAACGACCGAGGCCCCAACACCGGGGGCATGGGGGCCTATTCTCCCGCCCCGCTGGTCACCCCGAAACTGGAAGAAATCATCATGGAGACCATCATCCGCCCGACGGTGGAAGGACTGGCCGCCGAGGGAACTCCCTACTGCGGTCTTCTCTACGCCGGTCTGATGGTCTCCTTGAGCGGCCCAAAAATTCTGGAGTTCAACGCCCGCTTCGGCGACCCGGAAACGCAGGCCCTCATGCCCAGATGCAAGGGCGACTTGGCCGAGACCTTGTTGGCCGCCGCCAACGGGGTTTTGCACGAAGCGAATCTGGCCTGGGACGAACGCCCCTGCGTCTGCGTGGTCATGAGCTCCAAAGGCTATCCCGGCCCCTACGAAACCGGCCAAGTCATCACCGGCCTCGACAAGGCCGAAGCCAGAGACGGCGTCAAAGTCTTCCAAGCCGGAACGACTTGCGAACCCCGCAAAATAGTGCAAGACGGGCAAGAAATCTGGTCGGAGACCCTGCAAACCAACGGCGGCCGGGTCTTGGGCGTCACGGCCTTGGGCGACGATCTGGAGTCGGCCGTGACGAAGGCTTACGAAGCCGTCGGCGACATCAGCTTCGAAGGCGCTCACTACCGCCGCGACATCGGGGCCAAAGCCTTGCATTTTTGATCGTTTCGTCCGTTTCGCTCGTCCCGACTTGACTTGACTTGACTAACCAAGCCTTGGTCGTCCCTGGTCGCCCCTGTCGGCCCTGGTCGCCCCTGTCGGCCTTGGTCGTCCCTGTCGGCCTTGGTCGCCTCTGGTCTTCTTAGGTCGCCTTTGGACATGTCCGACCATTTCCAGCGGCTTTTAAACCCTCCGCTTTTTTATCCAACGCCGCATCGCGTCCATAAGTTCGGGGAGATTGATGGGCTTGGTCAGGTGATCGTTCATGCCGGCTTCCAGACTTTGTTCCTTGTCGCCCCGCATGGCGTGGGCGGTCATGGCGATGATGGGGATTTCTCCGTATCCGGGCAAGGCTCTGATGGTTCTGGTCGCCGTCAATCCGTCCATTTGCGGCATTTGGATGTCCATCAAGACCAGATCGTAGACGTTTTCTTGAATCATGTTCACGGCCTGAAGTCCATTGGAAGCCACCTGCACCTCGAAGCCGGCGTTCTTCAGCAATTTCGTGGCCACCAGCTGATTTATCTCGTTGTCTTCGGCCAGTAATATCCTCGCTCCCTGAAGATAGGCGACTTTGGACATGTCGTATTGACCGCGACTTTCCCTTTTTCGTTTTTTTCCGCCCCCTTCGCCTAGGCCAAGGGCCTCGGCCAGAGCGGCGGCCAAACCGTCCAAGGTCGCCGGTTTGACGATCAGGCTGGCCACGCCTTCCTCTCTGGCCGTTTCAGCCATCTGCGAACGATCTATGTTGACGGCCAGAATTATCGGCGTCTTCCCGCCGGCGCCGCTTTCTCGGACGGCTTTGGTCAGGTTGGAGCCCTCCCAGCCGGTCAGGCTTTGACTCACGATCACGGCGTCAAAGCGGCCTTTTTCGCTTTCCTGCAAAAGCCTCACGCCGGCGGCGGGAGAGTCGGGCAAAACCGCCTCCACCTGGTGGTGTCTGAGATACTTGCCGACGACTTCCAAAGCCGCCGGATCGCTCTCCAGAACCAAGACCCGGAGACCCCGCAAATCCTTTCGGCGCTCGGCGTACTGGACTTCCTTGTCTTTTTCCGGTCGGCCGAAGGAGGCGGTGAAGGCGAACAGGCTGCCCGCTCCCGGCGAACTTTCCAGCCAGATGCTGCCCTTCATCAATTCGACCAGACTTTTGCTGATGACCAGCCCCAGACCCGTTCCCCCGAACCTTCGCGTGAAAGACGAATCAGCCTGGCTGAAGGCTTGGAACAGCTTGTTCTTCTGCTCTTCGGACACGCCTATGCCGCTGTCGATGACCTTGAAGAGAAGAACGGCTTCGTCATCCAAAAGTTCCTTCTTCTCCACCGCCAGCCTCACCGTCCCCTTGTCCGTGAATTTTAAGGCGTTGCTCATGAGATTGTTCAGCACCTGCCGCAAACGGAGAGGATCTCCCACGAGCGAGGCGGGCAACAGAGGGTCGACGTCCAAAATCAGTTCCAGCTTTTTCTCCCGGGCTTTGAAGGCGAACAGATTGACGGTGCCGTTCAGGACGTCCTCCAGCTTGAAGACGATGCTCTCCATCTCAATTTTGCCGGCCTCTATTTTAGAAAAATCCAAAATGTCGTTGATGATGCCCAAGAGCGATTTGGCGGCGGATTCGATTTTATCCACATAATCGCTTTGCTCTTCGCCCAGCTTGGTCTGCTGGGCCAATTGGCTCAGACCCAAAATGGCGTTCATGGGCGTCCTGATTTCGTGGCTCATGTTGGCCAAAAGCTCGCTTTTCGCCCTGGAGCTGTTTTCGGCGTTCTCACGCGCCTGGGCCAGTTCGGCGGCTTTGTTGCGCAGCTCGGTGACGTCGGTGATCCAATTGATGTACGCCTTCTCGCCGCGAAACTCCGACTGAAAGCAGTTGACCAAAGATTCGCAGACGGTTCCGTCCGCCTTGACCAATTGGATGGGGAGCCAGTTCAGATGCCCTTTTTTTTGTATCTCCTCGTAATATTTCAAATAAACTTCCATATCCGCCATAGCCTGCTCAATTCTTCCGCCGACCTCGATGCCGAAGAAATCCCGGGCGAAGGGATTCAGAAACCTGATGGAGGCCTTCTGAGTGATGACCAGACTGACCGGACAGGTGTCGAGAATCCGGCTCAACAAATCCTTTTCCTTGTCCAATTCGTCTTTGGCCTCTTGAAGCTCGACGGTTCTCTCTTCCACCAGCCCTTCCAAATTCTTGTTGAGCCGCCGGTTTTTGTTGTTCATCCTCAATAAGGCGGTCAGCCAGATCAAGAGCAGAAGAACGAACGCGGCGAAAATGGGCATGATCTCTTTGGTGAATTTCTGATGGTAGTCGATGACCCGACTGTTCCACTGGCTCTGGATCTTGGACAGATTGACGTAGCTCATGGCCGCGTCCATCAGCCTTCGAAGCGTCTCGCCGTCCGGGCTGAAGCCGAAGCAGGAGGGCATCTTCTCTTCGAAAATCAAGGCCAGCTTCAGATCCGGCTCCACGTCGTAATTGGTCAGATTGAGCAATAAATTCCGCGAACCCATCAGGTAGTCTATGCGACCTTTTTTCAGAGCCTCCAAGGCCTCGGCCAGAGTCTCGAATCTGACCGAATGAACCGCTTCAGGAAACAGGCGCTCATACGCCGAGGCGAAGGGCTTGGCGTCGAAATAGCCGATCTTGACGTAAGAGGCTTGGTAGATGGACAAGTCCGGCTTGTCTCTCAGGGAAATGAGGCCGTACCGATCGTAGCTGTGCGGCGTTCGGCTCGTCAGCAAACCGCTGCCCCTCTCCCCGAACGGATCCACCGAAGTCGCCAGATCGGCCCGGCCGTCCTTCAGCATGGACAAAAGGTCTTTATCCTCAGCGGAGCTGTTGTTGACGATTTCGAACTTGAGACCCATGACGGTCTCCAGCTTTTCCAAAACTTCTATGGAGATCCCCTCGAAGCGGCTGGCATACTCGTTGTAGAAGCTTTCCGGATAGTCGCGAACCTTGGCCGCCACTCTGACGGGCGGCTTCTTTTTCAGTTCTTCAAGCGCCTGCCGCGATTCGTCGTCCAGCTCTTGCTCGAAGAAGATCTTCATGTTCTCGTCTTGACTCTGGTCGTAGAGCTCGAACAGATATTCGGAGCCCCCGGCGTCCAAAAACTTCTGCACGACGCTGATGACGCCGGAGAGCTCTTTTTTGGCGGTCGACAAATGGAGCGAGGAATAGAGGGGCGGAAAGAACGGCTGCTCCACGACGCTTTTGTAGTTCTTAAAGTTTAGAACCGCCGGGGACTCGTCGAAAAAGGCGTCAATCTCCTCGGCCTGAAGAGCCTTTTCGGCCTCGTCATAGTCGGAGAAAAAAATGGATTCGACCTTTTCGCCGGCGTAATCGGCGACGCGTTCCTGGAGAGGGAACCCGTCAGAAAAGCCGTAGCGCCGAGCCCGTCCCTTCGCCGGATAAGGCGAATTGGCCGGTTCGTCTCCCTTCAGCCGGATAACCATGACCTGACGCTCCAAAATGGGCGTTCGCGTCCGAAACTGCTCTTGGCTCGGCTTATCGCCGAAAACCTCGCAAGTCAGATCTATCCGCCCGCTGGCCAGAGCCTCGGCCAAGTCCGGGGCCTCGACGAACTCGTGTCTTATCCGAAGTCCCAACATGGCGGAGAGGTCGGCGGCGAAATGGATCAAGAAGCCGGCCTTTCGCCCGTCTTTCCCGACGAAGGCCTCCCCGCTCGTTAGGGAGCCGAACGCCAGCGTTTCGCCTTTCAAGCCCTCCACCGCTTGTATCTCTTCCGGCGTCACCCCGGGTATGTTTCTGAAATCGGCCAAATAGGACTCGACCAACCGCCCTTCGCCGCGAAAATCGAGCGAGCGAAAGGCCGGCTTGGACGTCGACAGCGCCGCCGCGAGCAACACGATCAGGCAAGCCGGAATGATCGCCTTTAACCGCTTTATGTTAAAAACCGTCTTCATGCAGCCACCATATACCGAAAAAACCTCTTCGGCGTTTTCGCGACTCCTTCGATTCCGACCGTTTTTCTCTTGCCCTGATCGCTCTTCACGGATCTCTTTTCCCTAACCGCTCTGCCCTGCTTTTCTCCGCTTTTCTCGCTCTTTCCTGATCGTCCTTTACTGATCGTTTTTTACTGATCGCGCTTTCCTGATCGTTTGGCCCCTCAACGCTCTTCTCTCATTTTTCTCCGGCCTTTCTCGGATTAATAGCCGGAGTCGCCGCCATCGTTTCCGCCATTTATTTGCTGACCCGGAAACCGGCCAGAGCGAAGCCGGAGAAGCCAAAGGGGAAAAACCGAGCCTGCAAAAATTTCTTTTTCGCCAGTCTTAAGCCATTCACGGGTGAACAACTTCAAGACTCTAGGTAAATATTATAACTTATAGACTATTTTACTTCAAATTTATTTCCTTTATTATTTATAATCTAGTATATAATATTATATTATAATAAATTAAACTTATTCACATTTTTATACAGTAAAATATATCTTGTGCGATGGTTTTTTCAAATTTTTTCAATAAGCCGGATTTTTCGTTCAAAAATCCGCTTTTGACGCCAGAAAAAATCGCGGCGAGAGAAGGGAGGGTGAGAAGGACAGCGAGGGAGAAGGACAGGGCGGGAGAGGAGCAGGGAGGGAGAGAAAGAAAGAAGGACAGGGCGAGAGAAAGGGAATAAAGGAAGAAATGTAGGAAAACGCAGATCGGGCTGAAGGAAACGAAGGATGGATCGACCAATTTTTTGGCGAAAACAGGGACGCGCCGCCGAAACCCGCCAGTTTTTTTTCGGCTATGGTTCTTCCGGAAGGGAGAGACGCCAAGTTCGGCGATTTTGGCGATCTTGGCGAAAGCCGGCCCGGCGGCGATTTTGATGGCAAGTCAGACGAGAATAGGCAGACCTAAACAAAAAAGATTGAGGTTGATTTGATGGATGAAGACGTCGTCTCTGTTCAAAAAATAAAAGACCGCTCGGTTGATCGCCTCGTCCGGTCTCGCGTCCAGGCCGGAAGAAGCGAAATGTTCTCTCGCTTCCGCTTCGGTCAGAGACAGTCCCGCGCACAGCGCCAGAAGGGACAAACGATCAAAATAATCGGCGCCGTTCAAAAGGGAAGACAGTCTGGCCAGGGTCAAGTTGGACTTTTTGGCCAAAACCTCGGAAGAGAGATTGCGTTCGCGCATGAGCCGAGCCAAAATCTCAGGCAGTTCTGCCGAATAAAGCGTCGGGGAGACGGCTTCCCGGTTCTTCTCTTCATCGGCCTCAAGCTTTTGGGCTTCGAGCTTTTGGGCCTCGATCTGGCGGCTGGCCTCTTGGCTCGACTTCGGGAACAAGCGGGCCAGTTCCGGCTCGATCATCTCGTCCTGACCCGTGAAGATGTCCAGAAAAACTTCCATTTCCGGACCTGTGGCCAAGAAATCCCCGATGGCTTTGACGGCCACCAAAGCCGCTTGAGCCTTGGGGTAGCCGAACACTCCCGCCGATATCAGCGGAAAAACCACCGAATTGAGGGAATTTTCGGCGGCCAGAGCCAGACAACTGGCGTAGCAGCCGGCCAGAAGCTCGGCTTCGTTGTTCTGTCCGCCTTGCCAGACAGGACCGACGGTATGCAAAATTTTCTTGGCCGGCAGATTGTAGCCGCCGGTCATGACCGCCTCGCCCGTCCCGCATCCGCCGATCTGACGGCATTCACGCTGCAGCTCCAGCGCCCCCGCCGCCCGGAAGATCGCCCCGCAAACCCCGCCGCCCATGGCCAGCTGGTGATTGGCGGCGTTGACGATGGCGTCGACCTTCATGGAGACTATATCTTCGGTTATCATTTTCAAAGGCATGACAGACCTCCAAAGCGGCGCGTCAAGGCTCTTTTTCTCGCCGTGACGGATTTTCGACTTCTTGTCGTCAAAGGACTTCTTGAATCTTTCTCCGGCGAAAAAGGCCGGAGAAAGTTCTTAAGCCGCGTCTTGTTCGGCTCATTCGAAGCTCTTGTCCAAAACCTCCAGAACCTCGACGACTTTTTGGCCCAATATTTCGGTCACGTCCTTCTCCATGGCGAAATAGTCGTTCAGGGCTTCATCCAAGTCGTCGGCCACCACCCTTATGTTGAACCAGGGAACCTTAGCCAAGCGATTGCCTATAAAAGCGAAGGCGCCGCTTTCCATGTCGCAAGCCAGGCAGCCGAAACGTCGGCCTAAATTCAGCTTGTGCTCCCGGCCGCAGATGAAAGCCTCGGAAGTCAACATTCTCCCCAGCTTGAAGCCTTTTGCCGGCAGCTCGCTCAGAACGGCCCGGACGCGAGCGTCCTGGCCCCTGATGACCATTTTTTCCACATGAGCCGGGTCGGGCTCCCGATAATCGAACCAGCCGTAAGGGCTGACCGTCTCCTTTTCGCCTTCCTCCATCCGCCAGTCGGAGATGACGGCCGAATCGGAGACGATGACGTCGCCGCTCTTCAACTCCAAAGACAGCGAACCGGACGTCCCGGCCCCGACCAGCATGACGGCTCCGTCTTTCTCGACCCGCCGGGCCGCCAATTCTCCGGCGGCGACGTAGCTGGCGCATATTCGCCCCGGCCCGCATTCGACGACGGAACAGTTTAGACGGCGAAACGAGGCGCGTCCCACGTGAGCGCTGACCGAGCGATATTCGTTGGGGGTTGGAGAAAGAATGATTATTTCTTTGGCTTCTTGGCGATTCGTCTGCATTTTTCGTCCTTGGTTCAGTTTTTGATCAGTTTTTTTGTTCGGCTTTTTTGGTTCAACCTTTTTTTGGTTCAGGCTTTTTTCGAAAATAGGCCAGGCGTTTCTTCCGCCTGACCGGCGTCCTCTCGCCGGGGACGCGAAGGAGCCAAAAGCCGGTCGGGCAGGAAACGGCCGCCCGGCTTATTTTGCCGACGGCTTCAATAGCCCCGGTTATGGGGACGGAGCGACGACTCCATCCGTCGCTCTCTGGATGCTCGGCGGCGGACGACATGTTTTTTTTCTTCAAGGCGACGACTCGCCGCTAGTCTCCTCCGAGGCCAACCGCTCGAGGGCGATGACCGAGGGCAGAGAGGGACTGAAATCGTCCACCTGGAAAGTTCCCAGAAAATTATTGGCGTAACGGCCCGCCAAAAACTCGATCTGGCCGTCAGTCCTTATGGCCAGCTGGGCTTCCAGACCGCCGTCCAGTCCCATGGCCGAATCGAGCCCAAAATGCTCCAGAAGGGCGGCCAGATCGGCCAAGGCGATCGCCCCCCTGACGAAGACGACGACGAGCTGCCCCTCGCGATCCAAGCCCACGGCCGCCCGGCTGGCCAGACGATCGCTTTTTTTGACCCTAACCCGGCCCAGACTGTCCAAAACCATGTAGGACTGAACGACCGTCCCGTAGTCGTCCTGCTTTCGGCGGGCAGGATCGGTCAACTCCGCGTCCAGCAGAAGTTGAGGGGCGGCCGAAGGCAGCGACGGCTCTTGAACCAAAAAGCCCTTCCAGACCGCGTGCTCTCTTCCTCCCAGCTTCTTGCCCCGGCGCCGCAAAGTCCCCATGTGGCTCCGATCCGGATAGTATTGAGCCCCGTTGACGACGACCCGAGCCTCGGGCAGCCTTCGGGCCCACAGTCTGGCGTCGCCTGGCTGATCCTTCCAGACGTCCTTTTCCGCTTCATGATAGGGCGCGAACCGGAAATGGTCCGGCGAGGCCTTGATGAGCGTGACCTCCTTGGGACCAAGACGAGGACCGAAAAAAACTCCGACCTCGGCCCGCCATAAGCCAGGCTCGAGGAGCCGCCAATCGACCGATCGCCCGACGGGACCGGCGGCCAGATAGTAGTTCAGCTCGGAGAGACACCTTTGCAGGGAGGCGGCCAGGTCTTGCCCGTCCGGCGCGGCGTCTTCGGCTGCGCCGGCGTCGCCGGAGGCGCCGGAGTCGGGCCGACCGTCCGCTCCGTCGATGACGACGATGTTGTCCCCCCCGAAGGGGCGGGCGTCCAGAACGGTCACGGTCCTCCCGGCGGCGGCGGCCAAGCCCCAAGCCCCGGCCGAACAGCGGACGGCCAAAGCCTCCGGCCAGGAGGACAATTCGTCGGCGAAGGCCATGGACACGGCCAAACCCATTCCGGCCGAGCTTTTGCCGACGGTTCCTTTCTCGGACGCGCCTTGGCCAGCCGAGGCCGAGACGGCCCCGCCGCCCTCCGCGTCGACGGAACGAACGA
>JAIRTO010000058.1 GCA_031254895.1 Deltaproteobacteria bacterium
ACCAATAACGCCCGATTTGCGCCGTCCGACTTGCGTCGGCCATGGCCTTCCGACGACGGAGAGAGCTTCCGTTTTTTGGCGTCTTGGGCGTCGCTCGAAAAGGCAGGTCGGACGGCGCATCTTTCCCCGGTTTGGCCAGACTGAAGAAAATCAGCCGGTTTGACGGCGAGGCTTTTCTTCCGCAGCCATCTCCTCCAAGGGGATGCCGGGGAGTCTTCTCGTCTCCAAAGCGATGCCCTGGCGATACTCCATGGGGAACACTTTGACGAAGCGGGCTTTTTCCCGACTCCAGTCGGCGAGGATTCTTTTGGCCGCCGAGCTGCCGGTGAAAGCCGCATGACGAGAGATGAGGACTCGGAGTTCCATTTCGTCGTCGGCGTCCAGCAGATCCAGGTCGACCATTTCCAGGTTGCAGTGGTTGTCGAAGAAGCCGTCGGCGTCGTAGACGTAAGCCAGGCCTCCGCTCATGCCGGCGGCGAAGTTGACGCCGGTTTTCCCCAAAACCGCCACTCGGCCGCCGGTCATGTATTCGCAGCCGTGGTCGCCCACGCCTTCGACCACGGCCAGAGCGCCGCTGTTCCTCACGGCGAAGCGCTCGCCGGCCAAGCCGTTCATGTACAGCTCTCCGGAAGTGGCTCCGTAGAGGGCGACGTTGCCGGCTATGACGTTCTGCTCGGGCACGAAGGCCGGATGACGATCGGCGGGCGGCTTGACGATCAGACGGCCGCCGGACAGACCTTTGCCGACGTAGTCGTTGGCTTCTCCGACAAGCTCGATAGTCAGCCCCCTGGCCGCGAAGGCCCCGAAGGATTGTCCGGCGACGCCGCTGAGTTTTAAGGTCAGCGTTCCGTCGGGGAGTCCTTGAGAGCCGTGGGCGCGGACGATTCGGGAAGATATTTTGGCTCCGACGGCGCGATCGGTGTTTTTGACTTCCTGAGAAACGACCAAGGGATTTTTGTTTTCGATGGCCTCGCTGAGCCGTTCCAGAAGGCGATCGTCCAAAGAGTCGGCTTTGGGCTTCGGGGCGTAGGCCACGAAGCGAAGATTAGGGCTCTCCGGCTTGTACAGGATTTTGGAGAAGTCCAGGCGCCGATCCTGCATCAGGGCCGTTTGTTTCGGAACCAGTCGATCCGCCTGACCGATCATCTCGGAGACGGTTCGAAAGCCCATCTGGGCCATGTATTCCCGCAGTTCGGCGGCCACGAAAGAGAAGAAGTTGCGGACGTGCTCCGGCGCGCCTTTGAATCTGGCCCGCATGGCCGGATCCTGCGTGGCCACGCCGACCGGACAGCCGTTGGTGTGACATTTGCGCATCATCAGGCAGCCCATGGAGACCAGGACGGCGGTGGCGAAGCCGAATTCGTCGGCCCCCAGAAGGGCGGCCACGGCCACGTCCCGGCCGGTCTTCAGCTGACCGTCGACCTGAAGACGCACCCTCGTTCTGAGATTGTTCAGAACCAGAGTTTGCTGGGTCTCGGCCAGGCCAATTTCCCAAGGGGAGCCGGCGTGGCGGATGGAGGAGAGGGGGGCGGCTCCGGTGCCGCCGTCGAAGCCGGAGATGAGGATGGATTCGGCCATGGCTTTGGCCACGCCGGCGGCGATGGTGCCCACGCCGACCTCCGAGACCAGTTTGACCGACACGGTGGCTTGATCGGCCGCTTGATGGAGATCGTAGATGAGCTGAGCGATGTCTTCGATGGAATAAATGTCGTGGTGCGGCGGCGGCGAAATCAAGGTCACTCCCGGGGTGGAATGCCTGACTCGGCCTATTTCCGAATCGACCTTGTGGCCGGGCAGCTGACCGCCTTCGCCGGGTTTGGCCCCTTGAGCTATTTTGATCTGCAGCTCTTTGGCTTGGGTCAGATACTCCATGGTCACCCCGAAGCGCCCGCTGGCCACCTGCTTGATGGCCGAGACGGCCGAAGAGCCGTCGGGCCTCGGCTTGTAGCGGGCGGGATCCTCTCCGCCCTCGCCGCAGTTGCTGCGAGCGCCCAGACTGTTCATGGCCAGGGCCATGGTCTCGTGGGCTTCCTTGGACAGAGAGCCGAAGCTCATGGCCCCGGTGCAGAACCGCCGCATGATGGAGGAAGCCGGCTCGACTTCCTCCAGAGGGATGGAGGCGCCGCATTGAAAATCCAAAAGACCGCGCAAGGTGAAGGCTTTTTCGGACTGATCGTTGATGAGGGCGGCGTAGCGACGGTAGAGGCCGTAGTCGTTTTCGACCGCCGCCCGCCTCAAGGCGGTCACGCTTTCCGGGGTCCACAGATGGGCCTGTCCGGAAAGGCGGTAACGGTAGGCGCCGCCGACGGGCAGGATTCGGGGCGGATTGTCGGCGGGCTTGAGGTTTTGTTTTTGTTCGGGGGAGTCTTCTCTCGGGCTCCGCAGCTCGACCGAACTTGTCGAACTTGTCGAACTTGTCGAGCTTGTCGAGCTTGTCGAACATGTCGAACCTGTCGAACCAGCCGCGCCCATCGAACCAGCCGAACTAATTGAATTGACCGAACCGGCCGAACCGGCGCCGTTTCTGGCCGCAAGCTCCTGAGTCGGCCGCCCGTTTGGCCGCCCCTCCGACTGCCTGTCCGACCGACCTGCCGTTGGCTCGTCCGTCCGTCCGGCCATTCGGGGCAGGTAGCCTCTGGCCAGATCCGCCCGGCTGACGGCCCCGGCTTCGATGTGCGCCAGACCTAAGCCGCCGATGACGGAAGGGATGCCGGGAAAATACTTGTCCATCAGCTCCGGGCCCAGGCCGATGGCTTCGAATATCTGGGCGCCTCGATAGCCCCGCAGGGTGGAGATGCCCATTTTGCTCATTATTTTCAGCAAACCCCGGCGGAGAGCCATAACGTAGTTCTCCACGGCGTTGGTGGGACTCATGCTGGACTGAAGACAGTCCCTGGCGGCCAGATCGGCCGCCGTTTCGAAGGCCAGCCAAGGATTGATGGCCGAGGCGCCCAGGCTGAGGAGCATGGCCATGTGGCTGACTTCCAGAGCGTCGCCGGTTTGGCAGACCACGCCGATGGACACTCTTTTGCCGATTTCGACCAGTTTGCGATTGACGGCGGCCACGGCCAGAAGGGAGGGGATGGGCAAGTAGATCGGCTCGTCGGCGGCCGGCGGAGAGGAGGTTTGTTCCAGACGCCTCGCGGTTTCGTCGGAGGAGCCGGCCAATTTGTCGGAGACGATGATGATGTGGGTGCCGTCGCAGGCGGCCTGCTCGGCTTCCTGTTCCAGGCGGTTCAAGGCGGCGGCCAAGGCGACGCCGGGGGCCGCCCCCGGCTCGGGCCGGGCGAAGACGGAGGAGATGGCCACGCTGTGGAAATCCTCATATTTGAGAGCGATTAGTCTGGCCAGATCGTCGTTGCTCAAAAAAGGATGAGCCAGCTTGACCAGTCTGGCTTGTCCGGGCTCTTCGCTCAAAATGTTGGGATCGTAGCCTATGAACGTCATCAGGCTCATGACCAGCTCTTCGCGGATGGGGTCTATGGGCGGGTTGGTGATTTGAGCGAACTGTTGTCGGAAAAAGGAGAAAAGGGACTGGGGCTTCTGATCCAAGACGGCCAGGGGAACGTCGGCCCCCATGGAGCCGGTGGGCTCGTGAGCCGAGGAGGCCATGGGGGAGAGGATTATTTCGGCGTCGTCGCGGTTGTAGCCGAAAAGGGTCTGACGGTAGCTCAGATCGTCCAAACTTCTGGTGAAGCTGTCGGGGACGGCGAAAAAGCCCGGGATGTCGATGCGGTTTTCGGACACCCAGCGGCGATAGGGCTTTTGTCGGGCCAGCATGCTTTTGACTTCGGAATTTTTCAACAGTCTTCCCGAGCCGACTTCGGCCAGAATCATCTGTCCCGGCCGAAGAGAGCCCTTGTCGACCGTTCGGGAGTTCTCCAGCTCCAGCGCCCCCGATTCGGAAGCGAAGACCAGAAGGCCGTCGTCGGCCAGACTGTAGCGAGCGGGCCGGAGGCCGTTTCGGTCCAGAGCCGCCGCCACCGACAGGCCGTCGGAGACGACCACGGCCGCCGGGCCGTCCCAGGGCTCCATCAGACCGGCGTGATACTCGAAAAAGCCCCGAAGGTTCAGGCTCATGGGATATTTCTGGCCCCAGGCCTGGGGAATGAGCATGGTCAGAACGTGAGGCAGACTGCGGCCGCCTCGCATCAGAAATTCCAGGCTGTTGTCCAAACTGGCCGAATCGGAAGAGTTCGGCTCGATGAGAGGGAAGAGCTTTTGGACGTCCGCCCCGAAGAGCGGAGAGCTTAAATTCGGCTCTCTGGCGGCCAGCCAAGCCCTGTTGCCTTTGATGGTGTTGATTTCGCCGGTGTGGGCCAGGCCTCGGAAGGGCTGGGCCAGACGCCAGGAGGGAAAGGTGTTGGTGCTGTAGCGTTGATGAACCACGGCCAGGGGACTGACGAATTTTTCGTCCGCCAGATCCGGGTAGAAGCGGGCCACTTGCGAGGCCATCATCATCCCTTTGTAAACTATGGTCCGACAGGAAAGGGACGGGACGTAGAACTCGTCTTGGCCGAGGGCAAGGCTGCGGGCTTTGTTTTCCAGACATTTCCGGAGAAGGTAGAGTCTTCTTTCCAGACCGTCCTGATCTTCGCCGGGCTTTAAGGGGCTGACCGCCGCGAACTGCCAGACGCCCGGCCGGGTCTCCGAGGCCAGCTGGCCCAAGGCGCCCGGCTCGACTGGAACCTCCCGCCACCCGACCACTCTCCAGCCGAGGGCTTCGGCCTCGTTTTCGGTCATTTCGCGGCAGCGGCTGGCTTGGGCTTCGCCCCTGGGCAGAAAGACCATGCCCAGGCCGTACAGACCCGCCTCCGGCAGGTCCGCGCCGAAGATCTCTCGAAAAAAAAGATCCGGGATCCGGACCAGAATCCCCGCCCCGTCGCCGGAATCGGCGTCGGCTCCGGCCGCGCCTCGGTGAGTCATGTTGATGGCCAGCTTGAGACCCAAATCCACGACTTCATGACTGGACTGTCCGTCCAGTCTGACGACGCAACCGACGCCGCAGGCGTCATGTTCGTTGGCCGGGTCGTATAAACCTGTCTTTTTCATAAAAAACTCGCAAGGGAAAACGGCGACTTCAGGCGAATCGCGCCGCTGGCCGATTCGCGCCGTTAGCCGATTCGCGCCGCCGGCCGCAATCGCGCTGTTCGAGCCGACCGCGTCCGATCAAAAAAGCTGACGGCATCGTCTCCAAAAGGACAAGGACAAATCGTCTCCGGTTTTTTCTTTTTGGCCCTTCGTCTTGGCCCTTCGTCTTGGCCCTTCGACTTGGCCCTTCGACTTGGCCTATCGTCTTGGTCTTTCGACTTGGCCCTTCGTCTTGGCCATTCGACTTGGCCCTTCATCTTGGACCTTCGTCTTGGCCATTCGTCTTGGCCATTCGTCTTGGCCTCTCGACTTGGCCTATCGTCTTGGCCTTTGGACTTGGCCCTTCGTCTTGGCCATTCGGCTTAGGCCTTTGGTCGGTCAGGCCTTGGTCTCGTCACATAGGGGAAAGAAAAAGCCGGGGACTAAAAACCGCTGAAGGCCGGCTTCGAGAGCCTCCTTCAGCGGGGGTTTTCCGAAACAATCAAAAATTCTGCGCTAAACTTTGGCCGCTTCGGCCAGACGAAGCCTTTTCGGGACGACTCGCTCCCTCCGGAAGACAAAGGGAAAAACCTCCATCTCCGCGGGAAAAAAGTCGTCCCGTCGAAGCGACGCTGTCGGGTCACAGCCAGAGCAGCTCTCCGTATTTCGGCAACGGCCACTCGTTGTCGTCGACCAAAAGCTCCAAACCGTCGACCTGGGCGCGGATCTCCAACAATAAGGGCAGGAGCTCGTCGCGGGCGGCCCGGGCTCGGACGAGGACGCCGCTCAGCGAATCGAGCTTCAAGTGCGTCTCGTCCAGTTTGGCCAGAAGTTCGGTCAGTTTGGAGGCGCCGAGATAGAGCCGATTGTAGACGTCCAGAGCGGGGTTGACGGTTCCGCCCTTTTCGCCGCCTGCGGCCGAGACGGAGGCGACCAGAGCCGAGGCCTCGGCCAGGGCTTTCAAGGCCACCGGCAGGATGGTGGAGCGGCCCATGGTCTGAACCAGCTTGGTCTCCACGTGCACGACCCGGATGTAGCTCTCCAAAAGGACTTCCTGGCGAGCCTTCAGCTCCCTTTCGCTCAGGACGGCGTGACGGGTGAACACTTCCATGACCTCGGCGGAGGTGTAGTGGCTGAGGGCCTCCACGCTGTCTTTGTAATTGGGAAGTCCTCTCTTTTCGGCCTCTTTTTCCCATTCGACGGTGTAGTTGTTCTCGTTGAAGATTATAGGCAGATGCTCCTCGAAGAACTTGGTCAGGACGATCCTGGCCGCCTTGACGGGATCCTCGGGGCCGATCTTTTCCAGCTCGCCGGCGATGTCGTCCAGAGCGCAAGCCATGGCCGCGTTCAAGGCTATGTTCGGCAGAGCGATGGACTGGGACGAGCCGACGGCCCTGAATTCGAACTTGTTGCCCGTGAAGGCGAAGGGGCTGGTGCGGTTGCGGTCGGTGACGTCCCTGGCCAAGGGAGCCAAAGCCGAGACGCCCGGGGTCATGGCTCCGGTCTTCCAGGACTCGGCGTCGCCCTTGCCGTCGATATAGGCCTTGATGACGTCGGTGAGCTGCTCGCCCAAAAACACGGAAAGAATGGCCGGCGGGGCCTCGTTGGCTCCCAGGCGGTGATCGTTGCCGGCGCCGGTCACGCCTATGCGCAGGGGGACGCCGTACTTGTGCACGGCCCTGAGGACGGCGGCCAGGAAGACCATGAACTGGCTGTTCTTCCAGGGGGTCGGCCCGGGCTCGAAGAGGTTGTTCCCTTCGGAGTCGCACAGGGACCAGTTGTTGTGCTTGCCCGAGCCGTTGACTCCGGCGAAGGGCTTTTCGTGCAGCAGACAAGCCAGACCGAACTCGCTGGCCGTATCCCGAAGGATCTTGAGGACGAGCATGTTGTGGTCGACGGCCAGATTAACCTGTTCGTAGAGGGGAGCCAGTTCGAACTGGGCCGGGGCCACTTCGTTGTGGCGGGTGCGGGCCGGGATGGCCAAGGCCCAGAGGCGGTTTTCCGCTTCGCTCATGAAAGCCAGGATCTTGGGCGATATGGCTCCGAAATAATGGTCTTCCAGTTCCTGGCCTTTAGGGGCCGGAGCGCCGAAGAGGGTTCGGCCGGCCATGATCAGATCCGGCCGAAGACTGTAGAGCCGGCGGTCGACGAGAAAATATTCCTGCTCGGGGCCGGCCATGGCCCTGACCCGGGTGACTCTGTCGTTGCCGAAGAAGCGGAGAATCCTGATGGCCTGTTTGGAAACCGCTTCCTGCGAGCGGAGGAGAGGGGTCTTGGCGTCTAGGGCTTCTCCGGTGTGGGACAGAAAGATGGAAGGCACGTAGAGGGTGCGCCGTCCGCCGCTTTTCAGGAGAAAGGCCGGGCTCGTGGGATCCCAGGCGGTGTACCCCCGGGCCTCGAAGGTGGATCTGATCCCGCCGGAAGGGAAAGAGGACGCGTCCGGCTCGCCCTTGATCAAGAGCTTGCCGCTGAACTCGTTGATGATGTCGCCGCTGGGGGTCGGGGTCAGAAAAGCGTCGTGCTTCTCGGCGGTGACTCCGGAAAGGGGCTGGAACCAGTGAGTGAAATGGGTGGCCCCGCGTTCGATGGCCCAGTCCTTCATGATGCTGGCGATGACGTCGGCGTCGGCCGGACTGATGGGGACGTCGTTTTCGATGGTCGACTGGAGACGTTCGAAGACGGACTTGGGCAAGCGTTCCCGCATTAATTTCAAGCTGAAGATGTCTCGGCCGAACAATTCGGCCGGGGGCAGATTCTCGGTCGCCGGCAGAACCGGAGGGGAGATGGCCAAACTGGCTCTGACGGCGTTGCGTGGGCTTGGGGCTGACATGGTTTCTCCTTGGGAGAGATGAAATGATGCTTGACTCTAATGCAACAAGCGTGCTGAAAGGGATTTGGAATTTTAATCGGTCATGATCCCGGAAAGTTAGCTGAAATTAGGGGTCTTGTCCAGAAAAGAGGCGCTCCGATTTTACGACGAAAATGTCGAAAATCAGAGCGCTTTTTCGCCTTTTTAGGAGTTTTTCGGCTTTGTCCGCCGACTAGTCGCGCCCCAGACGAGCCAAACCTGCCGACGAGCGATGTCCCTAGACGAGTCAGGCCTGCCGACGAGCGATGTCCCTAGACGAGTCAGATCCGTCGACGAGCGATGTCACTAGACGAGCCAGGCCCCAGATGAGCCGTATTCTGGCGATTTTGGCCGCAGTCGAAGATGAGGCGACCGTCGGAAGCCGAAAAAGGCTTCCGACGGACGGCGTTCGCCAGTCGCCGCGAAGGGGTCGCGGCCGAGCGTCGCGAGGAAGTCGCGGTCAAGCCTCGCGAAGGGGTTAGGAGAAAGGCCGATTTAGGCGGCCCTCAAAAAACTCCCGGCAGTCCTTTGGCCCGCAGGCAGGCGTCGCAGTGTCCGAGATGATACATGACGTGTCCGGCCAGAGCCGCCAACGTCTTGCCCACATTCCACTCCAGGCCGACGGCGTGGCATTTTTGGTTGGGCTTGGTCAGATCGGCGTCGGAGATGGTCGCGGCGAACGCTTTGAATTTGGCCTGGGTCGCGACGATGTAGTCCGACAAGACTTTTTTGTCGACTTTGACGTCGCCGACGGCTTTGAACTGGACCAGCTCGGGGGTCAAAGGGGCCGGAATGGGCACGTCTTGACCGGGCATGAAAAAATCGGTGCCCGAGGGGACGTGGGCCACATGCTGCCAGACCGGCCAGGCGCCGGCTTTGTCGTTCCAGACGTCGTCCGGGCAGACTTCGATGAATTTATTGAGCAGATTGACGGAGTCTTCGACGGAAGAGACCAAAGTTTCGAGTATTTCTCTGGACATGGTTTGCTCCTTTTCATGGTTGTTATGGATAGCCAGGCCTCGGCGATGATTTCCGAATTTCGGAGCCGGAGCCCGACTTGTCGTTGGGCGAGAGAATAAGCGGACGACTTGCCGGTCGGCCGCGCGGAGACGAAATGAGCCTGAGCCATAATACCTTTAAGAAAAAAATTGTCCAGCGCTTCAGGCTTTTTTTCTTCCTTCGCGGTCATTTTTCCTGGTCTTCCGGCCTAAGATTCGGCCGGAAATTCGTTTCGTTCGACCAAGTCCAGCCAAGTCCGGGCCTGTCCGAGAATGTTCGGCAATGTCCGGTTATGTTCGCCGTAATCCGACATGTTCCGTTTTTTCTGAAATTTTCGCGTCGTCATTCGGCAGAGAAGAACGGCGTTTCGCCGGAGAAAACGTCCGGAGAAAACGTCTGGAGGAGACATCCGGAGGAAACGTCCGGAGGAAACGTCCGGAGGAGGCGCTCGGAGGAGACGACGGAAGAGCCGGCAGGAGGAGACGCTCGGAGGAGACGCCCGGAGAAGAGGCGTTTGGAGCGGCCGTAACTTTTTAGAGCCGCGACGCGGAGAGACGAAAATCTGGAGCCGGGAAAAGGGATTGGGGAAAAAGAAAAAAAATCTGGGCGACGGCGATCCGAAAAGATCGAAAAATTATGAGGATTTATCTAAAACCTAGACGGGCGGCCGATTTCGGCCAAGAGACATGTTGAATTTTTGTTTCTCCTGGGCTATATTTGGTTAGACCAATATGCGCATTGGTCTAACCAATGACAGAGTTTTTCCAGTCAAGATCCTCGTCTTTGAAATCTCGGCAAATTGCTTCCTTCGGCATCTTCCTTTGGCAGTTTCCTTGGGCGGCTTTGTTTGGCGGATTCGTTTGGGAGCTTCGCATAGGCGCGTCGGCGCGGGACGCTGAAGAGGGACGTTATGGCCAAAGGCGGTTTAGTGAAAAAAGTGATGGCCAAGATTCTGAGCCAGATAGACGAAGGGCGGCTGAAGCCGGGCGACAGGATTCCTTCGGAGAGAGAATTGTCTCAGGCCATGGACGTCTCCCGGCACACTTTGCGGGAAGCCATCAAGTGTTTGGAGAGCTACGGAACTTTGGAGAGCCGCTTGGGGAGCGGGACCTACATCAAGGTCAGGCCTCAGTTGGTGGCCAGCTGGAACAGCGGCAGCCAGAAAGGCCCCAGAATGACGGACATCTTTCAGTTTCGCATGGCGATAGAGCCCAACATAGCCTTTTTGGCGGCGACGACGGCCACCAAGGCCGGCTTGGTCAGGGTCGAGAACAATCTGAAGCTGCAGCGGCAGGCTGAGGAAGACTGCGACATAGAGCGCTGGGCGGCGGCCGACCGGGAATTTCATCTGCTTTTGGCGGAATTGACGGGCAATCCCCTGTTCATAAAATCCATGCGGCGATTGTCCCGAACCATCGCCGACCACGTCGACAACTCTCACTTAAGTCACAGCCGCATCGGCTCGTACCACGACAACCACGTCAGCATATACAGGGCCATCTTGCAGCAGGACTCCAAAAAAGCCTTTTTCCATATGGAGGAGCATCTGCGGCTCTTGCCTTGGGTGGAAAATTTGGAAACGCCTTATCCGACCGCCGAACCGGCCGCGTTGAGCATAATAGCCTGGTCGGACGTCAAGGCCGAGTCTTCGAGCGAAGCCAAGACGTCGAAAAAAGACAAATTGGCGAAATCGGCCAAGGGCCAAGCCTGACAGTTTGAACAAGCTGACGGCGGCAAGTCCGTCAGTTGGCAATTCTGACAGTTGACAAGTCTGACAGTTTGAAAGTCTAACTGGCTGGTTGGCTGACTGACGGGGACGAAGTCTTTCATCCCCGTTCCGTTTCCTTCAGCCGGGGAAGAGACACAAGGCGGCGAGGACGGCGACATTGAGGACTATCGTGATTAAAACGGCCGCCGAGCCCTTGTCTTTGGCGTCTTTAACTTTAGGATCGAAACCTGGGCTGACCAGATCGCAGACGTCTTCAATGGCGGAATTGACGAGTTCGGCCAAGGGGATGAGGAGGAAGGCGGCGGTCATGGCGGCTTTTTTCCACAGGGGCCACGGGACGAACGCCAAGATGACGATTAGGAGGATTAGGGACAGGATTTCCAGCTTGACGCTGTCTTCCTTGCGGTAAGCCGAGACGAGCCCGGCCAGGGAGTAGCCCATGGCGTTGGAGACTCTTTGGGGCAATTTTTTTACGGCTCGAAGCATGATTCTCGCTTTCTCCGTTTTTCCGGCGTGTTTGAATCAATCCATTTTCGGCCAAAAACGAGCGGCCGCCTCATGGCTGTCGTCGCTTTGGAGGCCCTTTTTGGCCAACCGCACAAAAAAAAAGGAACTGACAAAATGACAAAGCGGGCTTTAGCGCGTCATAGGCGGGAAAAATTATAACTCAAATACGCGCGACGGAATCATGAAAACGGAAAATTGGACGCGAGAATTCGCCAGTTTCCGGCGATCTCGCCAATTTCCGCTTTAAAACGGATCTACCAGACGAGGAAGACGGTTTTTGGACAAAATGATCCTTTAAAAGAGCATCGCCTTGATCCCAAGATATCGCTGGGCTTGTCCATTGATTCTAACGTCATGCCTGCCAATATGTCAATTAGCCCCGGAAATGGATCTATACCGTCCCATTTTTTTTTGCCCCCGACGACTGACGAAAAATGTCCGACGGCGCGGGAAGATCTTGGGCTACGGGCGACAAGGGCCTATATTCCGTCCGAAATTTCGAAGCCGTCGTCAACAATGGCGGCAGTTTCATTTTCTCTCCAGCGATAAGGGGAGAGAAAGGCCAAAAAGGCCAGGGAAGTGATGTCGCCAAACAACGC
>JAIRTO010000066.1 GCA_031254895.1 Deltaproteobacteria bacterium
GTCCTCTTCGGCGTGGGCCACGTTCTCGGCGTCATCGCCGCGAAGCCGGAGCCGACCGACGCCAGAAAAGAGCTGTCGGTGACCATGAAGTCCGCCTCGTCCCCCAAAGGCGGGCCGAAGCCGGCCGCCGGGAGCCGCGAGGAATTCGCGCCCGTGGTGCCCATCATCTTGGACATCTCGCCGCAATTGTCCGACGACCTCGACTACGACTCCTTGAACGAGGAGCTGTCCGGCCTCAGACGAGCCCTCTACTTCGACTTGGGCGTGCCCTTTCCCGGCATCAACCTGCGGCCCAACCACCAGCTGACCGGCCTCGAATACGCTCTGGTCATCAACGAAATTCCCCTTTCCCGAGGCCAGCTGCAAACGGGGCAGGTGCTGGTTCGGGAGAGTCCGGACAATCTCCGGGTCTTAAACATCGATTCGACGACGGGGCGCGACTTCCTGCCAGGCGTGACCTCCGTCTGGGTCAAGTCCGCGGACATTCCGGCTCTGGACCGGGCGGCCGTCAAATACCTAGATCACCCCAGGATCATCAGCTATCATCTCTCCCTCGTCCTGGTTCGACACGCCTCCATTTTCATGGGGCTTCAGGAAGCCAAGTATCTGCTGGACAAGATGGAGGAAAGAGCTCCGGATCTGGTCAGGGAGATATCCAGGCTGCTGCCGACTCAAAAACTGGCCGAGATCTTTCAGCGCCTGGTTCAGGAGCAGATCTCCATCAGGGATCTCCGGAGCATTCTAGAAGCTCTGATAGAATGGACGCCCAAGGAGAAGGACGTGATCATGCTGGTGGAATACGTGCGCGGGGCCCTAAAGCGCCAGATAAGCTACATGCATTCCAGCGGTCTGAACCTTCTCCCGGTCATCCTGCTCGATCCTCAAGTCGAGGAGGTCATCAGAAAATCCATCCGGCAGACTTCCTCCGGCGCCTTTCTGGCCTTGGCTCCGGACGCCGCCAAAGCCATCAACGCCAACGTGGGCGCCGTCTTCAAGAAGTATCAAGGGCAGCCGACCAGGCCGGTTCTTCTGGCCTCCCTGGACATCCGCCGCTACGTCAGACGCCTTCTGGAAAGCGATTTCTACGAGCTCCCGGTCGTCTCCTTCCAGGAGATCACGCCGGAAATCACCGTGCAGCCCGTGGAGCGGATAAAGATATAGCCCCTCGTCCAAAGGATCTTCTAGAGCTCCTTTTTCTGCGGCTTTTTTGTGGCTTTTTTTGTGGGCTTTTTTTGTGGGTTTTTTTTTGTGGGCTTCCGTTCGGCAATTTCAAGTCGGCAATTTCCGTTCGGCGGCCGACCGTCGGGGCTCTTTATTTCGGCCCGTCGCGGCCTCTTTTCAAGCGACGCGCCATCATTGACCGCCTTTTCCCGACGGACGTCCCGTCCGTCGGCTTCCGGCCGGAGGCCCGCTCGTCCCATGTCCCCTGAAGTGCTGGCTTACGCTTCCCAGGCCATGTATCTGGTGCTGGTTCTGTCCCTGCCGCCCATTTTGGTGGCCTCCGTCGTCGGCATCTGTCTGAGCCTGTTTCAGGCGGTGACTCAGCTGCAGGAGCAGACGCTGACCTTCGGGGTGAAGCTCATCGCCGTGGCGGCGACTCTTTTCCTGACCTCGTCTTGGATCTTGGCCGAGCTTCTGCGTTTCGCCCAAGAGATCTTCGAGCGGTTTCACCTTTTGTGAGCCATGCTTGAACTCATCGACGCCATAAGCTCGGGGCAAGGACCCAAAGTCATGGTCGCCGTCCTCTTGGGGCTGCCCCGGCTGGCGGCGGTATTGGCCTTCTGTCCCTTCACCGCCGGCGAAGTCTTCAACGGGCAAATGAAGAGCGGACTCGTCCTGGTTCTCTTCCTGACGCTGTGGCCGCTCATCTACCATCAAACGCCCGATCTGCCGGCTCTGGCCGCTTCGGACTGGGCGCTGGTGGCCTTGCTGGCGGGCAAGGAGGTCGTCGTCGGCTTCGTTCTGGCCTTCGTCTCCGGGATCGTCTTTTGGGCCGTGCAGAGCGCCGGTTTCGTCATGGACAACCAGAGAGGGGCCTCGATGGCCACCGAAAGCGACCCGCTGTCGGGACAGGAGACCTCTCCTCTGGGCTCTCTTTTCTTTCAGACGGCCGTGCTGGCCTTTTTTCTCGGCGGCGGCGTTCTCGTCTTCTTCCGCGTTCTGTACGAGTCCTACGTCTTCTGGCCGCCGGCCAGCTTCTGGCCGGCCTTCTCCGGGACGGGCACGCCCCTCTTCGCCCTCCGGCTGGTCGACTGGCTCCAACTCCAGACGGTTCTCCTGGCCGGCCCGGTTTTGGCCGCCTGTCTTTTGGCCGACGTCTCCTTGGGGCTGATAAACCGCTTCGCCTCGCAGCTGAACGTCTACGTGCTGGCCATGCCCATCAAAAGCGGTCTGGCCATGTTCATGCTGATCGCCTACTACGTCATGCTGATTAACCATATGCCCTCGCTGTTCTCAACCATGTTCGAGCAGATGAGCTTTCTGAAGGTTCTGTGGCCATGAGCGGAGAGAAGACCGAACAACCGACCGCGAAAAAGCTGCGCGACGCCCGGCAGAAAGGCCAGGTGGCCAAGAGCCAGGAAGTGCCCGCCGCCGCGGTGGTTCTGATTATGGCCTGTTATTTTCTGGCGAGGGGGGAAGCGATCATGGCGGTCATCCGGCAGACGGCCGAGATCGTCTTTTCCGCGGCCCATCTGCCTTTCGAGGAGGCCTTGCCCCAGGCAGTCTCCGCCGTCGGCGTCTGTTTTCTGACCATCATCGCTCCTCTGACGGTTCTGGTCATCGTGGTCTCGTTTCTGAGCAATCTGGCTCAGGTGGGCGTTCTCTTCTCGGCGGAAGCCGCCATTCCCAAACTCGAGAACATTTCGCCTAAAAAATGGTTCAAAAAGACCTTCAGCAAAAACAACATCTTCGATCTGCTGAAGAACGTCGTCAAAGTCGTCGTGCTGGCCTTCGTGGTCAACAAGGTCTTGTCCAAGCACTGGCGGGAACTCTATCTCATACCGCAAACGGACGCCGACGCCCTCTCCGTCGTTCTGGGCTCGGCCTTAAGAGATCTGACCCTCTATTCCGCCGCCGCCTTCGCCGGTCTGGCCGCCGTTGATTTCGTCTATCAAAGGTTCAAGTTCACCAAGGACAACATGATGACCAAAGACGAGGTGAAGAGGGAATACAAGGAGATGGAGGGCGATCCCCTCATCAAGGGCAAGCGCAAGCAGCTCCATCAGGAGATGGCCAACCAGAGGGCGACCTCGAGCGTCAAAAAGGCCAAGGTGCTGGTCACCAACCCCACGCACTACGCCGTCGCCCTCGACTACGAGGAGGGACGGACGCCTCTGCCGATCATTTTGGCCAAAGGCGAGGGCGAATTGGCCAAACGCATGATCGCCGAAGCCCGACGCGAAGGCGTGCCCATTTTGCAGGAGCCGGGCCTGGCCAGGGATCTTTTCGAGCAAGGGGAGGAGTTCTCCTACATTCCCAAAAACCTCATCGCCCCGGTCGCCTCCGTTCTGCGCTGGCTGCAGTCTCTGGAAGGCCAGACGAGCTCCTTCTGAGCCAGGAACATCCTTCCGAGCCAGAGGCCTTCTTCACGAGCTCGAAAGGCCGCTTTCGAAACCGTTTAAAAACCGCTGGCGGAACGGCTTGAAGCCATCTTTTCAGGAACGACTTTCGGAAGCGAAAGGCAAGCCAGGCTCTGCCGCCGGCGAGGCTCCAAAGAGAAGCGCGGGCGAAAGGCCGTCGCTTCCCCAAAAAGCGTTGCAGAGCCGCGCGAATCGTCTTTCCGCCTTTTTTAAAAGCCAAAAAAGCCGTCTCCTTTTTTGGCTCCTGTTTACAAAAGTCTTGGCCGACTTTATAATGCCAAATGAAGCCATTCGCGTCGAACGTTCTCGCAAAGCCATATTTTAGACGCCAAAAAAGTCCGGACGTCTGACGAACGCCGAACGTTTCCGTCCAAAACGTTCCCTTGGCCAAAGAGGCCGACGGAAAAGAGATCTCCGCCTTTTTTGCGGGCGGATTTTAAGCGCCGAAGCGACGAACAAGCCTTGTTTCCTGAGACGGGCGGAACGATTTCCTCGCGAGGCGGCCGCCTTTTTCAAGGACTGCGGCGGCTTTTCCGCGTCTCCTTAAGGCTTTTGGTTTGAAATATCGCCGTTTTG
>JAIRTO010000102.1 GCA_031254895.1 Deltaproteobacteria bacterium
TACAAACCAGCCAACCCGATATACCAGGAAGTCATATTCAGAACCCTCGCCTTGGATTTTGAAGAGGAATTTGGAGAAGAGGCGACTTTGGCCAAATCCAAATGCTGGGTGGATGGCGACAAATTGCACATGACAGAGCTCCTTAAGGAGTTTCAAATATACTGGCGGGAAAACTCTGGAGCCTTGAAAAGCAGTAGAGGGTACGACGAAGCCATTGCGGAAATCATTCTCAACGCCTATCTCCAGCGGCTGCTGAATAGCGGTGTGGATTATGTCCGCAGGCAAGTCGCCTTGGGCAGCCAACGCTTGGACATATGTGCCAGATATAAGGGCGTCAACTATCCCATAGAGCTAAAAATCAAGTCAAACCAGACGGCGCCTGAGAGCTTGGAGCAGATCAGCGGTTACATGAACTCTTGCGGAGCCACAGAGGGGTGGCTAGTCATATTGGACCGTGATTCCCAAAAGAAATGGGATCAGAAATTGTATTTCGAGACACAAACCCATAAGGGCTACACGATACACCTTGTCGGATGCTAGTTCTTTTTTAACTGTCATTTTACTTTTAGCTGTGCTTGTTTCCATCTTTTTCTGCAGGTTCCCTTCAGTAGGGCGCCACAAACATGTCTTGCATGCCGGGAGACCGTGTTGATCATGCAGGCTAAAACTCGCCTGCAAAACAGCTAAATCCAATGCAAGTCAAACGGTTCAGAACCTTCGGCAACTCAAGGAGTTTGGTTCATTTGAAGAAGTCCAAGCCGCAATTGACAAGTTGAAGGTGCAGGAGATTTGTCCGAGTGCGGAAAATGTCTCCGCAATACATGCTGATCGGGTTTCATGGGGACTAACCACAAGTTCTTGAAGGCCATCAATGATTAGTCTTTAGCAGCAGGAGCTCTCTTAAGGGAAATCCATTGCAAAAGTGGTTAAGACTAATGGGGCAAGTTATTCGCTGAGAGCCATAAACTGAAAGGGAGCAGGAGATTTGGCAAAGACGAGTAAGGGGAGTTTTTCTGAAGGAAAATCACAAGAATCGAATTGCGGGTGTTTTTGCGGGCACTAAAATCGGAGCTAGATATTTTTATCTTTAAATTTGCTAGGTTATATATTTGCTTGGTAGTCCTCAGCTCCACCAGAATTTAAAACAAATATAGCCAATCAACGTCCGATAAGCGTTGATGGGCTTTGGTTTTTGGTGATCTGAATGGAGAAACCTCAATTCTTTAAGGCCAGGTCGAAAACCGAACGGCCATGGAATCGCCTGGCGACAAGTCCGAAAATCGCCAAAAAAGACCGGCTTGGCCAAAAGCGTTGACAAGGCTACTCAAAGGCAGATTTGACGCCGCGTTTTTATTGCTCCCTGTTATTTTTGCTCCCTTGGCGGTCAGTTTTCCGTCGGCCCGACCTGTTGGCCTTCAGGACGCGCCATCGGGTCGGAACAGAAAGGCCGGATCGTTTAGGACATAAGCGAAAGATTCGTCATCCATTCCCTTAACTTCTGAGGCCTTTCGAAAAAAGCCAAAGCGTTCGGCCTGGAGGTCGGACTTTTCCGAAGGCCAGATGCGCGGCCTCCTGAACCCCCATATTCTTCGGCAGGCGATGAGACCTTCTTTTGAGGTCGGCAAAAAGACCGTTCAACGGCCGGTCAGGGAATGTCCGTCCAGCCTTTTTGTTTTTTATTTTTTCGTCTCTTTTCGTCTCATCTCAACTCATCTCATCTCAACTCATCTTATCTCAACTCATCTCAACTCATCTCAACCCTTCTCATCTCATCTCATCTCTTCTCGTCTCTTCTCTTGCCGGCCCAAATCCGCCACTTTTTTGAGAAAGTGGCAGCGGCGGAGGAAATCGTCCGCCGCGCTCTTGATCGCAAAGCTGCTGGCCAAGGCCGTTCTCTCGCCCCGGAACGCGGCCAGCCGTCCGCTGGACTCGTCTCCCGACGCTGCTGCAGCCAGGGCGCCCCTCCGAAATGCGGTCGCGGAGGGGCAAGAAAAAAACCCGTTCAGGCCAAAAAACAATAAAAGCTTCGAAAAATAAAAAAATCGGCCGCAACGCTCCAAAAATAAATGAATAAAGTTCACTGACTGGATAATCTTTTTAAAAAAAGGTCCCGCGACGCTTTTACCCTGGAAAATATGCGCATAGACCTTCTAAATTACTTTAAATTATGCTAAAATAAAATAAGCTGTTTGGCCTAGCTTGGCTTTTGTATTAGTCATGTCGGTTTGTTAGATTTAATTAAACCAACCTGGCCAGCCTCTTGAGTCTAAAAAGGTGTCAAAGCCTCTCCTCCGTCGGTTTTGCCTGCCCAGGCGGCGCCTGAAAAAGGTCAAGAACTTTGGCATTTTTTTTGCATCCTTCATGGCATGTTTTGGTCGTTTCTTCGACCGTCTCCATCGTTTCAGTTTTCCAGACTTTTTTGTTTCTTCGGCGCATTTTCGGGTTTTCAAGCTTTTTTCTCTGACTGGATGCCAAAAGTCGACGCCGGCTTGGTCATTTTTCGGGAAAGGGACAGACTAAAAGAATCATGAGCCTTCATTCCGCCCTAGGCGGCTTTTCGCGCCCCTGCAAAGTCTTGCGATCCGCCGGTTTGGCCGCTCTGTTTTTGACCGTTCTTCTGGTTCTGCTTCCCGCGACCGGAGGGGAGGCTCAGAACAGCGGCAACATGGTGCCTATTCCCACCATCAGTTTTTCCATGGATCAGGCCGACGACTCGGACAGGATCGCCACGGTCATCAACGTCATGTTCCTTTTGACGGTGCTGGCTTTGGCCCCGTCCATACTCGTCATGATGACCTCCTTCGTCAGGATTGTCGTCATTTTCGGCTTCTTGCGACAGGCCATGGGGACTCAGCAGACTCCGCCCAACCAGATCATCGTCAGTCTGGCCCTGTTCATGACTTTTTTCATCATGATGCCCGTCTGGCGCAACATCGAGGATCGAGCCTACAAGCCTTTCATGGCCAACGAAATAACCCAGAGGGAAGCCTTCAATAGAGCCATCGTCCCGGTCAGGGATTTCATGTTCATGCAAACCCGGGAAAAGGATCTGGCTCTGTTCATGCGCATATCCGGCGACCCGAAGCCCTTCGACCGCAATGCGGTGCCCACCCTGTCCCTCATTCCGGCCTTCATCATTTCCGAACTGAAAACGGCCTTCACCATCGGTTTTCTCCTGTACATGCCCTTTTTGATCATCGACATGGTGGTGGCCTCCGTTCTTCTCTCCATGGGCATGATGATGCTGCCGCCGGTGATGATTTCACTGCCGTTCAAGCTGATGCTTTTCGTTCTGGTGGACGGCTGGAATCTTCTGGCCGGCTCCGTGGTCAGAAGTTTCGGGAACGTGGCCGGAACTCTCTGACGCGCCGGGCTGGCGGCCCGGCCATCGGCGAGCGACCTAAAGCCTCTTTCGGTCTTTTTTTGGCGTTTTGACCGCGTCGACTTTTTCTGGCCGCCGGAAACGACGAAAACCGGCCGCCTCTTTCGGCGCCTCATTTCCGCCTCGTCGGCGAGGCGGTCATCTTTGGTCCAGACATTCCTAGGACGAACTGACCAGAACGAACAGGCCCTAACGAACAGGCCGGAACGAACTGACCAGAACGAATTGGCAAGGAAGAACATGAGCGTTGAATTCGCCATAGATTTCGGTCGACGGGCCATGGAGCTCATCCTCATCCTGTCTCTGCCCATGCTTTTGGTCGGCTTGATCATCGGCCTATTGGTCAGCATCTTTCAGGCGACGACCCAGATTCAGGAGATGACTCTCCAATTCATCCCCAAGATAGTCTTCATCGCCCTGGTTCTGGTCTTGGCCGGTCCTTGGCTTCTGGACAACATCATGGACTACTCCGTGAACATTTTGGAGAATTTTCCCGACTGGATCAGGACGACCGAGGGACTGGCGACTCCCGGCCTCGAGCCGGCGGACATGTAAGGAATTTCAGACTCGATGGGCGCCCCCGTCATCAACGCCAGCGAGTTCGCCGCTTTCGTCCTTGTCCTTTTGCGTCTCTCCATGGTCGTGGCCTTCGCTCCGATCATCGGCAGTCCCAACATCGTGACCGAAGCCAAAGTGGCCTTGGCTTTGACTTTAAGTTTCGTGATCGCTCCGTTGGTGGCCTACGACGCGGATCTCATGCCCATGACCTGGTTCGGCTTCGCTTGGCTGGCCATCGGCGAACTGATCATGGGCCTGACCCTGGCCTTCATGGTCAGGCTGGTTTTGGAGACGGCCAACCTGGCCGGCGAGTATCTGAGCTTTCAGATGAGCATGACCATGGTCAACCTCATGGATCCCCAAAGCGGGGCTCAGGTTCCGGTTGTCTCCAGGCTGGTCTACATAATCTTCATTTTCATTTTTCTCATCGCCAACGGTCATTTGGTGGTCATCAAAGCCTTGGTGGACAGTTTCGATTTGGTCCCTCCCGGACTTATGCTCATTTGGCGCCCGGAAAGCTTTACGGAAATAATTCAGGCCATCGGCCGCATGTACATCCTGGCCGTCAAGATCGCCGCTCCGGTGGTGGGCTTGTTGTTCTGCACCAAGGTCTCCTTCGGCATCGTGGCCAAGGCCGTCCCCCAGATGCAGGTTCTTTTCGTGGGCATGCCTTTGTATATTTTGGCCGGACTAGCTTTGATGGGCGTTTCCATGGATTTCTGGCCCAGACTCGTGGGCCAGAACCTCTTCGAAGCTCAGGAAGCCATAAAGCGACTCTTGACCATTTTTTCGCCTTTCTGACGTTTTTGGCGTTTTGCGTTTTTGGCGTTTTCGGCCGACGCCAAAATAGTCGAATTGAACGCCTTTTGACGAGCCTGGCGTCCGCAGAACTCTTGAACGAGCCTGGCGTCAGCCGGCCTCTTGAACGAACCTGACGTCAGCGGAACTCTTGAATGAGTCTGATGTTCGCAGTCCTTTTGACGAGCCTGACGTCCGCATAACTCTTGAACGAACCTGACGCCCGCCCGGCCTCAGAACAAAAAGCGTCGCCAAAGGCGGCGGAGGATTGACCGCTCTCGTTTTTGAGAGCGGCTATAACCAAAAAAGGATCGAGGCTCTTTTTCATGAGCGAAGACTCCGGCGAAAAAACTGAAGAGGCGACCGCGCACAAGCTCAGTCAAGCCAGAGAAAAGGGCCAAGTCCCTAAGAGCATGGAAGTTACGGCCTCCATCGTTCTTTTGACCGGCTGCTTCGTTTTGGTCGTTTTCGGTCCTGCGGGCTGGGACAGGGTCGAAGGCATTTTTCGCCATTTCTTTTACCGGGCCGTCGAGATCGACGTCACTCAAGCCGGCATTCTGGAGATTTCCAGACTGATTCTGAAAGAGAGCCTGATACTCATCCTGCCGGTTTCCGTGGCGATCCTCATCGCTTCGGTGGCCGTCAATCTTTACCAATTGGGCGGATTTATGGTCGTTTCGGAGACGATCGTCCCCAAATTGGAAAAAATAAATTTCATTTCCGGCTTCGGTCGTTTTTTTAAACTCAAAACTCTGGTAGAGTGTCTAAAAAGCATCTTCAAGATGACCATCATCTTTCTGATGGGCTATCTGGTCATCAAAGACCATCTTGATGATTTCATCCTCATGGTCGACATGAACGTCCTGACCATAGGCGTTTTGGTTTTGCGGATATCTTTGGAGATCTTCGTCAAGACCTGCCTCTTGCTTCTGGTTTTGTCCTTGCTGGATTACGGCTATCAGCGTTGGCAATTCATGCAGGACATGAAGATGACCAAACAGGAGGTCAAGGACGAGTACAAGCAGATAGAAGGCGATCCCATAGTCAAGAACCGCATCCGCCAGGCCCAGAGGGAAGCCAGCAAAAAAAGGCAGCTAAACGACGTGCCCAAGGCGGACGTGGTCATAGCCAACCCCACTCATTTCGCCGTGGCTCTCCTCTACGACAAGACCAAGGCCCCGGCGCCCGTGGTTCTGGCCAAAGGCCAGGATTTCATGGCCTTGCGCATCAAGGACGTCGCCAGAGAGAACAAGGTGCCCATCGTGGAGAACAAGCCCCTGGCTCAAGCCCTGTACAAGGCGGTGGAAGTGGGGCAGATCATTCCGACGGAATTCTACAAAGCGGTGGCTGAAGTATTGAGCTACATCTACAAAGTGAAGGGCAGGAGACCTAATGGCTGAGTCGGTTTTGGGCAGGCTTGGCGAAAAGCTGGCCGACAAAGGCAGCGGGAACATGATCATAGGCCTGGGGGTTGTCGGCATCCTCCTGGTCTTTCTGTTTCCTCTGCCCACCAAAGCCCTGGATCTGCTCCTGACCTTCAACGTGGCCATCAGCATCATCGTGCTTCTCACGGCCATGTACACTTTGAAGCCGCTGGATTTCAGCGTCTTTCCCTCCCTTCTCCTCATCCTGACCTTAAGTCGTCTGGCCCTGAACATCGGCTCCACCAGACTCATTCTCCTAAACGGAGCCACCGGCACGGCCGCCGCCGGCGAGGTCATCCAGGCCTTCGGCAACTTCGTGGTCGGCGGCAACTACGTCGTCGGCGTCATCATCTTCGCCATTTTGGTGGTCATAAATTTCATGGTCATCACCAAGGGCTCCGGGCGCATCGCCGAAGTGGCCGCCCGCTTCACCTTGGACGCCATGCCCGGCAAGCAGATGGCCATCGACGCCGATCTGGCCGCCGGCCTCATTCAGGAAGCCGAAGCCAAGAGTCGCCGGGAAGTCATCGCCCGGGAAGCCGACTTTTACGGAGCCATGGACGGCGCCTCCAAGTTCGTGCGCGGCGACGCCATCGCCGGCATCATCATCACGCTCATCAACATCATCGGCGGCTTCGTCATCGGCGTTCTGCAGGAAGGCATGGCCATCGAGACGGCGGCGGCCACCTACACCATCATGACCGTAGGCGACGGCCTGGTCAGCCAGCTGCCGGCCTTGATGATCTCCACGGCCGCCGGCATCATCGTCAGCCGGGCCGGCTCCGAAGCGACCATGAGCCAGGAGCTGGTCTCTCAGTTCACCTTCAAGCCCGAAGCCCTGGCCCTCTCCGGCGGAGTCATCTTTTTGCTCGGCTTGCTCCCTGGCCTCCCCACCATCGCCTTTTGTCTGACGGGCCTGGTGGTCCTCTCTGCCGCCTGGGCCATCAGACGACGGCAAAGGCTTCAGGAAGCCGCCCAGGAAGGGGCGGGCCGCCGACCGATGGGCTCGGCCGGCGGCCTGCCGGGTCAGCCCGGCGCGGCCGGCGCCGGAGCTCCGGCCGGCTCTCCGGCCGGTCCGAGCGGCGGAGCCGCCCCGGCCTCGGTCAAAGCCCCGCCGGAACGCATGGAAGCCTTGCTGCCTCTGGACGTTCTGGAGCTGGAGGTGGGTTATGGCCTTATTCCTCTGGTGGATGAGGAGCAAGGCGGAGAGCTGATGGATCGCATCAGATCCATTCGTCGGCAGTTCGCTCTCGAATCGGGCTTCATCGTCCCTTTGATGCACGTGCGGGACAATCTGCAGCTGCGGCCGGGCGAATACGCCATACTGATCAAAGGCGACGAAGTGGCTCGGGCGGAGATGATGATCGGTCATCAGCTGGCCATGGATCCGGGCGACGCGCGAAAAAACTTCCCGGGCCTGCCCACTCAGGAGCCGGCCTTCGGCCTCAACGCCCTGTGGATCGCCGAGGAGCGCCGAGACGAAGCCCAGCACGCCGGCTGGACCGTGGTGGATCTGGCCTCGGTCATGGCCACTCATCTGACCGAGATCATCAGGACTCACGCCGACGAGCTGATCTCCAGACAGGACGTCCAAAAACTCATCGACGGCGTGGCCCAGACCAACGACAAGGTGGTCGAGGAGCTCGTCCCGAATCTTCTGACTTTGGGGCAAATACAGAAAGTTTTGCAGAATCTTTTGCGGGAGCGCGTGTCCGTCAGAGACATGCCCTCCATTTTGGAGGTCTTGGCCGATCACGCCCCCATCACCCGCGACGCCGATCTCCTGACCGAGTTCGTGCGTCAGCGTCTGGCCCGGGGCATCATCAGAAATTACGTCATCCCCAGCGGCGAGCTGCCCTTGATGACCATAGGCCAGGACATCGAAGACGTCTTGTCGCGGTCCATCACGGAAACCGAGCGGGGGGCCTATCTGACTTTGGATCCCGATTCCGGACAAAGGATTCTGACGGCCGTCAGCAACGCCGTCGCTCAGCTGACGAACCAAAACTTTCAGCCGGTCGTCCTGTGCTCTCCCATGATTAGGCGGCATCTGCGCAAATTGACCGAACGTTTTCTGGCCAATCTGGTGGTCTTGAGCCACAGCGAATTGACCAACAACATTAGGCTGAAGATCTTGGGCGAGGTGACTTTCAGCTATGCGGATTAAACGCTTCACCGGCAAGGATTTGCCTTCCGTCGTCGCTCGGATAAAGGAGGAGTTCGGCCTGGCCGCCGTCATTCTCTCCCGCCGGGAGCAAGCCGACGGCGGCGTCGAAGTGACCGCCGGCGCCCGCGACGAAGACCTGCCCGTCTTCAGTTCCGCCGAAAATTGTGAAAACGCTCCGCCCGCCGCGGATCGGACCATCCTTTTGGTCGAGCCTCTGAGCGACGCCGAGGCGGACGAAACGGAGGAGGGGAGGGCGGACCGTTACGTCGATTCGCCCTTCAATCAAGTCTTGGAGAAGGAAAAGGCCAGGCCTTTGCCGAAGCTTTCGGCGGCGGACGGGATGGCCGGCCCGGCCGAGCGCCCGTCCGGCGAGGAGAGGGTTTTGGCGGCTTCTAACGGGACGAGCGGAACTAGCGAAACGAGCGGGGCGCTGAGGACTTCGACTGGCTCTCTGGCGGCTTCGAGCGGGACGCTGAGGACTTCAACCGGAGCTCTGACGACTTCGAGCGGGACAAGCGGGACGAGCGGGGCGCTGAGGACTTCGACCGGATCTCTGGCGGCTTCGAGCGGGACGCCAAGGGCTCCCCTAAAAGCGGCGGCGCCTAGGTCCAGTCTCCTTAGTCGGGCCTTGAAGCCGGTGCCGGCGGATGAAGCGGCGCTGACCGCGCCTAGCCGGTCCGGTCGTCGGCTCGTCGGGCGGACTTTGGATCCTCTGTCCTCGGAAGCGGCCGAATTCTCGCCGCTCGCTCTGGCGCATCTTTCGGCCTCGTCCGGCGGCCAGCCGGTCAAAGTGGTCGGCGTCTCGGCGGTCGGAAATTCGTCGGAAGGCGTCTCGCCGGCGGCCTTGGGCGGGCAAAAGCCGTCGTCGGCCAAAAAACGCGAGGAAAAGACTCCGTCGGGAATGTCAGGTACGTCGGGAACGACAGGGACGTCGGGGGCGTCGAGAACGACAGGGTCGTCGGGGACGTCGACGTCGCCGGCCGCGCTGACCGACGCGGCGTCGCCGAACGCGTCGGCCGCGTCAGCCGCTTCAGCTGCGTCGGGACAGACGAAAAACAACGCCCTGACCGGAAAAAACCCTCTGACCGGCCCGGCTCTGGGAGTCGCCGCCTATCGGAAGATTCAGTCTGCCGCCGGGCCTGTCGGCGAGCTGGGACTGGAAAGAGAGATGGCTCTTCTGCGGGAGCAGGTGGCCGAGCAGATGGGCGAACTGAAAACTCTTTTTTTGGATTTGGCTCATCGTCAAAGCTTGATGGAAAAATGGCGGGAGCGTTCGGACGTCGTCGCTCTCTATCGCCGACTTCTGTCCACGGGTCTTTCGTCTCAGCTGGCCAGGGAATTCGCGGAAAAGGCCGCCGAAGGCGAGTCAGCCTGGGGCGGAGATCTGACCGATCATTTGCTGAAGGTGGTCAAGCCCAGGCTGAGATGCTTGTCGGCCGAAACTGCGCCGCCTCATCTGTTGACTCTGACCGGCCCGTCCGGGGCGGGCAAGACCACCTCTCTGGCGCGGCTGGCCGCTTTTCATCAAAAGAGGGGTCTTAAGGTCTCGGCCATAACTCTGGACACTCTGAAGCTGGGGGCCGCCGAACAATTGACGCAATACGCCCGGATCATGGGCTTCGGCTTGATGGCCTGCCAGACCAAAGCCGAATTCGTCGAAGCCTGCGAACTGTTCCGCGGCGACGATCTGGTTTTGGTGGACACCAACACCCGCGACTTTACGGCCAAAGCGGCCGTCGACGAACTGTCCGCGGCTCTGTTGGAAGAGGGCGCCAAAAACATTCTGGTTCTCCCGGCCGGGCTGAAAACGGAAGATTTGGAGGATCTGCATCGGAAACTTGGCGGGCCGACTTTGTTCGGACTCATCCTCACCAAAATCGACGAAACCGGGGCCTTGGGCAACGTCGTCAGCTTTTTGGCGGCCAACGGGCCGCCTCTGGCCTTTTTCTCCTCCGGCCCGAGAACTCCGGAGGACTTTCAGGTCGCCAAACCTGAAAAACTGTTGGAGCGCTGGTTGGCGCCGACCGGCCCGCCTGGCTCTTGACGGCCGGACGGTTCGTTTTGGAGCTATTTTGATTTTTTACTTGAAAATAGGCTTTTTTTTCTTGTTTGTCGTCTTTTTTGTCATTTTTCGTCAAAAAGACGGCTGTTTCCGCCAATATTGGAGAAAGCGCGGAAATGAAACGCATTAGATGTTAACAAAAGCGGCAATTTAGGCTAAAATGAGGATCAAGATCCATAAGGCTCGAAGTTTTCGTCAGCAGCCGTTTCGCATTAAAAAACCCGCCCCAAAGGCGAATATTTAGGGGCTTTTCTGAGAGAGTGTCATGGGAGCAGCGCCAGTCGACAAACGGCCCAAAGGGGCCCCCGCGCAGGGACAGAACAATCCGGCCGAAGCCGGCCAAGCCAAGGCTCAAGGAGCCGCCTCCGACCAGGCCAGCTCGAACGTGCCTCCTGCTTCCATTCACGCCCAAGCCAGAGCTCAGGCCCAGGCCAAAGCTCATTCGCAGCTGAAGGCCAAGCTCAAGGAACAAATGCTGGGCTTGGCTTCTCCGCCGACCCAGCGCGGAGCCCCCGAGTCTAAGGCCGTCGACCCCAAAGCCTCCGCTTCGGGCTCCGCCGAGCAGAGGCCGCAAGGCCAGTCGGGGCAGCCAGGACAGCGAGGGCAACAGGGGCCGCAAGGGCCAGGGCAGTCTGGGCAGCCGGGGCCAGGGCAGCCAGGGCCGCAAGGACAAGGGCAGCCGGGGCTGCGGAGCCGCCAAGGGGGCTCCGAGCCGACCGGGCCGGGCCGACAGGCTTTTGGCCGCCCTTCCTCCGGCGTCGACGAGGCGGGGCCTTCGGCCGAATCCTCCAGCGGCAAGAAAAAGGGGCCGCCCCCGAGGCCGGTGCGGGTCATCACCGTCTCCAGCGGCAAAGGCGGGGTGGGCAAAAGCAACATAACCCTGGCTTTGGCCTTGGCCATGGCCGGTCTGGGGCGGAAGGTCCTCATCTGGGACGCCGACTTGGGTCTGGCCAACACCGACGTGCTGTTGGGCATAAGAACCAAAGCCACCATCCACGACTGGCTCAAAGGCGAAAAGAAGCTCTCGGAAATCATCATCAAAGGCCCCAAGGGCATCAACATCCTGCCGGCGGCCAGCGGCATCCTGGAATTGAACGAAATCAGCGAAGCCCAAAAATCGCGGCTGATAGCCGAATTCGAGGAGTGGCAGGAGGAGTTGGACTTTCTTCTCATCGACACGGCGGCCGGCATAGGCCCGAACGTCATTTTCTTCAATCTGGTGGCGCAGGAGCATTTGATCATACTCAACAACGAGCCGACTTCCATAACGGACGCCTACGCCCTAATCAAGGCTTTGAACACCAAACACAGACAGGGCAGCTTCTATCTCTTGCCCAACATGGTTTCCAGCGAAAAGGACGCCAGATCCGTGTTCGAGCTCATGAGCACCGTGGCCGGCCAGTATCTCGCTTCAGTGTCTCTGGACCTGGCCGGCTACATCCCCTATGACGAATGCGTGCCGGCTTCGGTTCGTCGGCAGCAGCCCTTTTACATCCTTTATCCTGACTGCGAGGCCTCTCAGAAAGTCGCCGAACTGGCCCGCAATCTGATCAGCCGGGAACCTCCGGCCTTCGGTTCGGGCGGTCTGGTGCTTTTTCTCAACCGACTGGTCTCCATGGAACGGGCGGTAGATTGATGTCCGAAACTCAGGCCTATAAAGCGGCCGGCGTTGACAAGCCTTCGTGGCGTAGCCTTTCGATGGCCGACAAGACCAAGTACGTAGAGCAGTACTCGCCTCTTATTCGCTATCTGGCTGATCGCCTGGTGTCAAGACTGCCTGGCCATATAGTCAAAGACGATCTTTTTTCGGCCGGCGTCTTGGGCTTGATAGACGCCGTCGACCGCTTTGAAGCCGACAGAGGCATAATGTTCAAGACATACGCCGAGTTTCGCATCAAAGGGGCCATGATCGACGAATTGAGGAATTTAGACTGGGTGCCCAGAACCGTGCGCAAGAAGGCCACCGAGCTGGACAAGCTTTGGAAGCGCCTGGAGCAGGAATTGGGCCGCCCCCCCAACGACGAGGAATCGGCCGAGGCCATGGGCCTGGACATAGTCGCCTACCTCAAGCTCATCGACGAGGTCAGCTCCATCAACATGCTGGATCTCGAAGCCTTCAGGTCGGAAGGGAGTTCCGGGCGGGAGTCGACTGACATCTACGAGGTCTTGGCCGACGAAAACGGCGTCGACGCCTTGGCCGCCATCGGCCAGGAGGAGGCCAGAAAAGTTCTGGTCCAGGCCATCGACGCCCTGCCGGAGAAGGAGCGCCTGGTCGTGACTCTGTATTACCACGAAGAGCTGACCATGAAAGAAATCGGTCAGGTGATGAACTACACCGAGTCGCGCATCAGCCAGCTGCACACTCAAAGCGTCATTCGACTGAGGGGCAAGCTGAACGAATACTTCGATCATAAGCCTCTGTCGGGGCGTCAGGGCAAGAAGAGAATCCCCAAAGCGCCTAAATGAACTCTTTAGACCTTTGCCTGCCTTTTTTGTCGACG
>JAIRTO010000135.1 GCA_031254895.1 Deltaproteobacteria bacterium
GCCGGGAGACAGGAGCTGGGAGACAAGCGCCATGGAACAGACTCCCAGACTCCATAGGCCAGGCTCCAGGGGACATGCGCCTTGGGGAGAGGCCGCGACTTTTTTGATCCGGCTCAAGAACCGGCTGCGGCGGCTTTGCCGCCGGCAAGTCCGTCGCTACGGAGCATAAGTTTCCGTCGACTGCGCTGGCTCAGAAAAACCAGACCAAACAAGAATAAGCCGGGAACGCTGAAGAGCCATTTGGGGGGACGGTCGGCGTTGACCGTCTCGGCGCCCAAAACCTGCGTGGGATCGTCCATGTTGACGCCCAACTTCTCCAACCGGCTGTTATAGGCGATGTCGTCGATCATGAGCCTGTCGCCCTCCCAGGCCAAATAGACGCCGACGGAAGCCAACCTTTCTTCGGCGCCGTCGCCCTTGAAAGGCATGACCACCACTTGATCGAGCTCCCGAGTCCCAAAGTCGGTCACGATATGAAGTCGGATATTGGCCTCCGGCGGCAGTTGCTCGATCGTCTCCAGCACTTTTTCCGGAGGAGCCTCGATAAAGGGAGCGTACAGCCGATTTTGAGGGATGTCGGGCCTGAACAGAAAAACCATCGCCGACAAGAGCAGAATCACTTCCCACCAGCGGGTCTTGATCAGCATGAATCTCTGCGTGGCGCAGGCGAAAGCCATGCAAGCCATAAGAGAAGTCAATAAAATCCAGATGAAATGGACGGCGTTTTGGATATGCAAAAACAAAATTTCCTGATTGTACAGGAAGACGAAAGGCAAAATGGCCGTCCTCAGCTCGTAGAAAAACCCTTGAACCCCCGTTTTGAAGGGATCGCCTCCTGATATCCCCGAAGCGGCGAAGGCCGCCAGCGCCACCGGCGGGGTGGCGTCGGCCATGACCCCGAAATAGAGGCAGAACAGATGGACGGCCAGAAGAGGAATCCCTAGGCCATGGGCGGCCGACAGATTATAGATGACCGGAGACAGAAGGGTCGAGACGATGATGTAATTGGCGGTGGTCGGCAGGCCCATGCCGAGAAGGATGGAGAGCATGGCCGTAAGGATGAGGACTATGGGCAGATAGCCTCCGGAGATGATCTCCACCACGGAAGCCAGAACCTGCCCGACCCCGGTCAGACTGACGCTGCCGACGACGATGCCGGCGCTGGCCGTGGCCAGGCCGATGCCGACCATGTTCTTGGCCCCGTTGACCATGCTGCTTAAGAGCCTGGAGACGCCGAACTTCAGGGCCGGCTTGATGGGCTCTCCGCGACGCCAAGCCACGAAAGGCTTTTGGGTCAGCAAGATGAAGACCATCAGCAAACAGGCGTAATACGCGGCCAAACCCGGCGACATTTCCATGACCATCAGGCCCCAGACCAAGGTGGCGGTGGGCATCAAAAAGTAGAGACCTGAAAAAATGACGGCGGTCGCCGATTCGACATGGAGCAGAGATTCGTAATCCTTTTCCGGCAAAGGCGGCATGCGCAAGGAAACGATGAGAAGGGCCAGGTAGCCTAAGATGAGAAAAAGAGCGAAGATCAAGAAGGAATAAGAGCCGAAGACGGAGGGAATCCAAGCCAGAAAATAATATATGAGACAGACCAGAATGACGGAGCCGGTCACGGTCAGACCGACGCTTAAAAGCCTGTGCAAGATGGGTTTATGGGGCCTGGGCACGGCGGTCATGCCCATTTTGCAAGCCTCGAGGTGGACGATGTACAAAAGCGAGAGGTAAGCCAGGATGGCCGGGATAAAGGCGTGCTTGATGAGCTGCGAGTACGGCATGTTGATGTACTCGGCCATCAGGAAGGCGGCGGCTCCCATGACCGGCGGCATGATCTGGCCGTTGGAGCCGGCCGCCACTTCCACGGCCCCGGCCTTTTCCGCGCTGAAGCCGACTTTCTTCATGAGCATTATCGTCACCGGCCCGCAGGTCAGGACGTTGGCGATGGAAGAGCCGGAAATGAGACCGTGCAGCCCGGAAGCCACCACGGCCGCCTTGGCCGGACCGCCGCGAAGCTGCCCCAAAAGGGCGAAAGACAGGGCCGTGAGGTAATTGCCCGCCCCGGCGCCCTCCAACATCGCTCCGAAAAGCACGTAAAGAAAAACGAAACTGGCCGAAACTCCTAAGGGCACGCCGAAGACGCCTTCCTGCGTCAGCCAGAACTGAGAGGCGGCTCTGGACAGCGAGGCGCCCCTATGGGCGATGAGATCCGGGGCGTAGGGTCCCAAAAAGACGTAGCACAGAAAAATGATGGCCACGCAAGTCATCGGCAAGCCCATGACCCGCCGGGTGGCTTCCAGAAGCAGGATCATGCCCGCTACGGCGACGGCGATGTCCAGACTGGTGGGCAGTCCCGGACGCCTGGCCAACTGATCTTGAAAAATGTAGAGATAGCAGGCGCAAAAGGAAGCCGCCAGAGCGAACAGCCAATCTTGAAAAGGAATCCGATCTTTGGGGCTGTTTTTGAACATGGGAAAACCTAAGTACGCCAAGAAAATGGCGAAGCCCAGGTGAAGAGATCTGGCCGCAGTGTCGTTCAAGATGCCGAATCCGAGCGCGTAAGGGAGAGGAGAAGTAATCCATAATTGAAAAATCGACCAAATGATGGGCACAATGATCAATATCGCATGAGGCAGGCCGCGCGGCTTGCGCCTCCCGGTATCTCTCTCCAACATTTCCTTTATTATGTCCGACTTTTGAACCGTCTTCTCTAAATGCATAAAAACCACCGCAAAATAATCTTGATTCAGTCCGGGAGACGAATCAAAAAAAAGTCAAAAAAATCCGTTAAATGAATAATCTCCGCAGAACGAATCCTTCAACTGTTCGATCACTCGAACAGCCGCCGAGGAAGGAGCATAGAAACGAAAAAGCTAGCCTCTACGCCGTCAATTGGCCGCATGAACTCTTTTTTATTGACGATTTTCGGCGGAACGGCCGGGACATCAGGCCATGCGAATCGGAGAAAGGAAAAAACGTCAAGACGGAGAATGGGGCCGCAAGCCCCATTCTCCGTCGCAAACAAGCTTCCAGCCTGAGGTCAGGCCAGGCGAAGGAAAATTACTTCACTTCCAGACCGGCTTCGGCGAAATATCTCAGAGCGCCGGGGTGAAAAGGCACGGAGTTGCCTTCCAGCATATTCTGGGCGGTCAAGCCGGAAAGCGCCGGGTGAAGGTTTTTGAACTCGTCGAGGTTGGAAAAAACGGCCTTGGTGACCTGATAAGCGATTTCTTCGGGCAGACCGGAATGAGCCATCATGGTGGCCTTGGGGCCGAAGGTGACGACGTCGGTGTCGGTGCCTCTGTACATGCCGGCGGGAATGACCGCTTCAGGGTAGAAGGGATTTTTCTCCATGAAGGCTTCGACGATCGGGCCAACGACCGGAACCACGTGGGCGTTGCAGGTGGTGCTGGCCTCGGTGATGGAGCCGTTGGGATGACCAATGACATAGACGTAGGCGTCAATTTTGTTGTCGCACAGAGCTCCGGCCATCTCAGTCGGCTTAAGATCCGTGGCTAGTTTGAAGGTGTCCGGAGTCCAGCCGTACTCGTTCATCAAAAGGGTGAGGGTGTTGCGGTTGCCGGAGCCGGGATCGCCCAGATTCATGCGCTTGCCGGGCAGATCGTCGAAGGTGTTTATGTTGGCGTCCTGTCTGGCGACCAGAGTGAAAGCCTCGGACTGGAGACTGAAGAGAACCCGCAGTTCCTTGTTGCCGCCGGCCTGAGCGAAATCGCCTTCGCCGTTGTAGGCCTGATGCTGAACGTCAGACTGGACGATGCCCAGATACATGTGATCCGGATCCGAACCGATGGTGTTGACGTTGAAAACCGAGGCTCCAGTGGACTCGACGGTGCAGCGGATGTTATGTTCTTTGGCCCGGCGGCCTTTGTCCACCAAGCGGCAGACGGCTCCTCCGGCCGGATAGTAGACGCCGGTCAGTCCGCCGGTGCCGATGGTGATGAACTGCTGAGGACCGTCCTGGGCCGAAGCCGGGGCAGGCTGAACGAAAGCAGCCAGACCCAGAAAAACGAAACCAAGGAGAACTTTTAAGATCAATTTGTCAAACATGCAAAACTCCTCTGAATAAGCGCCTTTGTCGTTTTCTCGACTTCAACGCCTTAAATCGGCCGCATCGCTTCATGCGAAATATAAAGGCCAACGAAATAGTTTCAAATTACGCGGTCAGTTTGGCTGATAAACAGACGATCATTCATTTTTTCGGTTTTCCGAAGGTTTTCCGAAATTGTTCCGAAGTTTTCCGACGCGAACAAGCCCGTCTCGCCGACGCCCACCCGCAAGCAAGCCCGAAGGAGATAAAGGAGGCTGAAGACAAAACGGTTAGCTTAATGTCTGATAATATCAGAGTTCAGAGTAATAGCCAACCACTATTTTCGATTCACGGCGCGAAGGCTGTCAGCCTCGTTCGACCCCAGACGGGGCCGGAATTGTCGATTCCCGCCAACCTCTTCCCAAAACCAATCGCCCTTGCTCTCTCGCCTCCAGCGTTTTCCGCCGTTCGCCAGAGCCCTCGAACCATACCTTTCAGCGTTTTTTCGCCGTTTCCCTCTTTTTTTTGTTCACTCGCCTCCAGCGCTTATTCGCCGCTCGCCGACGCCCATGCTCCCGGCCTTCAGCTTTTTTTTTGTCGCCTCTCGCCCCGCTCCTGTTCCCGCGCCTTCAACTTTTTTTTCGCCTCTCGCCCAGCCCATGTTCCCGCGCCTTCAACTTTTTTTTCGCCTCTCGCTCAGCCCCTGTTCCCGCGCCTTCAACTTTTTTTTCGCCTCTCGCTCAGCCCCTGTTCCCGCGCCTTCAACTTTTTTTTTCGCCGCGCG
>JAIRTO010000158.1 GCA_031254895.1 Deltaproteobacteria bacterium
CTCGTTTCGGCGCATGATTGGACCAGTCAACAGGGGAAATATAGCCTCCATTTGGGCTATAGCCAGTTTCAGGACGGCTCTTCATACTGAACGAACCAACGTCACTCAGTATTTGACCCGCAGCGAAGCTCAAGCTATGGCTCACAATTCGGTTGGCCCCATGCAACGGTACACCTATCTGACGCCTCAGATTGCCCCCGTTTCCGTGGGACGGCACATGAACGGGCATATTCCCGATTTGACCAAGCAGAATTACAGCGCTCTGGCCGACGCCCAAAGCAACTACCACGCCGGCGATTATCTGCCGAAAAACTACAACGCCTTAGGTCAGGTGGCCCAGATTGCCGATCAGGCTTCAGCCGGAGTGGTCATCAACAGGGTCATCTGACTTTTTGCGACTTTTGGCATTTTTCGGCTTCCCACTGAACCATTCCTCAATGTCCCATTTTCTTCGGTTGTCCCGCTCCAAGCCAGGCTTCAGCAATAAACCAACAAGTTTTTTACGCTCATGTCGTCAAAAGCGATGGCGTCATCCGCCGTTTTTTCAGCAACTTTGGAACGACTCTGAAAATGGCTTTTTCGCTTTTCTAGGATATTTCTAATATAATGACTATTTAGGCATGTCGCGCTTTTGAGGGGCCGCAGCAAAGTTCGGACGCCTGAGAATAGATCCGCCGGCTGCCAAAAAAGAGGCGTAGGTCCGGTAAAGAAAAAAGCGCGAAGGCGCCTTATTTCGGTTCAAAAGGGCGACGGATGTCCGTTTCGTCAAGATCTGCCTTTGTAGCCTGTGGCCGGAGAGTGTACCGATAATGGAGGTAGAAGGAAGGGAATGGCGCCGCCTTTTTTGGCCTGGCGACAATAATGGGCGCCGCCGACGACTTGGGAATTAAGGTTCTCATTAGTCAGCAGCAGGCTTATCTCCATAGCCGTCAAGCTAAAAACCTTTTTCCCAAAAAAAAAAGGATGGCTCGCCGTCGTCGGCCGCGAAGAAGGTCTTTGATAAAAGATATCCTAGTGTAAGACAATCAAGAATGAGCTAAAGATGCAATAAAACTGTCGGCAAGACGTTTATAGATATAAATTATTGAAGTTGGCGTAAATTGTAAATTTTCCTTTTATATTTCTTTCTTGTTTGTTAAACTGAGCAGTCGCTTCGCCGAAAAAAAGCGACGGAGACCTGCCGGAGGTTTGTCAGGACTCCAACTTGAGATGGATGAGAGGAAATCGGCGCCCTTGTTTGTCCGCCGGAGAGCGTCCGACGACTTCGAACCCGCAATGGAGATAGAATTCCAGAGCCTTGGGATTTTGTTCGTTGACGTCCAATTGGAGAGATCCATATATTTTGCGGGCCAACCCTAAAAGTTCGCTTCCCGCGCCCTGTCCGAAATGATCGGGATCGACGAAAAGCGCCTCGACGTTATGATTGTCGAGACCCATGAAGCCTATGACGTTTTTCTCCTTCACCGCCGTCCACAGTTCAAGCTTCGCCAGAAGCCCAGGGATTTCCCGCTCGATGTCGTCCAAATCGTCTTTGGTCAGAAACGAATGAGTGGCTTCAACCGAACGACGCCACAGAGCCATGATGGTTGGATGATCCGCTTGGCCGGCTTTTTTCAGGATAATGTCTTTTCTGGCCATTTTTGCCTTTCTCTGGACTATTCGCTGGCGAAGCCGGATGAGGAAAACCTTCGTCTTCCTATTTCAGCGCCAAAATCGCGCTTTCGTCCGCAAGTTCGCCTATGACGGCTTTTGTCATGCATATTCGTTGATTGAGACATGTCCGTCGAAAATTAAATGATTATTCCGAACATGAGCTTCGCTTCGTCTTGAATTAACATAGGCCATATTCAAAACCTCCGCAATGGTTTTGAGAATACAGAATACAGGTTCCAAATGACGTTCAGCATCGCCGACTTCGCCAAAACAAATCGCATCGTTTTAATATGGGTGACCTTCGCCGCTCTCTTGTATTTGATGAGGGATTTGTTTGGTCTAGTTTTCATAACTTTCATAATGTCCTTCATCACCCACGGCATCGCCAACAGGCTGTATCGCTACACGAAAGTTAGACGCAAGTATTTAATAGCGTTCATATACGTCTTTTTTATGGTTTGCATAGTTCTTTTCATAACTTTCGGCTTGCCCAAGATATTCAGCGAAACGAAGGGCTTCACCGAGCAGCTGCCGAAGTCCTTAACAGCCATCGAAACGGTTTTGGACGAAATAGCCGCCGAAAATCCTGTTCTGTCGGACGCCATAGACAAGATCAAGCCGGCCCTCACCATCGACGCCATCACCACCAAAGCTTTTTCCATGTCCAAAGCGGTTCTGGAGCAAGCTTGGAAATACGTCAGCTGGTTTTTTCTGTCTTTGCTTTTCAGTTTTTTGATAATGCTGGATTTTCCCAATCTTATCTTGAAGATCAGGGCTCTGAGATATTCGATGATTGGCTCCATTTTGGAGGAGACTTCTTCCAGCGTCTTTCGGTTTTCTCAGGTCGTGGGCGAAAATTTCAGGGCTCAGGTCTACATCTCGCTAATCAACACTTGTTTGACCATCACGGGGCTGTCCTTCATAGGCGTGGGCAACACGGCCTTATTGGCCATTATAGTCTTTTTATGCGGACTTATTCCCGTTCTCGGCGTCATAATCTCTTCCATTCCCATATTCCTGGTGGCCTTAGGCTCGCCCGGGATTGAAAGCGCCGGCCCCTGGGTCACCGTTTTGGCTTGTCTGGGCCTCATCGTGATCATTCACCTCATAGAGGCTTACATTTTGAATCCCCGGATAGTTTCGGCCGTGATGCATCTGAACCCGGTGTTGACTTTGATGATCCTGTACGTCGCTCACAGTCTCATGGGAGTGTGGGGAATGCTTCTGGGCGTGCCGATCTCCGTGTATTTCTATCGCCAGATAACCTATTCTCCTTTAGGGCGGAACGGGGACGCGAAAAACAAGCTCTTCAACAACGGAGCCGACGAGGGGGGCGGCGGATCTCCCCCGGCTCAAGAAGCCCTCGTCTCCTCCGGAACGACTTCGGCTGAGGACGGAAAGGGCGCCTGACTCTTTTTCGGCCTCGTTCGAGATCCGCCGGAGCCTCTCGCGCGTTTTGCGCGAGAAAGCCTTTTTTTGTTGCCCAAAGCGGCGCTTTTGGGTCCTTCGCCAGGGAATATAGGGGGACGGCCTGGTTGACTTCATGAGGCTTGTCCATTCTTGCGGCGACTAACGAACGTCGACGCGAAAGGATGTCGTCGGTGAAAGGTAAATTTCGTTTCTCCAAAGCGGCTTTATCTCCGGCCAAGACATTTTTTGTCTTGATTTTAGGCCTGGCTGCGGCCTTCGCCGTTAGTTCGGCCGAGCCGGCTTTCGCTCAGTCGGCCCGCAAAACGGTCGTCATGCTGGGAGACTCTCTGACCGCCGGCGGAGTTTGGTCTCGCTTGGATCAGAGACTCCATTTCGTCAACCTGGGCGTGTCCGGCGACGGAGTTGCGGACGTCTTGCGGAGATTGTCTTTGGTCGAGGAAGCTGAGCCTGACCTCGTCTTTCTGCAGGTCGGGATCAACGATTTGGCCGCCGGCTTGACGTCGGAGCACGTGTTGGCCGGTCATCAGGCGATTTGGCGACAGCTCCTTTCCGCCAGGCCCAATCTCCGGCTGATCGTCTGCTCTCTCCTGCCAATCGGGGAAAGATTCCGAAATTCCCAGCAACTGAACCAGATCATCGTCAAATTCAACGCCGCTCTTTTCCAGGCCGTCCGCGAGGCGGAACTGGAGTGGGTCGATCTTCACTCGGCCATGTCGGATCCTCGCGGGTATTTGCCGGATTTTCTGTCGACCGACGGGATTCATTTGTCTGAAAAAGGCTATGAGTATTGGCGGGCGGTTTTGGCGCCTTTTCTGGCCGCCGCTAAATGAGCCTTTCGAGGTCAGCCCCTAAAGGGGCCGCCTGACCAGCGAGAGAAAGGCGCGTTTTCAAACGCCGTCCAAATTGGCCGAAGCGGCCGTTTTGGCGGCGGCCGCCATCCTCAGGCCGGCGTCCATTCGTTGGGGAATGGCCCAATTTGTCAATAAACGCCTTTGGATCACTTTAAACTTGTGCATATTTCAGCCATGAAGTAAGATAATTGCGATATTTCGAGCGGATCGCCCTGACGGGCTCTTCATTCATCCCTTGTCGCCGAGGTGCCGTATGGCTAAAAAAAGTTTTGCGGATGGCCGCGTTTTGGACATAGACAATTTAGGACCTCCCAAGATCGACTCGCCTTTGCTGGGTTTTCCCACCTTCGGGCAAGAGACGAAGGAGTCCATTTCTCCGGACGCCTTCACCAACGACGACAATCGCATCCTCATGGACGCCACGCTGGCGACCTACGAACATTTTAAAAAAAGCGGTCATCCTCCAGCCAGCTTCGAGCAGGCCGGGGCCAGACGCAAAATATACTTCGACCCCTCCAAGGTCAGAGCCGGCATTCTGACGGCCGGCGGTTTGTGTCCCGGGCTCAACGACGTCATCCGCTCTCTGGTCATGACCCTCTACTATCGCTATCAAGTGAAGAACATTCTGGGGATAAAGTATGGATACCAGGGGCTCATTCCGGCTTTTGGCCATCCCCTCCTGCAGCTGACTCCAGACTTGGTCGCCGAGGTGCATCAATTCGGGGGGACGATTTTAGGGTCGTCCAGAGGCAACCAATCAGTGGAGGAGCTGGTCGATTCCCTCGAGCGCTTGAACATGAACATTCTTTTCTGCATCGGCGGCGACGGAACCTTGAGAGGAGCCAACGCCATCGCCATGGAGATAAAGAAACGGGGGCTGAAGATCGCCGTGGTGGGCATCCCCAAGACCATCGACAACGACATCGGTTTGGTGTCCCGTTCTTTCGGTTTTGAGACCGCCGTCGCGGCGGCCACCGAAGTCATCCGCAGCGCTCACACCGAAGCTTTGGGAGCTCCCTTCGGGGTCGGTCTGGTCAAGCTCATGGGGCGGGATTCCGGCTTCATCGCAGCCACCGCCGCTTTGGCCAGAGGAGACGCCAATTTCGTCCTGATTCCGGAAGTGGACTTCGACATCGAAGGCCCGGGCGCCTTGTTGGCCCGACTCCACGACCGCCTCAAATCCAGAGGTCATGCCGTGATCGTGGTGGCGGAAGGGGCCGGGCAGAAGTTTTTTGAAAGAGAAAACGTGGCCAAGGACGCTTCAGGCAACATCCTCAAGGATGACATAGGCGCCTATCTGGCCGACGTCATAAAAAAGCACTTTAAAAAGATAGGCCAGGATCTGAACCTCAAATACATAGATCCCAGCTACATCATCCGCAGCGCTCCGGCAAACCCCACGGATCAAGTTTTCTGCAGCTTTCTTGGTCAGAAAGCCGCTCACGCGGCGATGGCCGGCAAAACGGACGTGCTTATCGGCAGCTGGAACGATCATTTTGTCCACGTGCCCATCGCCATGGCCATAATGGAGAGGAAAAAGGTCGATCCGAACGGAGAATTGTGGAACAGCGTTCTGGAACGCACCGGCCAGCCGGATCTGTCGGCGATGAAGCCATAAAAGCTTTTTTTGGGTTTTTCCTCCGCCGACTAAAGGCGGGAAATTGGCCTTGCTGGAGTTAGCTTGTCGAAAGCATGACGAAAGCATGACCAAAGATTGACGAATTTTGTCCTCTGCTCCGGTCGTCCCTATGGCGAACTGCGGAAAGGCTTTTCAGGCGACTGCAAGTCGGAAGGAGACTAAGATTTTAGGATTGCGCCCTTGTTTCGTTAATTTCCTTTGGCCGTTTTTCGTTTGCTCGTCTTTCCTTATTGGCGGATTGGCGCCCCAAAATTGAACGAAGAGAGGCTCCGTCGAAAAAGTCCAAGCGTCCAAGCGCTCAAACTATCAAACTCTCAAGCGTCCTGCGACAGTTCGATCCTTGGAACTTCGGCGCCTGATTTTTAGGGGATGCGCGTTAAATTCTGCCCCGGATAATCTCGTCGTGCATATTTCGCCTAAAACATTTAGGCGAAGGCGCTTTCGCGTCCAAATCAGCGTCCCCGAACCCGCGCGCCCAAATCCGCGCAGCCAAACCCGCGTCCCCGAACCAGTCGCCGTTTCCCCTTGCCGTCTTCATATTTCGCCAAATTAAGAACCCTTTTTCGCTAAAAATCGAGTAAGAAACGCCGCAGCTCCGCCGTCCAGACTTGATAGGCCGAGTCGGTCAAATGCACTCCGTCGAGAGTCATGCGCTCCGGCAGTTCTCCCTGCTCGTCGGCGATGACGGAAAAAAGATCCAAAAATGGAAGCTTGGCGGCGGCGGCCAGATCCCGCAAAAGTTTGTTGACGGCTTTGACCCTCTTATTGGCGAGCCAGGAACTCGTCCAGCCCAGCTTTTCTTCCCTGATCGGCAAGAGCGAACAGACGACGAGGACGCTTTGAGGCGAATTAGCCCGGATGTCCCGCCAGATGCGGGCATGATTGTCGGCGAGTTCTTCGGGCGTCAGACCTTGACCGAGATCGTTTATGCCTATCTGCAAAATGACGGCCCACGGAGACAATCTCGTCGCCCTGTTGACGCGGATCCACAGTCCCATGGTCGTGTCGCCGGCGACGCCGTGATTGACCACGTCGTAATCCGCTTTCAAACCGTCCCAGCCGCAGAATTCGGTCAGGCTGTCGCCTAAAAGAACTAAGGTCTTTTTTTGAGTCGCGTCGCGGGCTTCCATATCTCTTCTCTGGATTGTTGCGAGAGGGCAAATATTGGTTTTTATTGGTTAAGAGCCGAAGGTCGCCCCGATGGCCTTAGAGCCGCTTCCAAGGGAGCCTGAAGCCAAGGCGGAGCTCGGCGAAGGCGAGAAAAAGGGGCGAGACTAGGGACTAAAAAAGATCCTAGTCTCGGCGGCCGTTATTGTACCATACGCCAAACAGGCCTGCCGCCTTTGGGTTCTAGTCGCCTCAAAATCATGTTTCGACGAATGTAGGTTTCGGTCTTTGGCGGATCCTGGCCGTTTGGCGAAGGTTCGATGTGGGCTCCAAAAACGAGTCGCCGCCTGGCCCCGGAAGGATGGCCAGGGAAGCTTTGGGCGAGCCAAAATGGATCGGCTTTCATTTTGGCGAACGAACGCTAGGACGCCAAAGCTAAAGGGCATTTTTTTTTCGTCAAATTATTCCGCCAACGCGGCCAAGAAATGGACATGCTCCCAAAATTAGCCCAGGCGGACGACCGGGTTTTCGGTTGATTCGCCAGTTTTCTTAGGGTTTGGCCGAAGAATTGTCGAAGGCGTCTTTTGTCCTGAGCCTGTTTCGGCGTCATGGACATAGGCCTGGCTCGCGCCGCAGAGGCCCTGGATGGCCGCTCCGCTTCCGGAACTGCGACAAATTTGAAGGGAAAGACTTCGACGTGGCCTTTTGCGTCCTTATTTTCAAGGCATTAGGTTCGAACGAGACCGCCGCCTCGGAGACGGCTCGACCAGGATCCGTTCGTCCAAAATTGGCTCTGGCGGCGACCGTCGCTTGACATTTGGGGCGGAGAGGCTTTTGGCCGCTATTTCGTCTTCTTGGTATAGGGCCAAACTGGCCGAGCCCTAAAAATTTGCGGCCCCGTCGCTAGGGCTAAGGACAAAATTTAAGACGGAACGCCATTTTTGAAACGGTCGCCTGTAAAAGAATATCCTTTAAAAAATATCCTTTTTCGCCCTTGACGGGCTGGAGAAAGCGGCCGGCCTCAGCCGCAATGATCAGATTTCCTTGAATTTATTGTTGACCAGGTTGATAATACGTCTTATAATTGTTAAACGCTTTTTACGTCACTCGTCCGGCTTGCCGGAAAGGCGGGTCGCCGGTCTGGCGGATTTTCTCCAGTCAGCGTCGTCGACTTTGGCGGTTCCCTTAGGCGAATCTTCCAATTTTTTGACGATGTTCGGTTTCAGCAAGAGATGGTCCGTCGACGAGACGGTCTCTTGCCGAAAAGACGGGACTTAGGCTTTCTCCTTTTTTGGTCGAACGCCGCTGTCCGTCTAGGTCGGTCGTCCTTTGGCTCAATCATTTTCCCCGAGTCCGCCAAAAAAGCCGACTCGGTCGTCGTTAATCGTTTAATCGTCTTTTCGTCAACTTTTCATTTTGGCTCTGGCTCAAAGTTGAGGCGCTTTTTTTAGCGGCCCAAAATCAACTTTATTGGCAAAAAAGGGGCATCTTCAGGCGGCAGCCTGTGGAGAGCAGCTTTTTAGGCCGCTTGTTGACTCAGGACCCCCTTTTAAGCGGCCCAAACGGCTAGGCCCGTGGAGAAGTCGCTGTATGCGTCCCAGCCCTGGCGGCCGGGAGTATGTCTAACGTTTTTCCCTCTACGTGGAGGATCCTGATGGACCCTGTTATTCTTTCCAGGCTGCAATTCGCCCTGGCGACGGCTGTCCACTTTTTCTTCGTTCCTCTGACTATAGGTCTTTCTTTCTTCACCGCCTGGATGGAGACCAAATACGTCAGAACGGGAGATGAAGTCTACAAACAGCAAGCAAAGTTTTGGGGACGAATTTTTCTTATCAATTTCGTTCTTGGCGTGGTCACCGGAATCGCTCTCGAATTCCAGTTCGGCACCAACTGGGCGAACTATTCCAAGTACGTCGGCGACATTTTCGGTTCTCTGTTGGCCATTGAAGCTACCGTATCCTTCTTTCTGGAGTCCACTTTCATAGCTGTCTGGGCCTTCGGATGGGAAAAAATACCCAAGAAGCTTCACTGCGTCTCCATTTGGCTGGTGGCTGTCGCCAGCACCATTTCCGCCCTGTGGATTTTGCTGGCCAACGGCTTCATGCAGAATCCCGTAGGCTACGTCGAAAAAGATGGGGTGGCCACTCTGGCCAGCTTCACCGAAGTTCTGACCAACACTTACGGCTGGCACATGTACCTGCACACCGTTTGCGGCGCTTTCGTGCTGGCTTCCTTTCTGGTCATGGGCGTCTGCGCTTGGCACTTTTTCGTGGGCAAAAACGTGGACTTCTTCCACCGCGCCTTTAAAACTGCCGCCGGCTTCGCTTTGATTTTCACCATCTGCTCGGCTTTGGCCGGTCACCAGTTGGGACAAGTGACGGCCAGAACTCAGCCGTCCAAGTTCGCGGCCATGGAGTCCGTCTGGGAGACGGAACCTTCGACGCCCATGTATCTTTTGACCATTCCCAACGTCACCGAAGACGGCAATCTCGTTCAGGCTCTGCCCGTGCCGGGCGGCTTGAGCTTTTTGGCCACCAATTCGTTCGACAACACCATCACCGGCCTTAACGACATCAAACCAGCCGACAGACCCCCGGTTTGGCCGGTTTTCTTTTCGTTCCGGGTGATGGTCGGTCTGGGCTGCATCCTTTTGGCGGCGGCCGTGATCAGCTTCATCATCAAAGGATTCGTTCCTTCCCTCGGCTGGGGGTTGTGGATATACATCCTTTTGATTCCAGTGCCTTATCTGGCCGCAGAATTGGGGTGGATAGTCACTGAGATCGGTCGGCAGCCCTGGGTCGTCTACGGGGTGATGCGCACGGCCGAAGCCGGCAGTCCGCCGGTCGACTGGTACCAGGTGGCGGGCACCTTAGGGGCTATGGCCGTTATCTATGCCATTATATCCATCACCGGCTTTATTTTGATGATCCGGGCGGCCGTCCTCGGACCTGACAATAAAGCCGAACACTACGCCTGAGTCTCAAAGGAGGAAGAAACGTCATGGACCACTATGTTTTGTCCGTAATCTGGTTCGTTCTCTGGGGAGTGCTTTGGGGAGTGTATTTCGTTCTGGATGGCTATGACCTAGGCATCGCCATGTGGCTGCCCTTAATCGGGGCTTCCAGCGAATCTGATCGCTCAGCTATGTACCGGGTGACCGGTCCGTTCTGGGACGGCAACGAAGTTTGGCTCATCACCGCCGGCGGGGTGACCTTCGCAGCCTTCCCTCTGGCTTACGCCGTCTTATTCTCCAGTCTATACACGCCTCTGATGATTCTCCTGTTTTGTCTGATACTGCGGGGAGTGTCCACCGAATTGCGCTCCCAGTGGAACTGCAGAGGCTTCAAAATGGTCTGCGACGGCCTGACTTTCGTGTCCAGCTTGGTGGCCGTCATACTTCTGGGCGTGGCCTTCTCGAATCTCTTCAGAGGCCTGCCTCTCCTGAACGACCCGTCCCAGAATTTCTTCATGTTCCAGGGCAACATCCTGAATCTGCTCCATCCCTACTGCCTGTTGGGCGGGATTCTGTTCGTTCTGATGTTCCTGGTTCACGGAGCCTTGTATCTGACCTGGAGAACTGAAGGCGATCTGCACAACAAGGCCTTCTATATGGCTAAAGCCACCTGGCCTGTTTTTCTGTTGGTCTTTCTTGTTTACGTCGTCCTGACTTTCGCTTGGGCCGGCCTGTACAAGAATTATTTCGCCTCTCCGCTGCTGCTGGCTTTGCCGCTTCTTTGCGCCGTGCTGTTCCTGCTCTCTGGCTATCAGATGTACCTCAAGAACAACGCCGGCAAGTCTCTTCTGGCTTCCTGCGGCGGCATTCTGACTCTGACTTTGACCGGCGTTTTGGGCATGTTCCCCAATCTCATCCCGTCAAGGTTGGACGTCAATTCCAGCCTCAACATCATCAACTCTTCGTCCACGCCCAAAACGCTGACCATCATGCTGGTGGTGGCCTTAATCTTCGTGCCTACGGTCATCTGCTATCAGATCTGGGCGCACAAGAAGCTGGCTTGGGTGATCAAGGCTGATTGAGGCGGAGGCAATTCGCCGACGTTCGCTTTGAACAATAGACGTTAACGCGCGAAGCCCGGTCGAACGCATTTCGACCGGGCTTTTTTCGTTCCCTGCGGCGAACTGGGGCCGGAATCGGCGGAGGCTTTGCGTCGAGCGACCAAAAACCGGCCTGGTTTCACGGGAAGAGCGCCAAATGACGAACGAAAAGAGCTCGTCTCCGGCCACTCCATGAAGACTCGACGGGAGGCGGCCATAAAAATGTCCTTTGGCCGAATCCCTCCCCCTACCTCCCCCCTTGGCCTAAAACCTCCGAATCAAATCCCTCCTGAACAAATCTCTCTTGAGCAAATTTTTCTTGACCAAATATCTCTTGATTTAGCGGATGTTTAACGATCCTCTTCCTCTTAATCCTTCTTTTATTCAAAAGACAACCTGCGACGAACAATCTGGAGCGCCGGCGAGGTTCTCATGACGAATCTTGACGAAACTCGGCTTGTTTGGGCTTTCTGGTTCAAGCCCCTATTTTTCGTCGCCGGAGAGAAAAGGCCAATTGCGCACATGGCCATAAAAAAAGCGTCACTTGAAAAAAGTCGTTGACGACAAATTTAATCTATGATATTTTTACTCAATTAGCCAAGATGACAAATTAGAATTTTGACATGTTTAATGCTTTAAGTTTAGTATTCTTTGGATGAAACGTCATTTTGGCGGAGACATGGAGTCGAAATGATTTGAGCGATAGGCGACATTCACGGGCTGTTCGATCCTCTTAAAAGTCTCCTCGAACGCATAAGGCAGATAGAGACGCCTGAAGATCCGGCCAAAATAATTTTTCTCGGCAATTACATCGATCACGGACCGTCTTCCAAAGAAGTCATGGATTTGGTCATGAGACTGGACATGGAAAAAGTTTGTCTGGTCGGGAATCATGAAGACATGGCTTTGCGGTTCATCAAGCAAGATAAGCCATATCTCGAATATTACGCCAATATGCGGGTGAAGCACGGACTAGTCGACACGTGCAATTCCATATGAGACGAACATGGTCGCGACGAGCTGATGAAAGTCGTCAATCTCAAAAGGGCGCTCTATTTAGACCCTGAGCGATGGAAAAAGTCGGCCACATCTTACGAAGGCGCCAAAATTGCCGGAGAAATGCGTCAAATTCTTCGAATCGCTCAAATATTCTCATCAAGAAATATTCAAGATTGGCGGACAAGACGTCTCCTTCACTTTTTTTCATGCTTTGCCATGTCCCTATTTCGCCGCAGCCGAGCAGAGAGTTCTATCCTATGGCGAATTCAACGATTTATTGGACAAAAAATAGGCGGACATATGTGGAAAATCGGAAAAAAAATCCGAAGACGGGATAAGCGGCGCGGAGCCCAAGTCAGGTCATGTTCGACTCCTGGAGGCAAGCGGCGTTTGGCGTCGGAAGTGCAGCGTCAAGAAAGGCTATCAGGGCGAGGTGACAGTTCACGGCCATAACCCCGCCGTGCAGCTGGATGACCTGCATGATCCTGAATGCGGCTTGCAGTCGGTCTTCCGTCAGTTCAGGAGTTGTCCGAAGTGGGCCAATCCGCCCTTTTTGCATGGCCGCTATTCGTCATAAGGTTTCAGGCATCCTGAGCCTTTGGAGAGCTTTCATCGGCATCTATGGCCGAATTCCGACTTGCGCGCCGAAGACTGCGATTCGTTGCATGACAAGTTCTATGAAAGCCACAACCTCTGCGAGCATCGGACGGACGGAACGCGCGGAGTCGAGGCCATAAACCTCGACACGGGAGCGGTTTACGGCGGAACCCTCACGGCTGCGGGTTTTTCGCCCAAGCGCCTGGCTCATGGCTATCTATTTGTTCTGACCGCCAACGTCGGCGGCCGGCAAAGAGATCCAAAAGAGAGAATAAAGAGCCGCGTCATTTACGTGGACAAATTCGGCGGTCCTGATGAAGGCTGCGACGAAGAAAGCGTGGCGGAACAGAGGAAAATGTATTGTTAGCCGCCCTCTTTTTTTTCGAAAAACTGAGAATCGCCGGCTATTTCCGAACGCTCGCCAGGGGCTTTCGCGTCTTTTGGAGACGGCTGCCTTGCCCGAAGCGAAGAGGCCAGTCTCTGGCGGGAGCCTTGCGCCAGATTCTCTCTCAAATGGCTGCGGATGTCATCGTCCGAAAAGCCCCAAGTCCCATCATTTTGAAAAAAGTTGTTGACAACGAGATTAGTCTATGATATCTAAACTCAATTATACATAGATAGTAAATTATTATTTTAAAATGTTTAAATTTTTAAGTTTTAAATATTATGTTTAAATTAACTGAGTCCGATTATTTTCGGGCGACGTCCGTTTAGCGGGGACAAGGAGCTGATATGATTTGGGCCATAGGCGACATCCATGGGATGTTCGATCCTCTTAAACGTCTCCTCGAACGCATAAGAGAGTTCGATAAGCCGGAAGATCCGGCCAAAGTTATATTCCTCGGCGATTACATCGATCACGGGCCGTCTTCAAAGGAAACGCTCGATCTCGTCATGCGACTGGATCTGGAAAAAGTCTGTCTGGCCGGGAACCACGAAGACATGGCCTTGCG
>JAIRTO010000159.1 GCA_031254895.1 Deltaproteobacteria bacterium
AAAAAAAAAGAAAATCTCTCAGAATATGACCGCCGTCGGCAGCGCAAAAAAAAGAAGATGAATGCTACTTGAAAGTTAACGAAATATCTTCAGCCAGGCCAGCGCAACAGCCTCAAGCAGGGCGTAATCGCGGCGGATTTGAATATTTCCGTCAGACTGGTCAAGACCGCTCGTGAAGGAGTTTACAACAAATCCGAAGCAAACGGCGGCGATGAGCTAATCACCTATGTAGAGCGTCTAAACCAGGTTTTGGCCGAAAAAAAAGCAGAGGCGCGTTATGAATATCGCGCCAAATATAAATTCTCCCGGGCGCCGAAAAAGCTGTCGATATTCTGGCCCGGTTAGAGTATATCGATAGCGAAAGTAGGGATTGTAGGAATGCTCGAACCGTTAAGGGAGGTTATGGCAAGATGAACAATATGCTTGTGAAAAACCTGAAAGTTATGGCCAAGGGCCAGATTACCCTGCCAAAGGAAATACGCGAAGCGTTAGGCGTTGGCGTGGGCGGCCATGTGACTCTGATTTGCCGCGGCAATCAGGTAATTATGATGAACGCGCTAATCTACGCCATGAATATGCTTCAAGAAGCCATGAAAGGCGAGTTTGAAAAGGCTGGCCTTATGAGTGAAGACGACGTGATGGATTTGGTGAAAGAGGTGCGCTCGGAGATTGAAGGCTTATGAGGGCAGTGACAGATGCTAATATCCTCCTGAAAGCGCCGCGACGCCCGGACGGAAATCCATGCCGCGCTCTCATGAAGGCCGTGAGCGACCCCAATCAGGGGATTGTCTGCGACCAAAATATTGACGAACTGCGGCACGCCCACAACCGCAAATTTCCGGACAAGCTGGACTTTTTCAGCGTTTCTCGCCTTAAAAGCGGCGAACCGGAAGACGATTTAGCGGAACGCGTCGGCAAAACTGACCAAAGGATCCAAGACGACGGCTCTTTCAAGCGGGCTATTCGTGAACAAGACAATTGGGGCTTGTGCAAAGGTTTTAATCGCCCGGGTCAAACTTTGCCGAAGTATTTGCGCGTTGCCAAAACAAGTCCATTGAACGAGGCGTTTTGCCTCGCCGGGCGAGGTCAAAAAGGCTGGAGCAGCCGTATGAAAGCCAGATAGGTTCTTGTCGTCGGTTTTGAGGCTGTGGGGCCAAAAAATCGACATTGACTCTTCCATGCGCCTCAGCAATGCTAAAGTTTTGGCGACGACGAAACGGGACTGTAAAAACGAAATGGCGAGAAGTCATGTTTAAGGGCTGGTTCCCCTCAGTCACGCAAACAGTTCTCGGCAGCCTTCTTCAAAAAATCCGCCCGGCCACTGGCCGACAAGGTGTCCCTCGCTATTCAATTCCATCTGAAGAACCATGGACGACGTTTCATGGGGCTGCACGAACAACACGCCCACGTCCTCCGGAGTGACAGGCGGGGCGCCTGGAGGGAGTTCGTTGGCTTCTGTTTCCCTCATTCGGCGCATGAGGCGCAGAAGCAAGAGTTCGCTGTGCGTTTCGAGCAAAAACCTGTTTTTGTTTGGGCCGAGGGCGGAATTGATGAACACGTCTGCCAATTCGGCCTGCAAGGCCGGGTGCAAACAAACCTCGGGTTGTTCGATGGCGACGAGCTGGTTTTTTGAGGCGAAGACCGTCGCCAGAACAGGCAAAACCTGACTGACCCCGATCCCGACGTCCCGAGGGCTCACGGCCGTATTCGATCGACGGTCGATCATGAGCAGCTCTTCGAACTGGTCGTGGCTGGGGGAACGCCTTAAGTTCCGAAGGCTCTCCGCTCCTTTGTTCGCCGGATCTTGCAGGGCGGAAAGAGATGCGGGAGGCCAAAGGCCGCCGACGACGCCAGGGGCCAGATTGGCCTCGCTTTGGTCAAACCGAAGGGACTCCGCCAACTGCTCGACTTCGACGAGATCAGGCCCGACCAAATCACGCAAGATCAGTTCGTAGGGAGTCTGGAGTCGGTCAGGAGCCGAGAGCCATTCGTTGACCAGTTTCCGAACGCCGGCGTCTTGGCGAACCGTATCCCAGGCGAAACCTAACCCGTCTGGCCAATTCCGAGCGCTCCGTTGAGACAAGATCAAACGGCGCGGAGGGCATGATCGCAACGGTCCCATATATCTGAGTTTAGAGAGTTCTTCCGCGACGATCTGTCCTACGCCTTTAAGAACTTTGTCGACCCAAAAGGGAAGGAATAAACTAAAAGCCTCGCGCAAAGATTTCTCTCTATTGGCTTGGTCGACCGGAACAATTTCGTCAAGACCGTCAGCGCCGAATCCGACCGATTTCGTCAGTCCCCCGGACAAAAACCGGGAACCATCCGCCGTCATCTCCAGCGCGAGTTCTCGGATTACCTCGTCCATAACCTCAGAATCCTTAGGGCGAATAGTTCCGGCGGTCGCGGAAAGCGGGATCAGGGCCTTTGCGGCTTCCTGAAAAACGGGGTGGCGGCTATCCAAATCTTCTAGTTGAAGCTGGCCGTCACGGCGCCGATACAGGCTGAAAAGGGTTTTGTCATCGACAATAAGCGCATAAGCGCATAGGTCAGCGCTAGATGTCGGCAGAGAGCGGAACTGATGGTCCAGTCCGACGCCTATGTATAGGCTTAAGGCGACTTTCCGCCGAGGCTTGAAGAAGGCCCCAAGCCGCTCCGAAAAAGCGCTCGCCTCGAACTCCAACGTCAAATCGACTCGGCGATTGGCTTCGCGCCTATGGACATATTGACCGAACCCGCCCAAGTCGAAGGATTCTTCGCCGATGTTGGCGAGGCGAACGTCGAACTCCCCCGTCTCCAAAGCGTGACGAGCGAGAACCAGGCTGTGCAGAACGCTTGATTTTCCCGCGCTGTTCTGGCCATAGATCAAGGTCAAGGGACGGAGGGGAATCAGTTGCGATTCCCCGAAGGCTTTGAAGTTTCCGATTCGCCAGGCGCTGAACATGATTGTCCTCTCCCTTCCGGATCTGGCCAAAAAAAGGAATAAAAGTCGTTAGACGACGAGGCCCCGTGAGTCGTAACGAAGCGCCATGAGGCTCAATGGAGCGCAACGAAGCTCAATGAGGCGCATAGAAAAGTTCGTCCGTCGATATTGGATCAATTTCCGGGACTGTGGAGATGTCGGCGGACGCCCAATATCGCGCGTCATGGAAGCCAAAGCCAAACCAAGCCTTCGTTCGAGCGGGCATGACCATTTGGTTCTGCCGTCTCAAGCCCTTTTGGCAGGGGGAGAACAAAAGTCACTCCCAGTTCGAAAGACGAAAGAGCCAAAAAGGCGCTAAGTCGGCCATGCGTCAGTTTCGACCGATCGTTGGACCACCGTCGATCCTCAGCAATGCGTTTTTGCACAAAACGCCAAATCATGAAATTCGTCGATCAATCGTTTCGGCCAGGCTAGTTCTTGATCTGACGTCTTTTTGAAAAGATAATTGTAAATCGCCAGGTTCGTGGACTTGGACATAATAACATAAAACATCATTTAAATAGTTACAAAATTAGTTAGCGGAAAAAATGTGTTATAATTTTCAACGTTTGGCTGATTCTGGACATTCTGGACAATCCGGATAATTCGACAGACGGACAGACGGGCAGAA
>JAIRTO010000188.1 GCA_031254895.1 Deltaproteobacteria bacterium
TGCTTCTTTTCGGCTCATTTGCTTCCACAGCGCTGCGGATATGAGGGAAAACGGAAGATTTTCGTCAGTTTGCGAGACGTCGGCCGGGCACGCTTTTTGGGATGGCGGAAGTTATTCGTCAAAAAAAGCAAATGCAAAAAAATAAAAGCAAAGCTTGAGCGGGCGCCTGATCTTCCGGCCTGTCCGTCGAAGCGGCGGCCTCGACGCGTCCCGGACGCAAAAAAAAGCGGGAATAGAGGGGGCGACCGCGAAGTTTCGGGCTCAATTTTCCCGCCTCAATAATAGGCCGACATTTTGGGCTGCGGCTCGTTTTCCAGGGAAAAGTCGAACGGCCAAGCCCAAAATCGCCTTTTTGGGGACTTGCGCCGCCAAGCTGGCTCTTCTCCGCGAAAGCGGATCCCTTTTTTTTGGGCCTTATTTTTGCGGCTCCTCAAAAATATCTCCGCTAATGCGCAGTGCAGGTTGCCATTTTTAAAACTCCCTCTCCGATATTCGCGATTATTGCGGCTTTTGTCATGAGCAACAAATATCCGCTTTATGAGAACTAACAAGCGGACGGCCAGAGCTTCGCCTGAGAAACTCTGGCCAAAGCGGCCAGAGTTTCGCCAGAGTTTCGTTCGCGAGAATCCAGCCGAGCTCCGGCTGGCCACGAGGCCGCCATCATCGAAGTAGATTTTGAAAACTTTTTTCGTCATCAGAAACCGACGCTTCTTCGCCGGTTGGCTTGACCGCCTTTCGGCCAAAGGGACAAGCCGCCGAAAAAAAAGCCGCTCCGGTTCTTGCAAGACGGGGAACGTTTTTGCGGCTGGATTATAATATGAGTTGGTGAGTGAGTTAGAGAAAGAGAGCGCGCGTGATGACGGCTTGGAAGTCGGAAATAAGGGCCTTTTGTCGGAAATGGGTTTATCTGAAGGCGTTTTATGGAGTTAGTTTCGGGAAGGCTTCGTCCGGCGTTCGCGCTTTTTGGGCCATTCCCAAGGTCAAATCATGAAGATGGTCGAAAATGACCAGGCTGTCCCCCAAGAAGACTTCTGAAGCGACCTTGGGGCGATCGCTTCCTCGGGCCTGGCGAATTGGTCGTCTTCCCTAAAGGAACAGAGAGGAAGGCCAATTTGCCCCAGCCGGCGGCTGGCGAAGCCTGGCCCCGCGAAGACCTCCGGCGAATTTTTTTTTTCGCTTTCACCGCCGCTTTAGCCGCCTATTTTTGGGCGCCGTTTTCGAAGATTATCTTTCTCGCCTGGAACAAAAGCTCAGTAACAAAAGCTCAGTTTTTCCGGCGATTTTGGCGGACATGTCGCCTCTGAAATAGGGCGGTCGAGCCAAATTCTGGCGTTAAGCCAAAGCCTGGGTCAGATCGGCCATCAGGTCTTCCAGATCCTCTATGCCTACGGACAGACGGAGAAGTTTGTCGTCTATGCCAAGGCGGGCGCGCGTTTCGCTCGGGACGTCCGCGTGAGTTTGCAAAAACGGATAGGTGATCAACGTTTCCGTCCCGCCCAAACTCTCGGCGAACAAAATGAGCTTCACCCTTTCCAGCGCCTTTTCCGCCGTCTCTTTCGAATCGACGGAAAAAGAGAGCATGCCTCCAAATCCGACGGTCTGTCTGAAAGATATGTCGCGGCCTGGATGATCGGTCAGACCTGGATAGCGAACTTTGGTCACCTTTGGGTGATGCGACAGAAAGACGGCGATCTGGAGGGCGTTTTCTTGGCTTTTTTTCATCCGCAGATCCAAAGTTTTCAGACCGCGTATGATCATGAAACTGTCGAACGGAGTCAGGCCGCTGCCGACGGTTTTGGTGACGAAACGCAGTTTTTCTTCGTCATCGAGGTCGTTGCCGATCAAAAAGCCGGCCAGGGTGTCGTTGTGGCCCCCTAGATATTTGGTGCCGCTGTGGAGAACCATGTCCGCCCCAAATTCCAAAGGTCTCTGGAAAATTGGGGTCAAAAAGGTGTTGTCCACGATAATTTTGACGTCCGATCCGACCGTTCGCCGAACCGCCGCAATGTCCGTCACTCTCATCGTGGGGTTGGAAGGCGTCTCAATGAAGATTGCCGCCGTCTCTGGCCTAAGCGCTTTTTGCAAGGCGGTTTGGTCGTTGGTGTCCAAGCATTCGACGTCAAACGACAATCTTTGCTTCAGAACGGAGAGGAGTCTGACCGAGCCGCCGTACAGATCTTCGGTGCAGATGACGTGAGAGCCTGGAGCCAGGAGCGTCATGGCCGCATCCATGGCGGACATCCCGCACGAAAAGGCCAGAGCGTACCGTCCCCCCTCCAAAGCGGCCATGAGTCCTTCCAAGGCTTCCCTGGTGGGGTTCTGAACCCTGGCGTAGTCGTAGCCGGTGCTCTGTCCGACTCCCGGGTGGGCATAAGTGGCTGACTGATAGATGGGCACAGCCAGCGAACCGGTACGGTTATTTTTGTCTATGGCTCCATGAACGCAGATGGATGACAATTTCATAGTCGCAAATCCTGTTGAATATATATCTTTGATGATGTTTAATATGGTTAAAAGTGTATAAAAAGATGTTAATTAGATTAATTTAATGGCATACAATAATATAAATACATCATATATTATAAAAATATGGCCGACGAGAATATGAAAAGACGATATTTTATAGATGTCGTTATTATAGTCGCATATTCAATGATATGTCTTAAAATTGCTTTTCAGACATATTTTTGACAATAAAACACGAATAAAGAGAAAAAAGATTTTAACGCCATTAAAAAGACGAATTATTTTACCAAAAAAAGGCTTGAAAAAAAATCTTGACTTTCTTTTTCATTAGTTTATACTGTGTCAAGCAATGAGCCTGACTTCTGCGGTTTTTCAGGTTTTGGCCGGAACCTCAGTTTGCGTCGGTTATTTTTTGCGTCGACAGGATCGTTGCTTTTTCTCTCAAATGATTTTTCGCATGAATGCTGATCAGCGACTGCTGAAGGCCAAGCGCGTCCCCAAAGGGGCGTCCTTGGCTTTTTTTTTCGCTTTTGGCCCGACAGTATGGACCGGTCTTGACCATCCGCTCGGCTTCTCGTTCGGACGAACGTCAAGCTTATTTTAGGCGCCAAAATGGCGTCAATTCTCTTAAGAGGTGCGACATGTCTAAGATTGCCGAAAATTTGACTGAACTCGTCGGAAAAACTCCCTTGCTGAGACTTAACCGTTTTGGGAAGGCCAAAGGGGTGGAGGCCGATCTTCTCGCCAAGCTCGAGTATTTCAATCCTTTAGGGAGCGTTAAAGACCGCATCGCTCTGGCCATGATCAACGCGGCGGAAAAAGAGGGATTGATCAACAAGGACACCACCATCATCGAACCTACCAGCGGCAACACCGGCGTCGGTTTGGCCTTCGTGGCGGCGGCCAGGGGCTACAAGATCATTCTGGTCATGCCGGAAACCATGAGCGTCGAGCGCCGCAAACTTTTGCATGCGTTGGGGGCCGATCTGAAGCTCACTCCAGGGAGCGAAGGGATGAAGGGGGCTATTCGCCACGCTGAGGAACTCCATAGTCAAATCGGCAATTCTTTCGTTCCCCAGCAGTTCGACAACCCGGCCAATCCGGAAATTCACCGCCAGACCACGGCCAAAGAAATTCTTGAGGACGCCGACGGCAAGGTGGACGCCATCGTCAGCGGCGTCGGAACTGGAGGGACGCTGACCGGCGTGGGCGAGGAGATAAAAAAGGTCAATCCCAAACTGCACGTCGTCGCCGTGGAGCCTTTCGACAGCTCCGTTCTTTCCGGCGAAAAGCCGGGTCCGCATCAGATTCAGGGAATCGGCGCCGGTTTCGTGCCGAAAGTGTATAACCCCAACGTCGTTGATGAAATCTTCAGAGTCAAAACGGCGGAGGCTTTCGAGGCTTCCAGAAGCGCTGGAACTTTGGAAGGTCTGCTGGTGGGCATTTCTTCGGGAGCGGCTCTTCATGCGGCTGCGGAATTGGGCAAACGTCCGGAGTTCAAAGGCAAGGTCGTCGTGGTCATTCTCCCCGACACCGGCGAACGCTATCTTTCCACTCAACTCTTCAACCCTGAATGATGGCCGCCAGAGGCGAAGATCGTTCGTTTACGGCTCGCCGATTCGCTTCCGTTCGCTCCGGCTGATTCGCGAAGCCGTCTCCGTCCCCCGATTCTCGCTAAAAGGGGCGAGTTATGAGTTCTTGAACAAAACGCCCTTTCCCTTCTTGACGTTTTTCGGGCGTTCCAGCCCGAAAAAATGTCGCCAAACGAAAAAAAGGCCGGCGGAACGCGGTCCGCAGGCCTTTTTTTCTCATAACGGTTTTTTTTGTTTTTTTTTGTTTATGACCAAGGAAAACAGCGAAAAGACGTTTCTCCTTTTCGACGGGACGCCTTAACCGCTCCAGTCGTCCGCCATTTTCTCAGCTTTCCTCAGCTTTCCTCGGCGCGCTCGACGAAGGCCTCGTCAGGCTCTTCGGCGTCAGCCGAGGCGACGGCGTCTTGGTTTTCAATGGCCTGCAAGGCCGAAAGCTGCTCTTTCACTTCTTCGGCGCGGCAGCCGTAGTCTATCGCCGATTTGAGGTGGTGTTCGGCCGACTTGTAGTCGCCCATGTTGAACAAAAGTTTCCCCAGTCTCTGTCGGAAAAGACTGTTGGTGGGATCGAGCTCGACGCTCTTCTGGAACAAGGACAGGGCCACTTCTCGATCGTTGTCCTGCTCCAGAAACAGAGCGCCCAAAGCCGACAGGCTTTCGGCGTCGTCGGGGTTGTATTTGACCGCCTTTTTCAAAGCCGACATGGCTCCGGACAAGTTTTTGGTCAGAATTAAGACCCGGCCGAGCAAGGGGTAGACGATGCCTCTGTGTCCTTTCACTTCGGAGGCTTTGGTCAGAGTTTTGAGCGCTTTGTCCAGATGGCCGAGCTCTAAAGCCGTTCGGCCAAGGTGGAAAAGGACTTCGAAATTGTCCGGGGCGGCTTTTTCCGCCAGATTGAGACTTTCTTCCGCTTCTTCCAGTCGGCCGTTCAAGATGAGCGAGCAGCCTTTGTTGAAAAGGGCGGACAAACTGTCGGGGGCTTGGCGCAGAATGTCTTCGAAGGCGGCCAGAGCGGCTTTGTGGTCGCCCAGACGTCCATGGCAGACGCCCAAGCTGTTCAAGAGATTCAAATGGCCAGGATCGAGGATTAGCCCTTTTTGGTACTCGCCGATGGCGCCGTCCAGATCTCCTTCCGCCAGGAGATGGTCGCCGCTGATGTTAAGGGTTTGAGGACCGAAGACCGTCAGAACGTTATAGCCGGTCATGGCCGATTCGATCATCGTTTTATGGATGGCCGCCATCAAGCCTTCTGGGGCTATGACCGGGTTCGGCCAAGGAACCAAGGCGACGGAGACGGAAAAACGCTCCCTCATTTTGTCGATGAGGCTTTGAGCGGTTTTTTCGGCTTCTTCGGCTTCCATGGTCCAGGCCAGGGCCAGAGCTCCTTCGCCCCAACGGCTCGACAATTCCGGGGCCTTCAGACTGGCGGCTTCCTCGGCCAGAACCGTCAGGCGATTGCGGACTTCTTCGTCTCCGGCCATGGCGGCCAGACGTTCATGGTCGTCTATTCTGACTAGAGCCAAAGCTGTCGGCTGGCCGCTTTTGACGAGACGGTTGAGGTTTTTTTCGAAATTTTCCATCTCCAGGCGGACGTCCGAGCCGCCCGAGGCCGGATGGCCCGACCAGTCGATGCGGGAAAAGACCAGTCTGTCGCCGGCGGTCAGTCTGGCCGCGCGACTGTCCGGGGCATGGGCCAGGGAAAAGCCTTCGGACGTTTCGAAGACGGTTATCTCCGATTTTCTTTCCCCGCCCGCGTCGAGCGCGGTGAAGACCTGTCCGGGCATGGCCCCCATGGGACCGCCCAGATTGATGACGACGCGGCTTTGAGGCAGGACTTGGATGATCTGGCCGTAAGCGGAAATCAGCTGACCGAAGCCTATCACGGGAGCCGGCTGTCGCCGGCCGTAGGCGAACTGAAGAGCCGTTTCGGCCTTTTCCATCAAAGCCTGGGCCATGTCCGAGGCCCGCAGGAAAGGCCCCTGGGAATCGAGGGTCAGATCCTGCGGAAAGAGAGAGTAACTCAAAAGGTATGAATTTCTGGCCTTTTCTCTGAGCAAAAGGATCCTGGCCTGATCCAGTCTGGCTTGGGCTTCGGCAGGGGAGGCGTTGAAAAGAAGACCGAGTCGTCGGTCGCCTAAGCGGGCCAGACAGATCGTTTCGGGGATCCGCTTGAGAGCAGAAGCCAGATCCAGCATTTCTTCCTTCGAAAAGGCCCCGTCGACGTTCATCTCGGCTAAAGCCAGAACCAGAGCGGGCGCTTCGTTGGAGTCCCAGAAGCCTAACGGCGCCTCCCCTTGACTTGAGGCGCGGATAATCTTGCCCAGCTTGGCCATGAGGAGTTCGCGGTTGTGAAGTCCCGTCTCCTGATCCGTGATTAGGGCCTTCCGAAAGGCGACTTTTTCCAAAGAGGATTCGACCAGAGTCGGCCAGAGATTGAAAACGTCGACCGGGGCGGGCTGACAACCGTCTTTCAGACGGCAGGAAGCCAAGCCGATGACCCTGCCTCTGAAGGAGACCTGAGCCGTCACCTGGGCCCAGTCCTCCGGAAAGTGGCCCACCGCGAACTGGTAGCCAGGCAAATATCGGGCCATCTCCCGGTTGAAGACAAAGTCAAACCTGCGCACGTCTCTGAGGTTCAACCTTAGAGCTGGAATCATGTCGATCTCCTGTCGAAGCGAAAAAAAAGAGGGAGTCTAGCGAAGAGGCTCAGGCGCAACCCTCGGGTTTAGGCAGTCCGGCCATTTTGCAGGCGCCTTTGCCTGGTCCGGAAGGAAACATTTCGTAAATATATTTCATCTTGAATCCGGTCACCAGGGTCATGTCCCTGACTCTGGGCGGCAGTCCTCGCTCGGCTTGATGGGCCCTCAACTTGCGCAGAGCCGTCCAGTGATCGTCCGTCATTTCTTCGATCTCTTCCTCATCCGCGATCAAAGCGACCCAATCTTCGTCCCAGGCGTCGGAATCCAAAAGAAAACCTTCGTCATCGACTTCGTATGTCTTGCCGTTTTTTTCTTTTGAGGGCATAGGCTCACCATATGGCCAGGCCGAGTCGCCTGGAGACGCGCGTTTCAAAGATAATTATTCGGGCCGGAACCAGAAGGGGCGCGGCTGGACGGGCCTTCGAAGGCCCGTCTCCTTTTTTTCGGCCGGTCGCCCGAGAGGAGCAAGCCGCAGAAGCCCGCATGTTCGAAAGACGTCTTCCGAGTCGACGCCCCCTCTTAAGAAAAATTAGTCGGCGGTTCCCCATTCGCGTTTCAAAGGAACGTCCCAGGGCGTTAGCCAAGGATTTCCAGGCAGCTTTTTGCAAAACTCGTAAATTTTCAACCTGCGAGCGGATTCGGAACGGTCGTCGTCCGGATCTTCTTCAGCCCAATAACAAAAGCCCATCAAATAGGCTTTCATGAACTCGTCCCAGTTTTTGTGCTTGATTTGGAGCTTCGCGCCGGCTTCGAGACACCAATCCAGCGCTTTTTCATAGGACAGAAAGTCGGCGACGTGTCCGACAGCCGAAAGATAAATGAGACGCTGCAGATCAAAAGCCCATAAGCAGCGCTCGCAGCCGGCCAGCTTTATTTCTTCAACCAAGGATTCTTCGTAGTCGTCCAGGTCAGGATCGGTCCTGGTCTTTTCCGCCCATTCCGCTATGGAGAGCCCGCCGAGAAGTTTAGGGAGCAGGCGGAGAAGGTCGTCTCCGCTTTCCAGGCCGCATTCGTCGCGCAGGACGCGTCTCGCTTCCTCGGCGGCCTCGGGGCATTTGGACAGGCCGCCGAAAATATGCGGGTTTTGTCCTGAAGAAATGAAGACGACGGCGCAGCAAGCCATGAACCATTTGACGGTTTGAGGGCCATCGCGCTTCTTCCTTATTTGCGGCCAATGGACTTCGAGCATTTGTTCCATTTTGGAGGACAGACCGGGGAAAACGCCGTCGGGAAGCTCAAGAACGACACGTTCGCCTTCATGGAGCAACTCGATCACGACGACGCGGTCAGGGCAATCGCCGAGCGATTGCTCCTTGACGAAGACGTCTCGAACTTCGTCGACGGAAAAAATGCTGACTTCGCCTTCTTTTTCCAGGCGAAAGCGCGAGTCGAAAAAAGTGACGATTGAGCGGATCTTTTTGAAGAAGCCTTTTCGAATGGGCTTGCCTTCAATTTCAAAAATGAATTTATCGCTCATAAGGTCATCCTTCTTTGACGCGCTTTGTTATTGTTTCGAACGTTCAGGAAGGCGAATTATTCCACATAAGAAGCCAAATGTTGGCCTTATTCCATGTTAAATATGTTATTATCTTGTTAAACCGCATATTTTAAAGACTTTAAAAATCATATCATTATTTTTATTGAAAAACAATCTTTGGCCACCTGAAATTTTCCGGTTTTGAGAGCCTTAGGACGCTTCGTTCCCTTGCTCAAGTTTTTGGCGACGCCCCAAAAGCTTTCGCCGCCTCGAATCGCCAAAATCTTGTCGAAAGCATCTTTCGCAAGTTTGACGACCTGAAACAGGTCGAAGGCATTTTCAGCGCTGGGCAGATTATTTGTCGATCCCCAAGGGCTTGCGTCATCCTTCGCCTGGCGGCCGTTTGGCGGAAGAAACTCTAGGCGAGTTTTCCTGAAGACCGGCCAAGCTTTAGGAAACGTTCGGCTGCGGGTCGCCGAACCAGGGGGAGGGCGACCTGGTCGAAGGGCGGCAAGGCGTCGTCCCGTTCTACGGTTATTTTGCGGGCAGGTTCGGTTCCTCGCCGAAAGTCGTTGGCGCCGAGCTTTTGCGCTGCCAGGCGTCGCCGCCGGGCCGCCTAAGACGCCGGTTCTAGCGGTTAGAGCCTAAGTTTCGGCTAAGTTTCGGTCTAATCTTTTTTCCGCCGCTAAAACCGGTTCTCGATTTGGCTTGAACTTTTCGCGTCTTTTAGCTATAACCGAGAATTGCGCATCGTCATCTGGATGTTCATTTCCTCCCGCCCCTTTGCCGTCGCCTTTCCGGCCAACATTTATTGGAAATATTGGAAAAAGACTTACGGCAATGAGAAAATGGCCGTATTATGGATTAGAATCACTTAAGGAGTTAAAAATGACCGAATTTACATTCACGACAAAATGTTTTGGCGACATTACAATAGTTGAAAAGGACAGTCATGGAAATGTTAATATAATATATGATAATCATGAGATAAATATTTTCTTATGTAACTATAATTTATATGGTGAAAAAGTAAAGTTATGTTTGGAAATTATGGATAAATATGTCGAAATAAATGAAATTGGAAAAAAGGCGATTTTGAAAAACTTTAATGAGAATGAAATAATAAAATACTATTTTGAATGTTATTTTGACATATTTGATGAAGAACAATTGCTGGAAATATTTGAAACAAATCAATTTGAAGAATTAGACATAGAAAATGTTGTGGAAAAATTGGAATATCCAAATTTGCTTTTTGATATCAAAGATAATGAGATAACTATATCTGTAGATTATATGGTTTCAAAAGAATATTCTGATGAAATATTATGTGTGAGAATGGATGAAAAATTAAATATAACTGGGTTTTCCCACGAGAGCTAGATAATGGAGTATGGGCAAACGGCGCCTGACGGGACTGGCTGCCTTTCGCCTGCGGCGGCGCCGTCCAGAAGCGAGGCGGGATAAACCATTGACCTTGCTGGAACGTTAAGCGATAGGCGCAGACGGTTGACCAGAAGCTGGGCCGTTTTTATGGAGGGGGAGCCGAAAAGTGAAGGCGAAAGAGAAATATGCGGAACTCAAAAGGCAATTAATCTTGTTTTTTCAAGACTATATCAATACTCATAACCTTAACTAACGTCTCGAATATTGCATCTTTTTGGAAGATTCTTCACAAGAGGACGCCTTATTGTTTTCTCTCCCCATGATCGAAAAATATATTGAACATTTTGACAATTTCGAATATGACCATATCGGGCGCATGGTTTTTCATGACGGTAACGACGCTATGCTTCGAAATTTGCTCAAAGCTGAAATAACTTCAAAAAACGCGTCTGCCATGGAGCATTGCGGAAATTTGATTGACGGCCTTACGGAAGGCTTGCAAATGACGGCTCGCAAAGGATTCAAATACGACGAAGAATACTTGGCGATGCGTAAAGAGAAAATCAAAAATGATTTGCTTTCGTCAGGCCCGGCTTGTTCTAACTAGGTTCTGATCAGGATTGGCCCATATGCAAAAAAAACGGCGCCGACTGTTCGCCTGTTTCAGGAGAAGAGTCGGTTTTTGACGCTGATGGCCATTTTTGCCAAAATAAATTTGAGGCAATCTTCAAATAAGGACGACAAACGTCAACTTCGCTCAGGCTTTGTTTCTGAGCTCTCGACGGTCGTCTCGGCGGCTGGCTGGTCTTCTGCGGCCAGGGGATTCGATTCGAGTTCAGGCGAGATTTCTTGGTCGGCTTTGAGGGCAGGGAGGCTGTTGTCCGTTTTGGCCTTGAGAGGGGAATCGATTCGATTGAAGGCTCGGGCCGTCTCTTCCACTAGTCCGGGTCTGTCCAGAAGTTCAGGACGAACTTCTCTGGTTTTGGCCACGGCTTCGGCCAGGCGAAAAGCGGCGATTTGGGCGTGATGACCGCTTAGGAGCTGTTCGGGCACGTCCATTCCCCTGAACAGGCGCGGTCTGGTGTAGACGGGCGCTTCCAACAGACCGTAACTGTGACTTTCGTCCAAGAGAGACTGAGTTTTGCCCATAAAGCCGGGCGTAAGCCTGGAGACCGCCTCTATGACGACCATGGCCGGAACTTCGCCGCCGTTTAGGACGTAATCTCCGATCGACAGCTCCATATCCGCGTAGAGATCTATGACTCTTTGATCCACGCCTTCGTACCGACCGCAGATGAGGATTATTCTTTCATTTTGGGCTAGAGAGCGAACCAGATTTTGATCCAGAAGCCGTCCGGAAGGGGTCAGGTTGACGACCAGAGGTTTGGGGCCGGGCGAATTCAGGCGGGAATCCAGAGCCAGAGCCAGAGGCTGCGGCTTGAGGACCATGCCAGGACCTCCGCCGAAAGGGCGATCATCGGCCGTGCGGCGTCGATCGTCGGCGAAGTCGCGGATGTTGACGAGCTCCACCTGAATCAGCTTCTTGCCAAGAGCCTTGGCTATAAGAGATTCAGCCAGAAAGGAAGAAAAGATGTCCGGAAAGAGGGTCAGGATCTCGAAGATCATGGCTCTCTAATCCAGAAGTCCGGGGATTTCGGCCACGGTCAAGCGAGAATTTTTCAGATCCACTTCAGGGACGAACTCTTCTGTGAAAGGAACCAACGTCTCTTTTCCGTCGTTGTCCTTGATCACTAGAACGACGGCGGAACCGCCTTCCAAGAGGCTTTCGACGACGCCGAGAGGCCGCCCTGAGACTGTCCACGCCGTCAAATCGAGGAGATCGGCGTGGTAGAATTCGTCCTCTTCAGTTTCAGGCAGATCCTCGCGTCGAATCACGATGAGCGAACCTGCCAGCTTTTCGGCGGCAGACCGATCCGACGCGTCGCTCATCTTCAGCAAAACGCCTTTGGCGGCAGGGGTGACTTTGAAGCGCGTCAGCCTGATCAGTTCCGGCTCCGGCAAAGCGGGGGCGCTTAATATGCCGGACGAATCGAGGCTTTTCGCTCTACGCATCTTTTCGGCCAGAGTCCTGGGAACCAGATAGAGCGGCAGGCCGGAGGAGAAACTGTCCCTGCGGCTGAAAGTCTCGACCATGACCGCTCCGTTCTGTCCGTGGGCTCTCGTTATCCGGCCTAGAGTCATGTAGCTGTATTTGCTCATCAAAGCCTCAAAAAAGAAACCGACCAATAGGCGCGTCAATGCAGGAAGCCGAAGTTCTCTTGGCGGTCAGCCGTCTTTCATCGGCCGCCGAAAACGACTACCGCTGACTTTTAATTAGACTGGCCACGGTCTCGGTCGGCTTGGCGCCTTTGGCGATCCAGCTGTCGAGAAGCTCTTTTTTCAGTTCGACGAAAGCCGGGTTTTTATTGGGATCGTAAAAACCGACGATGTCCAAAAAACGGCCGTCGCGTTTGGCGGCGCTGTCGGCCACAACCAGACGGTAATAGGGTTTCTTTTTCGCTCCCAGGCGGGCCAGTCTTACTTTAAGGGCCATGTGTCAATGCTCCAGTTCTTGGCGGCTGTCGTCTACGGACAGTCGGTGAAATCGGGCGCGCAAAAACGCCCCCGAGGGTAAATCTTCGAGGAAATCGTCGGCGAGGAGACTTTTGGCCGGGGAGACCAAAAGCGAAGACGGCTTTTCCAAAAAAAACGATGGCGCCGGTTCCATGCCCCCCTCAGACGGATTGTTTTAGCTCAACTCGCCTCTCTCGTCAAGGCTTGACGAGAGGATTTTTTGGATTTTCGGCCTTTTTTCAAGACAAGAATCGACGAGCTAAGGCTTCAATGCCGCCCATTCGTTTGCTTTGCTTGATGAGCTTGTTGAACTCGGAAAAACCTTTCAGCACTTTGTTGACGTCGGTCACCGCAGTTCCGCTGCCTTGGGCGATGCGGCGGCGACGACCAGAGTCGATGATCGCGGGTTTGTTTCGTTCCTCAAGAGTCATGGAATCGATGATGGCCGTCACTTTGACCAGCTCATTGGGATCCGGCTGGGCCTCCTTCAGTTTTTTCAATTTGCCCAGACCGGGGATCATGCCTAGAATGGATTCCATGGTGCCTATTTTTTGTATGGCTTTAATGTGCTTGCGGAAGTCGTCAAGGGTGAAGCCGTTCTGGAGCAAGCGGTTGGCGTCTTCAGGATCCATGACGTCCTGCGCCTTTTCCATGAGGCTCAGGACGTCCCCCATGCCCAGAATAAGAGAAGCCATGCGATCGGGATGGAAGGTTTCCAGAGCTTCCAGTTTTTCGCCGACGCCGATGAATTTTATCGGCGTGTCGGTCACTTCCCGGATGCTCATGGCCGCGCCGCCCCTGGCGTCGCCCTCCATTTTGGTCAGGACGACTCCGGTCAGTTCAAGTCTCTTGTTGAAGTCGTTGGCGATGTTCACCGCTTCCTGGCCGGTCATGGCGTCGGCCACCAGAAGGACTTCCACGCTGCGAGTGACTTTTTTTATCTCGCCAAGCTCTTCCATCAAAGCTTGATCTATGCTGAGCCGACCGGCCGTGTCGATCAGGATCACGTCGGCGCCCGCCTGACCGGCCGCCGCCAGGGCCTGAGAGGCTATGGAGACCGGAGTCATGTCGGTGGTCGACGGAAACACCGGGACGCCCAAGTCGTTTCCAAGCTTGGTCAATTGGAGTATGGCGGCGGGTCTGGCCACGTCGGCGGGAACAAGATACGGTTTTCGGCCTTTGTTGCGCAAGTGCAGAGCCAGCTTGCCGGCGGTGGTGGTTTTGCCCGACCCCTGCAGGCCGACCAGCATGATGGGAAAAGGCGGACGACCTGAGGAGATGTTGAGGCCTTCTTCCGCCCCGCCCATAAGCTCAGTCAGCTCGTCATAGACTATTTTGATGATCTGCTGGCCGGTGGCCACGTTTTTGGAGACTTCCCGGCCCAGCGCCTTTTGCGACACCGAGTTTAAAAAGTCTTTGACGACTTTGTAGTTGACGTCGGCCTCCAGAAGAGCCAGACGAACTTCTTTGAGGGTTTCCTTAAGATCGCTTTCCGTTATTTTGACGCGCCCGCTGAGGCGAGAGAAGACGTCGGAAAATTTTTCGGTTATTTTTTCAAACATGACGTTCACCAGCCAAAGAGGCCAATTATAGTTTCGTCGGAGAAGTTTTGGGCCTGGCCAGGAAGAAAAGAGGTCGTTCCGTCGTCGAGCGGACGTCTCGAACAATTGACGTCATCAAAAATCCTGCTTTTTATGGCTCCAAAACGGGCGAATTGGTCGAACCCAGGTCTTTTTTGGCCTATGTCGCGGCCAAAGGTCGAAGGTTTAGGGAAGATCAGATGTCGTCCTCAAAATCCCGGCCGGAAATGTAATTCTGCAGAGCTTGAGGAAGCTGTATTTTCACGGCCCCGCTGCGGCTGGCGCTCCAGTAGGACAGACCCGCTTCGCCGAGGGTGGCCGAGGCCGTGACCTGCCTGTTGGCGAGGTCGGCGGCGGTCAGAGAACTCTCGTCGGCCGCTTCGACCCCGGCCAGCCTGAAGACCAAATAACCCTTGTTGGCGGCGGAGTCGACCCTAATGGGCTGAGAGACCATGTCTCCCGGCTGGCCGAGTTTGAAAAATTCTCTAATCAGCGAAGCCGGATCGGCTTCGAGAAGATATTTCCCGCTGGCGTAGAATTGCAGGCGTTCGAAGGGTTCGGTGCGGCCGGAATCGATCTCTTCCGGCAGTTCCTTGACCAGGCTGTCCCAGAGAGAAGAATCCGCCGAGGCGGCGGAAACGGCTTCGGAACCGGTTCCAGCCCTTGTGGCCTCCAAAAACGCGCGGGAGCTTTTTTCGGCTTCCTGACTCGCTAAAGCGGCTTTCCAGGCTTCCGCCACTTCGGGTCTCACCGTTTCGTCTTCCAGCGGCCGCAAGAAACTTTCTTGCTTGTCGATGACCATGTACAGAACTAGATGCTCAGGGGTGTCGATGGGATCGCTGAGCAGTCCGACGGGCATGTCCGCGGCGGCGGCGATGGAAGTCGAGTCGTTGCCGAAAATGGCGGGAGCGTCGGAAGCGTCGGAGAAAAAGTCGGTTTCTTTCGGCTCGAAATCCAGAGATTTGGCGGTGTTGACGAAGACTTCGGGGGTCGGCGAGATCGGCAGAGCCTCAATCAGGTCTTCCAGACGATTTACGGCCAAACGTCTGGCTTTGCGGCGGACGACGAGGTCGGTCAGCTTTTCGCGGGCTTCTTCCAAAGTTTCTTCGTGAGCCGGCTGATAGCTGTCGACGACGATGAGGTGATAGCCGAAAAGGGTTTCAATTGGCCCCATGACTTGGCCTATGGCCTCGCGGCCGGGTCCGAAGACGGTTTCCTCGAAAGCCGGGAGAGTCTGTCCGCGGGTTATGGTTCCAAGGGATCCCCCATTGACGGCCGAATTGGCGTCCTGGCTGATCTCTCCGGCCAAGGTTTTGAAATCTTCCGTCTTCGTTCTCTCCAAGGCGGCCATGGCCGCCGCTCTGGTCGCCGCCTTCTCTTCCTCGGTCGGGGACAGGTTGGGGAAGCGAAGAAGAATGTGACTCGCTTCGACCTGTTCCGGGGTGGTCATCGCGCTCTTCTCTTCGTTGTACATGTCCACGATTTCATCTTCGGCGGCTTCGACCTGGCTCAAAAAACCTTCGATGTCGACTTCGACGTATTCCACTTTGACTCGGGCCGGAGAACGCCAATTTTCCTTGTTGACTTCGTAGTAGGCCGAAAGGGCGTCTTCAGTCGGTTCTTCCTCAATCGGGAAGGCCGAATCCGGAAAGTACGCGTAGTCCAAAGTCAGCTTGTCGCTGGCGAAATGATAGTCGTCCATGACCGAATTGGTCGGGGCGAAACTTAGGCTTTGGATGAGGCTGGTCGTTTTCTCCAACACGATGTCCTGAGCCACCGCCGCTTCGAAGGCCGCCAGGGACATGTTGTAGCGAAGGGGAACCATCGTCTGATAGATCTCCAGATCGAAATCGGAGCTGTTGGGTTTCCAGAAAGACGGATTGGCTTTGACGGCTCGGTTAATTTCGGCCACGGAGGCTTCCAGGCCGTTGCTTCTGGCTAGGGTCAGAAGACTGTGGCGTTGAACCAGATAGGCCAGGGCCTGACGTCGGGCTTGAATTTCTTCGGCCTGGCTCAACGAAACCCCTGGATTGGCGTCTCTGACTTGTTCCAGAACGTTGTTGAGCATATTGGAGTATTCGTTCGCGCTGACGGCTTGTCCGTCGAGCTTTATGTCTTCGCCCGAGCCGGAATCCTGTCCGCCGATGCCCCAAAAAATGAAAACCAGAGCGATGGCTCCGATGATCATTATGCTGAAAATGCTGCCTGTTCTTTTTCTGATGTAGTTGAGCATCTGTCCACCAATGCCGAAAAACTGTGAAATTGCTGGTTCGGTCGACTCCGTCTGAAAAGATGACCTTACAAACTTTTATCTTAACACTAATGAACGATTTTATTCAAGCAAAAAAGCGAAAAATCGAAAGAGCGAGGCGAGCGAAAGGCGAGGGGCGAAAAGCGAAACGGCGAGCCGCCTACGGGGCGATTCGCCGAAAAAAAGGGAGGGGAGAATAAAGATTAACTTTTTTTTTCGGGCGGCCAAGGGTCGAGTCGCCTGAAAGCGACATGACGCGAACGGACTCGAAAAAAACTGAGTTTTTAATATTTTACT
>JAIRTO010000229.1 GCA_031254895.1 Deltaproteobacteria bacterium
CCGCCCTCAGACGAACAAAATTCAGGACGAAGCTAGTTTCTTCCGACTGGACGACGGGCTTCTGCCGCGACTTCAGACAAACTTGATCGAAGGACATGTCGAGCGAGCTCGAAAGCCGAGCTTGTCTGGGCAAAAAGAACTCGCTTGGTCAGATTTTTCCGGTTTGACCGGTTTGTCCGGTTTAGCCGGTTTAGCCGGTTTAGCCGGTTTAGTCGGTTTGACCGGTTTGGCAGGTTTGGCAGGTTTGGCAGACAGGTCAGGTCTGATCGGTTTGTCTTGTTTGTCTTGTTTCTCCGGTTTGTCCGGTTGGCCCAGTTCGTTTGACTTCGATCTGTTTTTGACTTTCGATTTGCCGACGATTGTTTAGGCTTGTTCCGGATTGTTCCGGATTGTTCCAGATAGTTCGCGATTGTTCCGAATCTTATGGATTGTTTGAATTGTTTTGAATTGTTTTGGCTGATTCCGCTTTTTTGGTCGGCCTTGTTTCCATGCTATAATCAAAAGAGAAATTTAGAAACGCAATCCGGCTTTACGTCCCCCGCGAAAAATTGATCGGCCGAAACTTCCCGGCGCGACCTTGCCGATCCTTTTCAAGTCGTTAAATAAGGGCGTCTGGCTCCCCCTCCGTCGCCGGAAGGCGAGCCAAGCGCGTCTTCGTCAGGAGCGTTTCTCGAAGGGGCCGCTTTTCGGCGGCCTCTCTTTTTGGACAGTTTCGCCGATTGGCCCCGGGCGGTCGCTTTGGCCCCCAAGCTCCGAAGCCCCGTCTCCCCGAGCTTTTTTCGAGGTTTTTATGAAGCTGCGCTACGACAAGAGCGATTTGAACGTCATCCAAAGCCGCCAAGACATCCAAAAGCGGGTCTCGGAACTTGGTTCGGAGATAAGCCGACATTATCAGCCCCTTTTGGCGGAAGGGGAGATGGTTTTGGTGGTGGGCGTCTTGAACGGGGCTTTCATTTTCATGGCCGATCTGATCAGAGCCATGACCGTGCCTCTGGAAGTCGACTTCATCCGACTGTCCAGCTACCGGGACGGCTTAACTTCCTCGTCGAAGGTGGTCATGCTCAAAGATCTGGAAGCGGACGTCAAGGGCCGCCACGTTCTGGTGGTGGAAGACGTGGCCGACTGCGGGCTGACCCTCTCCTGGCTGATAGAACACCTAAAAACCAGAGAGCCGGCTTCGGTCAAGCTGGCCGTGGCCGTCGACAAGAAAGTCCGCCGAGAAGTGGGCTTGGCTCTGGATTTCGTGGGCTTCCGGCTGGATGACGTCTACCTGATCGGCTACGGCTTGGACGCGGCCAGACGCTACCGCGAATTTCCCGAAATCTGCTCCCTGCCCGCCGACGCCTAAATAAACGGCCAAAAATGTCGAAGAACGTTTTTTTTAGTCCTTTCGCGGTTTTTTCGAATTTTGGCCAAAAAACAAGAACCAAAGCCCTTTTTGCTCCTCCCGAAAACCTCTCTGGCCGGCTTGGGAGATCATGGCCTTGAGCGCTTCGCAGGTTCAATTTAACTGGACATTTACCCTAAAATAATATAAAATAGTTCAGTTAAGCAATTAACGTAGTCTTCTGCGACTGGCGTTTTCATCTGGCCAGATGGCTTTTAGTCTTTTGACCAATAAGATCTTATCTTTCACGTCAAATATTCGCTCTTTCATACGATCTTCACCCCAAAACGGCATTAATTGCCTGTCTTTCGGAGCAAAATGATCATAGTTTGCGGCCAATGTCAGACCAAATTTAGGATCAATTCTGGACTGATTAAGGAAACAGGCACGCGCGTCCGTTGTTCCAACTGTCAAGCGGTCTTCACCGTCTTCGCTCCGACCGCCGACGACTTCCCCCCTGAACAGCCCCAGCCTTTTCCCCAAAATGCGGGCCGTCCGCCCATGGAAGAACTGGACAGAGAACTGGACGACTATTTCCCCGGCGCCCCCAAAGGGACTCGGCCACAAGCCTCGGCTGGGGGAAACGGAGACGCCGCTTTCGCTCCCGAAACGGACCGTCCTTCTTTCCGTCTGTCGGCCGTGCCCCCCAGACGGGCCGAAAACAATCCCATCAACATGATCAAGAAAAACGGCGACAATTTCGTGGTCCACGAATCGACCATTCTCCTCAAATCGCCGGACGTCGGCCCCAGCGCCGCTCCCCCGCTTTCCAGCCCCTTAGGCCTGGACGCCGATCCCACCGGCTCTCAGCCGGAAGGACCGACCTTCGTTCAGTCCTACGATCCCCAGCCGGCCCCCGGCTACGCCGACGGAACCTCCCGGCCGTTGCAGTCGCCGCTGCAGCCCCTCAGGGGGTCGAACAAGAAAGGCTTCTCTCACCGCCACAAGGTTCTCCTTTTGGCTCTGGTCGTTTTCGCCGGTCTACTGGTCATCTCCACCTTTTACTTGTCTCTGGGCCCGGGCTCAGGCGTCCAGACCGTCCCCCCGGCCGCGGTCGCCTATACCCAGCCGCAAGCCGGCGAGCCCCTGGACAATCAAATCGAGACCTTGCCGGAAGACGACGGCTTGATCAAAATAGCCTTTCTCTCGGAACACAACACTCATCACTACTTCGAAAACCAGGAAGCCGGCACTCTTCTGGTTCTGGCCGGTCAAGTCCAGAACAACGACGACAAGCCCATCAGCTACATCCGCATCAAAGGCATGTTGACCGACGCTCAGGACAACGTTCTGGCCGAAAGACAGGTCTTCGCCGGCAACTGGCTGACGGAGGAAGAGCTGAAAACCCTCTCCATCAGAGACATCCTCTCCCGGCTGTCCATCCGGTCCGGGCAAAACGGGGCCAACATGAACGTCGCCCCCAACGCCTCCGTTCCCTACATGGTGGTCTTCGACCGCCTGCCCTCAAATCTAGGCATGTATCTTCTCGAGCCCGTCGGCTATTCGGATGCCGCCGAAGCCTCCGCAGCGGGAAGCGCTCCGCCTCAAAACTGAAAACTGGCGGAGGGCCGTTCGTCCCGGAAAAACGTCTTCCTTCAAGCGGCCAAGGACGCGAGCGGTTTGACCGCCCCGAATGGCCCGGTCTTTTCCGTCTTCCCAAATTTCTCCGCCTCTCCGGGCCTTTCTTTCCTTTTTACCCCGGCGTCGAACCAGATGCGTCAGACGCCGCCGGACGGACTTTTAGACAGCGATGGCCAAATTCAACTTCAAGACCCTGTGCGAGGCGCCTCTCGTCGCCCTGCTCCGCAAAGTCGATTTCGTCAAACAAGTGGAACGTCTGTCGACTCTGGAGCCGGGCGCTTCCTTTCTCGCCGATCCCAGACGTCCCCAAGGGTCGCCCTTCGACGATCAGGAGCAGATAGCCAGACTGGCCGTGGATCTGACCGAAAGGGCCTATCAGGCCAAAGGCGACGTGGTCAACCATCAGGAGATAAAGAGCCACGTCGATCTCATTTCCTGCCGCTACGAAAGAGAGCTGCACCTTCAGGCCACCGCCGCCTGCTTCAACGTCATCAACCAGATCTTCTCCCATCGGGACGCCGACCACATCTTCACCTCCGCCGATTTGAGGGAACTGGAACATCTGCCGGCTCTGCTCAAGGCCCAGCAGGAAGGTTTGGGCATCGTCTACCTGATCAATCATTCCTCCCATTTCGACGAGTTTTTGTTCAACACCTTCATCGACCAAAACGGCCTCAATCTGCCCCTGTTCGCCGCCGGCCAAAACATGATGGCCACGCCCTCCCTGACCAAGCTCTTCATGCTGGGCTCTTACGTGATAGTCCGCAAAGGAGCGAGCCGCTCGTATCTCTCTTCGCTCTTTCACTACTGCCAAGCCTTGGCCGAGATGGGCAAGCCTCAGGGCATTTTTCTGGAAGCCTGGTCCGGCGGAGCCAGAACCAGAGACGGCTCCTTGCGCTACCCCAGGCGTCTGGTGACCATTCAGGGAGCGTTGGCGGCCAGAGGCGACGTCTTGATCCAACCGGTGGTCATCAGCTACAACGTCGTTCCCGAAGACCGAGATCTCTCCGAAGGCCGAGGGCTGCGTTCCTGGCTGACCGGCCACCACATGTTCAAGGAATTCCTCAAGAGACCTTGGGCGCCTAGAAGCAGTCTGGCCGACGGCTTGAAAAATCTGTTCGGTCGAGCCTACATCGGCTTCGGGCGAGGCCGGCTTCTTTCGGACATCCGCGCCGACTGGGAAAACACGCCCATGGAGCTGGCCCTGGACGAATATTCCACCTTGTACGCCATCAAGGAAATTGCCCGCGACAAGAAGATCATGACCACCCATCTGGCCGCCTTGGCTTTGGACGGAGCGACGGGCCCGGACAGAGCGGCCTTGGAAAGTTCGGCGGAAAGGGCCATGGAGACCATTCGGGCCTACCACCAGAGGGTTTTCGAGATTGAGCCGGATTTCGAAGATCCCATCCGCGATCTGCCTCTCGCGGAAGCCTTGAACGACGGCCTAAATTTCCTGGCCCAACGAAACATCATCTCCGACAAAGGCCCAAAGTGGATCAAGGCCCCAAAAATAACCGCCAAACACGCCTTGTCCTACTACGCCACCCACAGCGATCGCCGACTGTACAGCCCTTCGGCCAAAGAAAATCTGGTCGTCTGCGGCGCCGGCCCCTGGGGCTTCGCTCTGGTCACCCTGATCGGCCGTCGCACCTTAAACGACAAGAAATTTCACAATTCCTCCCTGTCCCTCTACGATCCTTCGGAGGAGACCATCCAGGCTCTGGCCTACGATCGAACCTTGAGTCTCTTTCCGGAGGCGAGACTCCCGAAAAACGTCTTCCCCACTTACGACCACATGGAGGCCTTCCGCAAGGCCACCGAAGTGGTGGTGGCCACGCCGCCGGAAGACGCGGGCGATCTGTTCAAGACCATCCTGACTTACACCACGGAATTGCGGACTCTAATTTTAGCCAGCCGGGGCTTCGAAAAGCTGTCCCACCGCCTGACCATTCAAATGGCCTGGGAGGCGGCCGTGGCCGCCGGCAAGCCCAAACTGAACATCGTCGCCCTGGCCGGTCCCTTCGACCCCATGGAAGTGATCTCCGATCAGGGCGGACTCTTCGTCATGGCCGGCCAGGTCAAAGCCGGCCGAACCTCGGAAGCGACCCTGTTCAAATTCGGCCGCTACAAGGTCCATCTGATGGACGACCCGGTCGGAGTCCAAACGGCCTCGGCCATGATCACGGCTTATTCCCTGTACGGCGCCTATCTGCGTCATAAAAAGGAGCTCCGCTCCCCATACGAGATGGCCGATTACGTCAGGGAAGTCAGTTTCGAGGCCAAAACTCTGGCCATGGCTCTGGGCGGACATTCTTCGACCTTCGAGGCCGACAGTCCCGCCTGGATCTCCCCTTTGATCGGGACTAGCCTGACCAACTTCAATCAGCCGACCATCAAAATTCTGTTGAACAAAGGCTTGGAAGCTTTCAAGGACTACGCCGCCGAGCGCCCGGAACTCTGGCCGGACATAGGCGTGGAAGGCTATTACGCCATCCGCTCGGCGTACATGATCGCCAAGCATCTTTCTCTGTCCTTGCCTCATCTGGAAAAAGCCAACGAAATTTTCTGGGGCTGAAGCCCCAGAAAAAAAGAGCCTTTTTGGTTCGCCAAAACCTTAAGGAAGACGTTTCGAATCCGCTCCAGAGCTTCTCTACCGCCGGCGGCTTTTTTTAGTCGGCGGATTTTCTTTCTTCAGAGGTTTTCTTCCGTCAGCGTTTTTTCTTCTGACGATGATTTTTCTTTTTCGGCGGCTCATCTCGCCTTTTTTCGATTTTTCGCGAGAAGGTTCGATGTCTTGAAGCCTTATCGGCGGCTGCGGTCTCGGAACGTCTGGATCCTCGCTGGCTTCGAGGCTTCGGAGCTTCAGGGTTTCGGTTTCTTGAGGGAGGCTTTGGCGCCCTATCTTGACGATCAGATAGGGTTAAGGTAGGATAGTTCATCAACTTCTGCGGACTTCGGCCTTTTGCGCCGGCCAAGAGGGCTTTTCTCCGATGGGCCGCCTCGGTCGCCCTTGACCGCCGAGCCGTTTTTTCCTCTTTTTTTTTCAAGCTAGACGACCAAGAGATATCGGCGCTTCAGACACGTCGGCCTTATATGTTTTTCTTCGATTTCGTTTCTGGAAGCGTCGTCCGTCAATTTCCGCCCTTTCGTTTTCCTTCCGCTTTTGGGAGGACGCTTTGGCTTTTGGCCTTATCATTTTCAACGATGGTGTGATTCAATAATGTCTGCCCTTTCTAAAAAAATATCTTCAAAAGCTCCTTCGCGCTCCATCTGGCTGGTTTTGGCGTTTTTGCTGGCGACCTTGAACTCCGGCTGCGGAGTTTTCACCGATCTGGCCAGAGACAACAATTTTCATATAGGCTCCTTGGGTCTTCTTGATTTCGTCAGCCCCGTCAAGCTGCGAGTCGGCATTCTGCCCTTCAGAGACGAAGTGGGTCTGGGAACGCCGGAAGCCGGACCGAACATGGCCGTCCTGATGTCGGATCGGTTCGCCGAGAACAACAACGTCGTCGTCGTTTCCCCTAACGAAGTGGCCCAGACGGCCAGAGCCATGGGCTGGACCGGCCACGAGCCTCTCACTCCGGAAATGGCCATGGAGCTTGGTCGTCAGCTCCGCCTCAACGTGGTCATGGACGGCGCCATTTCCCAGATTCAGGAACAAACCCAGAGGCGCGGCTGGCGACGTCTGGTTCGCTTCTTCACCAATCAACAGCAGTACATCGACACCGTCTTGACCCTCGTCGCCTTCGACTCGGCCACCGGGCTGGTCATCTCGGCCAGGGCGGGCGAGAGCTCCTATAAGATGGGTCAATCGGAATCCGATCCCTTCGCCGCCTCTTCGGATTCGGCCATCACGCAACAGTCCATCGAACAAGGCCTGGATTTGGCCATCGAAGACACCTACTTCCGGACTTTGGACGGCCTGGCCTACACCCCCTTCAAAGCCATGGTCGTCGTCGCCGACGGAAGCTACGCCGAAATCCCCTTTGGCCGGAACGTGGGCATACGAAGAGGTCTGGAGCTTGTCAGCTTGTCGGCTCAAGAGACTTTGACCAGTTCCATCGACATCAGCTACGTCATCCCCGGAGCGGCCAAAGCCAGGCTCAGGGTCACGGAAGTCGGGGAAGATTCTTCGAAGCTGGAAATCTACGAAGGCAGCGTTTACACCGGAGAGTTCATCCAGACCCAGATAAAGGACTGATCGTCAGATAAACGACTGACCGCCAGATAAACGACTGGCCGGAAGATCGCCCCGAAACGGCGGGTCGGCCCTGACGGTTAGCCGCTTGACTAGCAGGCTCTCAGGCCAGAGAGGCGCCTGACTTGTCGTCTCTTGGCGCCAAGCGGTCAAAAATGCGGCTTCCCCGCCACGAAAACCAATTAGGCTTTTTGTCGAAAAGCTTGCTTTTCGCCAAGGAGCAGTTCTATCAGCTCGCCCTGGGAGCCTTAACCACAGGTCAAAGGCCTGAAACTAGAAAGGCCTGCCCCAATCCACGTCTCCACCGTCGCCAACTGGTTCCTTGACGAGAAAGATTGTTCGCCAATGATTTCGGGGCGTCGCTCGGACGGCGGAGAGGCGCTTGAAAGGCTCTGTTCCTGCGGGACGGCGAGGGAAGCGGACAAGGAAAAGGGAGCGGCGGCAGAACGGAAGGAGTAGAAGTAGAAATTATTAGATATCAGAAATGACGTCTTGTTTTTGATTGACGTGTCTTTTCGGCTTAGCGCCCGCCAAAGGCCCAGCTGGGATTATTTTGTTCGCGTCGGCTTCTTCGGAAGCTGTTTTGGTCAACTTCGCCGACCTTTTTTCGCTTCTTCGAATTCATCGCCTCTTTTCTTACTCATCCCCATTCCAACAGCCATATCCTTCCGAACCATACGGCGCCCATTGCCCATTTTTCAACTTGATCGTTATTTTACGGGCAACAGTTCACAAGACCAACTAAAAGCCATGACCGGGCCAAGGCAAAATGGTCT
>JAIRTO010000244.1 GCA_031254895.1 Deltaproteobacteria bacterium
TCAAAAAGAGCTGGCCATAATCGGCTAAACCAGATACTTGACTCGTCGCCCTTCAGGCGACGAGTTTCGTCAGATGGACAAATCGGTGATGACCGCGCTTTGCAGAAGAGTGCGCCGACGGCCGTGGTCGACCCAGGCGATCTCAACTTCGACCTGGACGCTTCTGCTGGTCAAGGACTGAGGATAATAGACGACAGTCCTGACGTAGCTCTGCCCGGGACAGCGATTGTTCGGACAGGGCTGGCCGTAGCGATCCAGAGCCGACTCCACTTTCGGGTTGGCGGAAGTCGCCTCCTGATCCAATCCCGTTTTGCCGAGGCTCTTCAAACGCTCCATCTCCGATTCGGCCAGAATGGCGGCGACGGCCAAGTTTTCCGCTGTCGCGTTCCCTCTGAACGTCGTCGTTTGCAGGGTCATGACGGCGAGACTGCCGAAGGCCAGGACGACTATGGTCAAGAGAAGCTCCACCAAGGTCATCCCCTGAGAGACGCGGTTGGCGCCGATAAGGACTTCAAGCTGGTCGCGAAATCTTTGGCTTTCCAGGCTCCGCCTTTTTTGGCGGCCGGGAGATTCCGAAAGCGCTACGTCTTCGCGAGAAGCGGCCTTAGTTTCTATTTTTCGCATTAAAGCCATTCAAGCGGCCTTTTCAGCGGTCTTTCCATCGGCCTTTCGCTAGGCAAAAATGGCCCATCTTCTAAAAATTTCATTATCTGCTTTTAGGCTCTCTAGATTTAATGAACTATATCTCAAATAATTAATATGCCTCAAGATTCAGGTTATTTTGATCCGTCTAGACTCTTGACTCATGTTGATGGAGCCGTTGTCTTGATTGATCGTCATTCTCCATCCTGGCACGGGGTTTTGGTTTTTCTGGTCCCTTTGAGAGCGTTGGAAAAAAAAGACGTCGAAAGGTTTCGGGTCGGAATAGACCCGTCCGTCAGGCATGAAGATGACCCAATAAATGCCGGTTATGCTTCTGTTGCCGTCAAAATCGGTCTGAGTCAGAAGCGAATTGTCGACCATGACCTGGGGGCTCAAGCCCTGGATCGGGGCGCCGGCCTTCTCCCAACCGACCAGCTTCAAATTTTGCACGACGGCCTGTTGTCTGGTCATGGCGCAGGCGACTCCGCCCTTGCTGGAGCAGTCGATGATCGCCCGGACGGGCAGGCGTCCGGAAGCGGCCATGGTTTTGGCTTTGTCGACCAGGGAGAAGAAGCGCTCGGCCTCCGACCTGACCGTCTGCTGCGGGAGCAAGTTTCGGAAGGACGAAAAGGATAGAGCCGCCAAAGCTCCTATGAGGCCGATGACGACGAGGAGCTCGAAAAGGGTGAAGCCCTGGGGCTCCCTGGCCTGCGCCCGAAATGAGACGGTCTTGCCGAAAAGCCCTCGGTCAGTCATCGGAGAAGTTCCTTAAATACGCCACTTCCATCAGGGTGGCGCGGCGCCGCTGATCGACGGCGGAGCCGGCGACTCTGTTGAAAAGAGCCGGTCGGTTGAAACGGCCCCGGTTCAGCCGAACGACGGATCTGGAGGTCACAGCCACGGCGGCGGCCTTGACCCGCTCGGCGGCGAACCTGTCGTAGCTCAAGGCCGGATTGTTGACGACATTTTCCAGCTTGAGCGAGTCGTTGGCGAAGAAATAGTAGATCTGGAGATCCTCGATGTCCTCGGCCACCGTGACGGCCCCTTTGGCCGGGTCGTCGAAGACGGTTCTGGTCCGGTCGTGGTAGTCGGCCATGAGCCTATGAGTCGATTCGTCCACGAAATAGGTGACGACGGAGACGTCTCGCAAATTGTAAAGAAACGAGCCGGCCGTCGGAAAGCCGGTCGGCGGTCCGTCGAAGGTGAAGCGGCCGTGTCTTTTGAGCTGCAGGGAGGTCAAAGCGGCCGGAACGGAGGCGACCTCGAAAATGAAAGCCGCCGAAGAGTTGACCGCCGCCATGACGTCGCCCGGACGAACCGCGTCGGCGGCCAGAGGGCTCGAGAGGGCGAACGAGCCGTTGCTGAAGCTCGCGACTTCGGCCACGGGGAGAGGGTTTTCGACTTCGGAGCGGAACACGGTGATCGAGTCCGAGCCGTTCGCGCCTCCGTCCGTGCCGTAGACGCCAAGGAGCCCCATCTGGCTGGTCGCGGCGTCGGGATGCTTGAACCAGCCGGCGGTTCTGGTTATTTTCAAGCCTTGGGCGTCAAGGTCGTGCTTGGTGGGGCCATAGAGCTGCACTGATTGCACCTTTGACCCCAACACCTCCAAACCGTTGCCGGCCATGCGCACGTCCCGGCTCAAAACGGAGAGGGCCTGCCGAAGGTTGTGATTGACTTGCAATGCGGCTTCGCTGTTTAAGTAAAAGCTCGCGTTCGCCCGGTACAAGGTGAAAGCGACGCCCACGACCACCAGCCCTATCAGCATAACCACCATGATCTCTATGAGAGTCAGGCCGGGCTTGTTAGCCCAAACGAGAGGTCGAAAGGCCGAGCGTGAAGTCGGAGGCGAGATCGGACGCGAAGTCAGAGGCGAGATCTGAGGCAAAGTCGGACGCGACGTGAGAGGCGAGATCTGAGGAAAAGTCGGACTCGACGTCAGAGGCGAGAACAGAGGCAAGGTCGGACGCTCGGCCGAAAGGCCGGTCGAAAAAGAGACCGAAATGCGGGCGAATGCTTCGGCCGGCCAGGCAGCCGGCCTGGCGGCTGTTGATTCGGCCGATGAATCGGCTGAA
>JAIRTO010000277.1 GCA_031254895.1 Deltaproteobacteria bacterium
GCCAAGGCGCGGCAGCCTGCGGCTGGCGACGGTTTGGTCGCCGTCGACTGACCCTTTTGGCCAGGACAATTTGCTGGAAGACGACTGGCTGGGCCAGCCGGATGACGTCGTTATGACCACCGATCATTATAGCATGTCGGACTGCGGTTAAAAAAGACTCTGGTATTGCCCTAGAACTGGTCAAGGCGAGGGGCAATTTGGGAGAACGCCGTCCGTTCAAGCTTTTTGGAAATGTTGCCAGGACGACTCGGGGGATAAGGGCGAAAACAAGTTTTTGTCGCCGAAAAAGGCGGGGCAAGAAAAAAAAGTCAAAAAAGATAAAAAAGAAACAGGAAAAGGCCGTGAGGTCGAAGATTTTGGCCAAGCTCCGAGTCCTTTGGCCGGCCTTTTTGAAGTGCTCGGTGTTTGTGGGGGATGGCTCGCGGGTCAGAGAAGGCGTTGTCAGCGCCTGTCGCTTTGATCTCAAGGTTTTTTGGTCTACGTTTTCTTTGGGCGACCGGGCCGAAAATTGCACTTGGGGCTGGGCTGGTGTAAAATCAAGGCTTAAGCGAGGTTGCGCGTTCCCAAAAGCGTTTCTCGCGCCAACAGTTCTCGCGGCGGAGTTTCTCGCTCCAACATGTCTTGCTTGTCCGACCGAAAAACGGCCTTTCCCCGAAAAGGCGACGGAGCCGTCTTTCGCCTGAACTTTGCTCCCGTCCCTTCGCCGTTTTGGCTTCTTCGCCGGAATACATGGGTCTTTTTGGGTCGCCGTCTCAGAGTCCAAAATGTCGACTCGGCTGTCCGTTATCAGGAAAAACGCCAAAGCGCCAAAACGCCAAGACGGAAAAACAGAAAAACCCAAAAATAAAAACTGCCGTCATCTTTTTGGCTTGGGCTTTCATTCCGCAGTTTTTTTAATGTCTCTTCGCTGAAAAGTCAAACCAGTTTCCGGACTTCCTCGCTTTTTTCGACCTTTGAAAGGTAGGGGACTTTGAGCCTCGAATTCGTAGAAAAGATTAAAGAGTCGGCCGTTTCGGTAGTTCCGGTGATGGCGTTGGTCATTCTTTTGCATTTGACCATCACGCCGCTGGATTCGGGGAGCGTCGTCAACTTTCTCGTCGGCGGCGTTCTGCTCATTTTGGGGCTGGCCGTGTTCTTGGTGGGAGCCGAGTTGGGCATGGTGGCTTTCGGCCAAAAGGTCGGGGGCGCCTTGGCGCATCAGAGAAGCTTGTTGAAGATTCTCGCGTCTGCCTTCGTCATCGGTTTCGCCATAACCATCGCCGAGCCGGACGTGCAGGTTCTGGCCATACAGATCCAATCGGTCGCCCCGGAAATCAGCAAAAATCTTCTGGTGTTCTTCATCGGCCTCGGCGTGGGCCTGTTTTTGGTTTTGGGAACGATTCGCATTATTCTGCGCTTGTCCCTGCGTTGGCTTCTGTTGATCTTTTATTTGATCGTCTTTGGGGTTTGCGCTTTCGTGGAGACCGGCTTCACCGGCATGGCCTTCGACTCGGGCGGAGCCACCACCGGGCCCATAACCGTGCCTTTCATCATGGCCATGGGCATAGGCGTGTCCGCCGCCGCCATGAAAGTCGATCAGAACGCCAACAGCTTCGGGATGGTCGGTCTGGCCTCCATAGGCCCTGTTTTGGCCGTGGCCGTCATGGGGCTGTTCATGACCAATTTGAACGTCTCCGAAGCCGCGGAGGAGACCGTCGCCGCCGACCCGACCTCGGTGGCCGTCTTCCTCGAACTCCTGCCGCACACCGTCTACGACATTTTCATGGCCCTCTTTCCCCTGACGCTCATCGTCTTGTTTTTCCAGTTCGCTCTCCTGAAGCTCTCGGCCCATCAGCTAAGGCGCATGCTTTTGGGCATGTTTTACGCCATGGTGGGCATGATTCTCTTCATGCTCGGCGTGAACGGCGGCTTCAGCGCGGCCGGCGAGACCGTGGGCGGGGCGTTGGGGGCTTTGGGCTCGGGCGTGGCCGTCATTCCCATCGGGCTGGTGTTCGGGGCCGTCGTCGTTTGCGCCGAGCCGGCCGTCTGGGTTCTGACTCAGCAGGTGGAGGAGGTCTCGGGCGGATACATCAAACGCTCCATCATGCTGGCGGCTTTGTCCATCAGCATCGCCCTGGCCGTCGGGGTGGGCATGACCCGCGTCTTCACGGGCGTCAGCATCTGGTACGCTCTCATCCCGGGGTATTTGCTGGCGTTCGTTCTCATGAAGTTCTCGCCGCCGATGTTCACCGCCATAGCCTTCGATTCGGGCGGAGTGGCCTCAGGCCCCATGTCCACCACCTTCGTCCTGTCCATGACCTTGGGGGCCTCGAAATCCTTGGGGGGCAACCCCGTGACCGACGCTTTCGGCATGGTGGCCATGATCGCCATGGCCCCTCTCATCACCATCCAGATCTTGGGGTGCATCTTCAAGATCAAGGAGAAAAAGGCCAAAGAGCGCCAGAATACGGAGGTATCCGATGCCGGGGTTTAACTATCGGCCGGCCAAGCTTCTTTTGGCCATCGTCAGCCGCCATAGCGGAGATTATTTCGTCAAATTCACTAAAGAAGTCGGGGCCAGAGGCGGAACCATCGCTTTCAGCCGCTCCTTGACCGGGGGGAAGCTTCTGAATCTTCTGGCCTTGGCCGACGTCCATCAGGAAATCATCTTCATGGTTCTGGGCGCGGAGGCCGACAAAGTCATCGAAGCCGTCAAAAAGGAGGCGGCGGACCATCCGCGCCGTATCCGGGGCCTGGCCGTCGTGCTGGAAGTCCCGGCCATGGGCCTTCGGGTCATGAATCCCGTCGCCCCCGGGACTTCGGGGAACGACGTCGAGTCCTCCGGCCGGGAGACCGGCGAAACAAACGCCAAGAGGGAAACCATGTCGTCAAACTTCAAGCTCATCACCGTTATCGTCAACAGCGGCCACGCCAACGAGATTATGGCCGAGGCCAGACAAGCCGGAGCCAAGGGCGGAACCATCATGACCGCCAGGGGCACAGGGACGGAAGATGACGTGAAGTTTTTCGGCATAAGTCTGGTCCCGGAAAAGGAAATACTCATGATCATCTCGGATCTGGAGACCTTCGACTCCATCCTGGCGTCCATAAACCAAAGTCCGGCCCTCGCCGAGCCGGGCAGCGGCATAGTCTACGTCCAAAACGTTGAAGAGTTCATCACTTTGGGCAAGTAGAACGAGCAGAAGAAGCAGCACAAGCGGAAGAACAAGCGGAAGAACAAGCGGAAGAAGCTCAGCCTGGCGAAGACTCCGTCGTCGGCGGCCTCTCTGACGAATACCTTGAAAACCTTTTCGTCGGCTTTTTTGACGATCGCTTGGCCTTTTCGTCGCGCCTGGCTTCTAGCTGAAAACCGCTCTGCGCGAACTCGCTCGCTCAGATGACGAGATAGGCTGGCTGGGCTTGATTTGCCGAAGGACATAGTCGTCCTCTTTTCGGCCTCTTCTTTTCTTTCGCCGTTTTTTGGTCTAAATAGGTTTAGGCTCATCCAATATGGCGCGGCCTATTGTCGACAAGAGTCGATGAACCCCCAAGTCTCGCGGCTTTGGCCGTCAAAATTTCCCTAAAAAAAGTTAAATCGCCATATTACACAAATAACGGAAATTTTGCGCTATTTGAATTAAACTTTTCTTGATGTTTCACTCCATAGGGGCCATAAAAGAAAGGTCAAGAGAAGGGGGATTCGTTTGGGCGTCGTTCGACGAAGGCGGAGAGATTTTTGTGTTTTTTTAAGCCGCTT
>JAIRTO010000283.1 GCA_031254895.1 Deltaproteobacteria bacterium
CCCAAGGCCTTGTATTGCTCCAGCTTTATCTTTTCGCCCATGATGATGTAGATTATCTTTTCCGCTATCTCCAGAAGTATGTCGCCTATCCTTTCCAGATAGTGGACTATCATTATGGTCGTGACCAGATCTTCCGGAGAGACGTTCGTCTGAAACTGGCTTATCAGAGTGGCGAAGCGGTCGGCGTAGAAAGCGTCAAGTTTTTCCTCGACTTGACCCAGCTTGACGGCCAGAGTCACGTCCTGATTGATGAGGGCCGGGTGAATGGTTTCCAGTCCGGTGATTATCTGTTTGAAGAATTCGTCCAGATTGTATTGATACAGGACGCTGATCCTGCTCAGATAGCCGGCTTGACGATCGAGATTCAAGAGGAGATCGCTGATTCTTTCGAGGCGGGAGGCGACTGACGAAAGACCTTGCAAAAACAAGCTCTCCCTGTTGGGGGCCTGTTTTTTCATGGCGTTGTCCAAAGCCACTTTCTGCAGAAGGGCCACCTGAGTGTTGATGTAGGCGACCCTGTTGAACAAGGCTCTGCTTTTGGAAGGGTTGCGAATTATCAATAGAGATCTGGCTTCTTCGGCCGCCTGAAGCACTTCTACGGTCAGCAGCCTTAAATCAGAGCTAAACTCGACAACCTTCATGGAAAGACTCCGAAAAAGCTCCGTCTCCGGGGGCGGAGCGGAACATGGCTTTAGTCTATTTGAAGAGATTTTTTTTGGGCCCGCGAAAGCCCGGACTCTTCTAGTCAAGACGGCGCGGGTCATGACTTTTTAAGCGCTCGGCGAAGAGAACGCCACTATAAGCGAAAAAGGACGGGCTCGAAACGCTGACCCTCAAACGCCGGCCCGAAACGCTGATTCAAAGCGGCGACCCGAAGCGCAGATACAAGCTCAGAAGCAGGCGCAGATTCAAGTTCAGATTCAATCACGGACGCAGGCGCAGATCCAAGCTCAGAACCAAGTCCAGACGCGGGCGCTTGTCCAAGCTGAGATCCATACTCTACCTGTTACATGTGCTCTGCCAGGCGTAACCAACCATACTCGACCTGCCAGACGCGACCGACCATATGCGACCTGCCGGCGCTACTTGTCATGTGCGAACGGCCATATGTGACCTGTAATATGCGGCCTGCCGACGCGACCTGTCGTCTGAAGGCGATTAGATCTCGGCTATAGGCTGATCCCGGTCGAAAAGCGACTGTTTGCGTCTCTCCGGTTCAGGCCAGTTGATGGAAACGATCAAACGTTGGCGTCCTTTGCGCTGACCGCTTTCCACGGACATTTCCAGTATCTCTCCAGGCTGCAGAACGACGGCTCGGCCTTCGGAGCTGACGGTGAGCTTGCGCTTCTTGAAGCCTTCTATCAGCGAATCGAAGAAAGCGGCGACGCTGTCCGGATCCGAGATAAAGTTGTGAGTGAAATTATTTTTGTTCATAAGGCGTCTCTCGATGCGTTATCGACTGAAGAACAAGTCTATATCTCGTCAAAAAAAGTCGAAATGCCGCTTTATTTCCTAAATCCGGACGAAGGAGCCGCGCAAAAAAAAACCGCGTTCTTTTCGTTCTCGAATCGAGAACGAAAAGAACAGATGGATAAAGATTGTAACACAAATCAACTGCTTAGGCCATTCTGGCCCGGTATTCGTCCATGGTTCGTTCCCGGCTTTGTCCGGTCTTTTTCAGGGCCGAAACGACTTCCGGATCGAACCAGGGCGGTTGGAAGCCTATTTCTCGGCCGGCGCCGTTTTTGTCTTCGGTGATGTTGGGGCGTATTTTGGAAGACATGTGGGTGTCGTCGCCCATAAAGGCCAGAAGAGGGCGTCGCCTCTTGGTTCTGGACAGGCAGTCGATCAAAAAGAGCGTCTGTTTAGGCGTAGAGGGGTTCCAGACCTCCCAGCCGTCGACGTCGAGGTCGTCCAGAAGAGCCGGCCAGAATTGCGGCGGATGAGGGATGATTACGCCGGCGTTGAAGGACCTGGCTTCTTCGATGACTTCGTGAGCCGAGCGGAAGCGGTTGTAGTCCAGACGACGCTTGACCATCGATTTGACCATATTGGCGGCGGCCAAACTGTCGCTGAACAAGGCGGGCTCGATCCCCTGATTTCTGGCCAGCATGAAGTCGGTCAGGAGACGGTTTTTGAGCATCTCCGATCTTTCGGAGGCCAAAACGTTCCTGGTTCGAATGAGCTCTTCCAGCCGAAAGGCGAAAAAGCTGGCCAAATCCAGGGCTTCGTGATCGAGGCCGTTGTCTTTGATTTCTTTGCTGATTGATTCGCTGGGATTGGTCAGAGCGGCGAGAATTTCCAGAAGTTGATGGGCTCGATAGCTAAAGGTCTGATCCAGCATGTCCTTGAAGGCGCCGGCTTTTGTTATGGCCGTTTTTTTGAAGTGAATCAGGAGCTGAATCTTTTGGCCGAAGTTCGGCGCGAAACAGTCCACCTCCACGCCGGCCCAGTCGCCCATCGTGGTCAGACGGTTGTGCTGGGTGGGGATGACCAGCCGATCCTCGGCTTGGGGAAAGGCTAGGGCTAGCCTGTTTTCAATCAAGGGCAACGGGATCCATTCGGGGTGAAAGTGGATGGCCAGCAATCTTTTTTCTTGCTGGTCGACTTGATCCGGCGTCCCGGCCAGGGTTTGCTCTTCGAAAGTCAGGTCAATCGAGGTCAGGCGGTCAAAGGCAATGATGTCGTCTTGTCTGACGTCTATGCTTAAGACGGCTTGACCAGAGCTCCCTGACAAGGAAGCGTCGCTAGCGCTTTTCATGCTCTCTCCAGAAAACGCCTGCCGATGAAGCCGAAATATTGGCTTTCACGCGGGCGCTCGAAAGGCGGGAGTCATCTGGCAATCCCCCCGCGCTTTTCAGTTAGCCTCCAAATGAACAGCCGCCTGTCTTTTTTTGTCAGCCTCCCTCAGGCAGAGCCAAGCGGTTCTTTGGATTAGGTTCGATCCATGTTTGGCAGAACAAAACCTCCGCTAATATTCGCCATCTCTTCCGAAATCATGCTTTGAACCTCAGCCAGAGCCTGATTGGCCGCAGAGATCAAGAGATCGGTCAGCATCTCTATGTCGTCCGGGTTCACGACCTGCTTGTCTATTTTTATGGAGACGAGCTGATTGGCCCCGTTGGCGGTGACTATGACCATGCCTCCGCCAGAGCTGGCTGTGACGGTCTTCTGATTGGTGACTTTCAGAAGTTGCATCATCTTTTCTTGTATAACTTTAGCTTGCTTGACAAGGTTCAAATTTAGCGGAGATTCTTCATTTGACATGAAACATTGGCCTCCTTATAGTTAAAATGCAAACTAATTTTGAACAAATAAATGTCAATAAAAGAGTCGGCAAGTTGTTTTGTTCGTTTTTGTTTCCTGACTATGACATTTTTAAATGCATGTTGTCGTTCTATGGCTCATTGAACGCAAATGGAAGGAAATCTTTTAAAAACGCGTTGTAGGGTTCTCCTTCAACATTAGAGCATTGAAACAAAGATGATTGGCAAATCTTAACTTGCCGATTCCGCGCGACAATCTGCTGGTTCCGCAGTCAGGCCGACCGTCGAGCGATGATGGAAAGACCGCCATTTTCTCGTTTGAAGAAGCTCATTCCGGATGCGGCTCGTCAGAAACAAACCGAATGGCGCCTATTGAAGCCATCATAACATATTTGCGGAGTCGGCATGACAATTATGAGCAAATAGCGGCGCATAGGCCCTTATTTTTCGAAGGAGGGACAAAAAGTTCGCGGAAGGCTTGTCCAAATGGTCAAAAGGTCTAAAGACCTGAAACCCAAAGACCTCAGAC
>JAIRTO010000284.1 GCA_031254895.1 Deltaproteobacteria bacterium
AACTCAAGTTTGTTGATAATATCTTGGTCATATTAAATAGTTTTAACACTGATCAAAAGTTGTCATGCACCTGCAAATATGACCTAAGCCTGACAACTATGACTTTTTTGTCCTGATAAAATTCTTGTCTGATAAAAATTCTTGTTGGACGAACTGGCTCGGACAATGTCGTGTCATCCATGTCTATGGGTTGTCTATCGGGCTGTCGAGCGGTTTGTCTATCGGTTTGTCTATCGGTTTGTCAAGCAGGTTTGTCGAGCGGGTATTGAAGGCGGCGAACCAGCGGGACGGACGAGGGGGCGCCTCGTCCGCCAGAGGAAACGTTTAGGCAGGGCCAAAAAAACCAAAAAGCGGCCGAAAGCGCCGTCGTCGGCAAGAGACGGCTTTCAGCCTAAGATTTTTTTCAGAGCCTTGAAGAGAACGTCCAGCTCTTCAGGCAGACCGGCGTTGAGGCGAACGTGACCGGGCAAGCCGAAGGAGGCCAAGGAGCGGATGATGACTCCTTCCCGAAGGAGGGCTTGGACTAGTTCGTCGGCCTGTCGGCCTTCGGGGACAGCGGCCATCATAAAATTAGCTTGGGTCGGATAAACGGAGAAGCCGAATTCGGGCAGTTCTTTCTTCAGCGTCTCCAAGGCCAGCCAAGTCATTTCTTGAGTTCTGGCTATGTGCTGCAAGTCGTCCATCGCCGCTATGGCCCCGGCTTGGGCCAGGGAATTGAGATTGAAAGGCTGCCTGACTTTGTTCAAAACTTCGGCCAGTTCCGGCGCCATGAGGGCGTAGCCGGCCCGGAGGCCGGCCAGCCCCATTATTTTCGAAAAAGTTCGAATGACGATGACTTTGTGTTTGGACAAAAGCGCGTTGTAATCTGGCCTTTTTTCGGAGACGAAATCAATGTAGGCTTCGTCCAAGACCAAGATGGCGTTTTTGTTGATGTTATTCAGCAAATGCTCGATTTTTTCGGGCTGAAGGTAGGCTCCGGTAGGGTTTAAGGGGTTGTCCAAAAAAACCAATCGGGTGGAGTCGTCCATTTGCGCCAGCATTTCGTCGACGTCATGCTCGAAGTCGGCCGTCAGCGGCGTTTCGACGACTTTGGCTCCGGCCGCTTGCGAATTTTTGGCGTATAGGGTGAAGCTCGGTTTGGACATGACCGCCGACAGCCCAGGAGCCAAAAGGGCGTGGCAGAGGGTCAGGATGAATTCCGACGACCCGTTGCAAGCTTGCACGCCGCCGACCGGAACCTTCGTCAGGCGGGATATTTTTTCCCTCAGCCGTCGGTTGTCGGCGTCGCCGTATCTGGACAGCCCCGCCAAGGCCTCCACTACGGCCTTGAAGGCCAGCGGAGACGGACCCAGACTGTTTTCGTTGGAAGCAAGTTTGACGGCCGAATGAAGTCCCATCTCTTCCAAGACGTCTTCGATGAGCTTGCCTGGCTGATATAGGGCCAGGGAAGAAATATGTTCGGGAACAAGTTTGGAAATGTCTATGGTCATGAATTGCGCCTGATCAAGAACAGCGGTCGTCTCCGCGCGGTTTTAAAGTTGAGTCTTTGAAGGATCCGCCTCCGAAGAAGCGGCTCGTTTTGGGCGTTTGGCGAATTAATTTGAGGCGACCTGGAAGCGACCGCCTAAATGGCCTTAACGCCAACTTCAACGGCTAAAGGGGAGGCTTAAGTTTTTAAGGAGTCGTCAAGTCGTTTTGATGGTCAAGACGCGATTAGAGGGGCAAGACGCCATCGACTGCCGCCATAATAATTATTATTTCTTCGTCTGAGCGTCTTCTGCGGTTTAGTCAGTTGGACATAAGCCTGTCGAGACTCCTTGCGGTCGAGCCAGGGTCGGTTCGCCAAAGACGCCGGCCGTCGTCCGCGCGTCCAATCGGTCAAAGGGGAGCGGGAATCCTCATTGGCCAAAAAGCGCGATTTTCCAAGCAGGCTAACATGCAATTAATGATAGCTCGTCTCGGACGACCGCCTTTTGGCCCATATTTCGCGAAGACGTCGCCGACGACGATAAGGGAATTGGCCAGAGGTTTCGGACTTGGTTTTTTCCGCCAAGGTCAAAACGAGTCTTTGAGGTTCAGGCAGTTTTCTTGACGTCGGCCTGAGCGGCTTTGTCGATCGGATATTTTTTCACCACCTGTTCGGCGACGTAATCCACCTGTTGCCTCAATTTTGCGTTTTTCGGCAATTCGTCGCTTATTTTCTTGTAAGCGTTCATGGCTGTGGTATGCACTTTTTTGTTGAAAGCGCTGGCGATCTGCGGGTAAGAATAGCCATATAGCGTCCTGGCCAGATACATGCCGATGTTTCTAGGGTATTTTATGTCCTTGGCGCGGGAGTCGGACAAGAGCTCCTCCAGCGGCTTGCCGAAGATGCTGCAGAGCTGCGATTTGATGAAATCGAGCGCATCCTCCGTTTCGATGGATTTATTCAGGTAGTCCAAAAACTCTTTGGCCATATCCGGGGTTATGACTTTGTTTTCGTTGACGGACATGGCCGCTAGAGAATAGAGGCTGCTGAACAGAGACTTTATGTTCTGCGAGCAATTGTGAGCGACTGTTTCCAGAACGTCGTCAGATATTTCGTACTTGCGAATTTCGTTGAGCTTGCGCAAAATGGCCAGTTTAGTCTCAAAGGAAGGGGGCGCAATCTTGACAATCACGGCCGATTCGAGCAAAGACTTGAAATCCTCGCTCAATTTCAGAATTTCTTTCGGCATGGCGTTGGTGGTCAAGATGACTTTTCCGTTTTTGTTGATCATGTATTCTATGATCGAGCGGATCGCTTGTTGGTAGCCTTCTTTGTTCTTGAAAAACGGCAGATCTTCCACAATGAAAATATTGACGGATCTGTAATTTTTGTGAAAGTCGTCGAATTTTCTGTTTCTGACGGTGCTTGAGTAATAACTGCCGAAGTCTTGGGCGTTCTGATAGGCGAAGATCTGATTGTTGGCGGCGGCTACGGCGCAGGCGGCTTGAGCCAGATGGGTCTTGCCCAGACCGGTGGGCGAGTGGAGCAGCATAAAATTATTGCCGACGTCCACCCCTTTGACCATGTCCTGGCAGGACATGCAGGCGTTCCTGTTGGAGTCGGCGACTATAAAATTGTCGAAAGTGTTCCAGGGATTCAGCGGTTGGAGATATTTTCCGAATTCGTCGTCGTTCTCGCTTTTGGTTTTTCGTTTGTTCAGGGCGGTCGACTCGACCCGAGCCGGCTTCTCAGACGTCAGCGGACAGGAAATGACGGAGTCCTTCGCGCTAAGAGACAATTTGCAGTCCTCGATGTTCAGTTCTCTGCAGCTGGCTAAAACAGCGTCCGTTATTGTCTTCAAGTGATAGTTCTGGATCAATAGCATTGCATATTGGTCTTGGGCTTTCAGGCATAACTGGTCTCCAGCCACTTCCGCTTGCAGAGAGGCTATATGCCAGTTAAAAGCCCCCTTATCCATGCCTTGTTCAAGAAGAAGACGAGCGTTAGGCCAGACAGAGTTCATTTTGGAGGATTTTTCTCCACCCATGTCTTGGGTGAAATCATTCATGGTTGTTGTCCTCAATTTTAATATGCGGCGTTTTGGAGAGGCCAAAATAGGCGCCGCCGAAAGGCCGACGTTTTTGTCTTAAGGGCTAAAGGACGATTGGCCCGCCATCGGCTTGCCTAATGCTGGAGCCGACTGGCCAAGCTTTTGGTCTGCGGAGCGAAGAGACTTTTTCCAAAAAGGCGGCCCTTCCAGTTCTTCTGAGGCCTCGGCGAAGCCGCCTTCGACCTGTCCGACGAACGGCGACGGAAAAAAGTCGGAAAGCCGGTTTTCCTGGATGGCGAGAAAACGGCCGTCGCCAATTATAGCCAAAAAGGCGTCAAGATCCAGTCGCCGTCGATTGTCCCCGTCAATAGGCGGCGTCGTCGATGGGCGACGTCGTCGTTGCCGAGGCTGGGCCGATTCTGGCCGGAAATAGGCCATAAAGACGGAGCGTCTCCGCCAAGGCTTCGGCGGAAATCATTAAAAGATTTTATCCTCATGAAAACGGCTAAGAAAGAAGCAAGCAAAGTCTCGACAACGATTCTTCGTCAGTCGACGATGACAGGCGCGAGCCTGAACGGGCTAGTCGGATTAGAGCGGACGAGTTTGTCGGCGAAAATTTCCATGACGAAGAGATTAAAAAAAATTCTCTCTTTAGTTGTCCGGAACTAGCTAAAATATTTTTTTATGATGTTTTTATGAAATCTAAAGCTGATAAACAAGAAATAGGAACATAATTTAATATGATTTTAAAATATAATTATAATTTAGCAATAAAAAATGAAGATTACATGATAATTGATTAATCATCGTCTATTTTTTTAAGGAATATGACGCGCGTTAGTCTAGGCTTCGGCCGTAATGAAGGCTGTTTCTCCCAAATTTGAGAGAAGGCGGTTTCTCGCTTTTTTTCTCATTATTAGAATGACGACATTAGACCGGCAAATTTGGAATTTAGCCTTGTTTTGGGGTTCGGTATGGCAAACGGAATTGCTTAATT
>JAIRTO010000274.1 GCA_031254895.1 Deltaproteobacteria bacterium
GCAGCGGCGCCGTCGCCGCCGTCCTGACCGACGACGGACACCTTTGGCTTTTCAACCCCTTGACCGGGGCGGGCGCCGGTCAGGCCCAGGCCCACTCCGGTTCGGGGCGGGCGGCCCGCTTTAGCCCCGACGGCCGCCGGCTTTTCACGGCCGGAGACGACGGAGAACTGAAGATGTGGGACACGGGCCACGGCTATCTGGACAAAGGGGCGCCGCTTCTGGTTCGCAAACTGTCGGAGCATCCTTTGCAGGCCATGGCCTTTTCGCCCAACTGTCGTCTTCTCTCCGTCACCGACGGGCGCGCGGAGTTCCGTCTGCCGGCCGACAAGCTCTCCGGCCCGGTCAGAACTCTGCCCCTCGCGGCTCCCGGCCAGGCGGCCCGGAACATCACCGCCTACGCGGCGGATCCGTTCAATCGCTATATTTTCTCCGCCCATCAGGAGGGCATAACCTTTCACCCTCTGTTCGACACCGACTGGAAAGCGGAGACGGGCTCTTTCGAGTCCGGGGCGTCCGCGCTGGCCATCAGCCCCGACGCCAGACTCCTGGCGGCGGCTTTGAACGACGGCCGCCTTCTGATCGGCTTGGCCCCGGATCATCTGCAGAACGCTTTTTTGCCGATGCGGCGGATAGAGTCGGGGCAGGTGCATTATCTTGGCTTCGCCAGGGACAATACTCATCTGTTGGCCGTCGGCCGCCACGGAGCGGCCGTTTATGGCCTGGACTGGAATCTGGAGCCGATCCGCAACCGGCCTTGGGACAAGAAGTCGGACGTCGTTCTCCGCAATTTTCTGGCCAGCTGCCCAAACCGCTTCTACACTCAAAACCTCTTCCAGGCCTTCGTCGTTGAGATGTGCAGTTGCGGTCTGGTCGGTCACGATCCGAAAGCGTTGCAGAGCCGTCTGCAGGACGCTCTGGACAAAGAAGCCTGACGTTTCTGATTATTTGTTCTTCACGAGATCGTCTGTTCGCGATTCGGATTGTTCTGGATAGAGCTGTCGCGGAGCGAAATTTAGCGGGGGACGGTTTTCGCGGAGCGGGCTGTCGTGAAGAGGACTGTCCTCTAACGGGCTGTCGCGGAGAGGACTATCTTTGAACGGACTTTCGTGAAGCCAAAATGACATAAAGCGGACTGCCTTTGAACGGTCTGTCGAGCATAGGACTGTTTTATCATGACTTTGACGGTCGTTGTTCGTTAGTCTGATTACTTGAGCTAAAGAGCCGGTCGACACGTCAGTCGAGACGAACGAGCCTGACGACTCGGACAACCCAAGCGGCCGAAAGAGGCCAAAAGAGCTCCAAATGATCCAAGCTGTTCAAACCTAACGACTCGAACAAACCTAACGACTCGAACAAGCCAAACGGCTCGAACAAGCCAGACGACCCGGCCAAACCTGGCAGTTCGGCCAAGCCAAGCGACCCGGCCAAACCAAGCAATTCGGCCAAACCAAGCGGCCCTATCGACCACATTGACTCTATCAAGCATATCGAGCGAGCCGACAAGTAGAGAGAACCGACAAAAAAAGCTCGTCAAGAGGGCGAACGATCTAGCTTGCCAGCCGATCCAAGACAGGCCGAACCAAGCGAATGTTTAAGGATAATATGGACGCCCATAGGCAAAAACAAGAATTACTGGTCTATTGGGCCGACAATCTCGTCGGCGGACTGACGTCGGACGGACGGAGCCGAAATCTGAAGTTTCAGTACGACGACAAATGGCTGCAGGAAGGTTTTCCTCCCATATCCTTTTCCCTGCCGACGACGGACAAGATCTACGACAACGTCCTCGACCCCGCCTGCAATTCATTTTTCAACAATTTGCGGCCGGAAGGGCTTTTTTTGGAGAAAATTTGCCTCTACCGCCGCATGTCTCCCGACAATATTTTCAGCTTTTTGCGGCGTTTCGGCCGAGAATGCGCCGGAGCTTTGTCCGTTGTCCCCCCTGACTTCGGCGAAACGGAGCCGTCGACCGATTACGTCGACGTCACCGACAAGATTGCGGCCGAAATATCCAAACCTTGGGCCGAGCAGCTGGATCTTCTTTCCGCCGTCGGAGCCAGGCTGACTGTGGCCGGGGCTCAAAACAAGCTTTCCGTGTTATATAAAGACGGCCGTTTTTTCGTGCCGGACGAGAATTCCATCGCCCCCACGACGCATATCCTCAAGACGAACAATCTTGGCTACGCCGATCTCGTCCACAACGAGTTCTTTTGCCTCGATTTGGCCGATAGCCTGGGCTTGCCCGTTGGCCGAGCCGAAGTCGTCCATCTAGGCCGTCAGCCGGTTTTTCTGACCGAGAGATTCGACCGCGTCGCCGTCGGAGATACAATAACGCGGCGCCATCAAGAGGATTTTTGCCAAGCCTTGGGGCTCGATTCGTCGCGGAAATACGAAGAAGACGGCGGTCCCGGCTTTGAGAAATCAGCTTCTCTGTTGACGAACGTAAAATTAGATGATTTCGAATTGGATATGACTAACTTTTGTAAGGTAATTATTTTTAATTATATAATTGGTAATTGTGATGCTCATGGCAAAAATTTTTCTTTATTATATAATTTAAACTTAGATAAATCTCTTAGCGTTAAATTAGCTCCATTTTACGATATTTTGTCTACGGTCATCTACCCGAATCTGTCCGTCGACCTGTCCATGAAATATGGCCGAGCCTATGACTGGCAGTCTATTCCAGGCAAGAAAAACATCGTTCTATTGTGCGAAGATTTGAAAATTGCCTATGAAAAATTCTTGACCATTTTTGACGACATGAAAAATTCTCTTGAAGAAAAAATTAAAACCATAAAAGCTAAACATGAATATTTATTTTCTCGCAAACAACCATACGGCAAAATAGCGCAACAAATAAAAATTGGCCTCAATAAGCTTGTCAGCTCTCTACGCTGACTTACACCTCATTTTGTCTGGACAAATCGGCTCATCGGCTAAAAAAATGACTTTTTCTCTGTCTGACTTTCACTACGATCTTCCGGCCTCTTTAATCGCCCAAAAACCGCCCGAGGTCAGAGGCGCGTCCCGGCTGATGGCGGTTCGCAAGACTGACGGCCGTCTGGAGCACGCGCTTTTCGCTCGACTGGACGATTATTTGCCTCCCGACTCCCTTCTGGTCTTCAATCAGGCCCGAGTCGTTCCGGCCCGGCTTTTAGGCCGACGGGCCGGCTTCTCCGGCAAAGTCGAGCTTTTGGTGTTGGATCCGCCCTTGACGGAAAAGGCCGGATCTTGCGAGTTGTGGTGTCTGGGCCAGCCCGGCCGACTCCTGCGGCCGGGGACAAAATTGGTCTTTGGCGGCCGATCGAGCGATAATTTTGCGGGTTTTGAGAATTCTGCAGGTTCCGACAGTTCCGAGGGTTTTGACAGTTTTGAGAGTTCCGCTGGTTTCGAGGGGGCCAAAAACTCTGCGGGTTTCAAGAGTTCCGATGGCTCCGCAGGTTCCGATAATTCTGCGGTTTTCAAGAGTTCCGATGGCTCCGCAGGTTCCGAGAGTTCTGCAGGTTCCGAAAGTTCCGCTTCCGAAAATTCCGTAGATTCAAAAGATTCCGGCGGTTCCGGCGACGCCATAGATATGGAGACGGAACTGACGGCCGAAGTCGTCGCCGTCGAGCCTAACGGCCCCCGCCGTTTGGTTCGCTTCGATTTTAAGGCCAGGCCTCTGGCCGTGTTGGAAAAGGTGGGTCATCTGCCTTTGCCGCCTTACATAAAACGGCCAGACGACGAGGCAGACTTCGAACGGTACCAGACCGTCTACGCCAAGGCGCCCGGGGCCATCGCCGCTCCCACGGCCGGTCTTCATTTCACCAGAGAACATCTGCAAGAGATAGGGAAAACTCACGAGACGGCCATGATCACCTTGAGGGTCGGGGCCGGAACCTTCGCCCCCTTGACCGAGGAGCAGCTGCGGACTCGGCGGCTGCACGAGGAATACGCGGAAGTCGACGAAAAAACCCTCCGAGCCGTCGAAAAAGCCAAAAAACAAAAAAGGGCGGTCGTGGCCGTGGGGACGACCACGGCCAGAGCCTTGGAGTGGGCGGCGGACTGGGAGGAGGAAAGGCGGACGAAAGGTCCGTTCGGCGGATCATGTTCCCTTTTCATCGTTCCGGGGCGACGATTCAAAACGGTGGACGCCTTGCTCACCAACTTTCATCTGCCTGGCTCAAGCCTGATGCTTTTGGTGGGAGCCATGTTGGGTCAGTCTCTTCTCCTGAAGGCCTACCAGACGGCCATCGAGGAGAAATACCGCTTTTTCAGTTACGGAGACGCGATGCTGATCGCCTGATTATAAGGACTCCGCTGCGGGAACGCGATTTTGTTCGCCTGGCTTCGGAGACTTCGGAGTCCATTCGTCCTTCGGCCCGAGCAGCTCCTAAGTTGCCCTTCGAAATTGGTCTTGGGGTTCGGCCTCGCCAAAAAAGAAAAAATGCTCTATAATCAGGATGTTCGAAGTTAATGGCTTGTTGTTGGCCGATCAAGGCTAATATAGCCAAAACGGCTTTATTTTCTCATTTTTCTGGCTCTAAAATTGCATATAAACAATCAAGATCATTCATTGGGATTAAGACCTCTTGTTCCTCCCTTTGCTGGTCGACGCCATCTAAAGCCATATGCCGCAGCCAAGGAGAAAATTCATGAAATTCTTCGCCGCCAAAGACAAAAAGAGCCAGTCTTCCCATTCTGACGAAAAGTCGGGAGAGAGCTTCGATCGTCAGGGGTATTTCAGGGAAATCCGCAATGATTTTCTGAACAAATTAGGACTGCCCGCCGGAACCAAGCCTGAACAGGTTCTGAGGATGATGGAAATAAGAAAGGAACTGGACAAAATAAAAAACAAACGTCGGCGCGATTGAGAGCCGGCGGCTTATCCTTCGAACAAAGGGCGTTTTTCGACTTTCCGTGCGCAATGACCGGTCTGGACGAAAAAGGCGCTTGCGTTTTTTCGCCATGTGACCCTTTGTCGGCAATGGAGCTCTCAATTTGGCTCATGGCGGAGCTCTCGACAGGGCTCTTTGGCGGAGCTCCCTTTGACCGCCGCCTAAGACCTCCTTCAGTTTTTCGCCTATGTTCGCCGCAGCTCCGGTTGGAATATCCGGCTGGATGACGTCAAACGACGAGATAACGCCCTGGCGACAATGCGCTTTTAACGATGCGCCTTTGCTCGCGCCGCCTCAAAAGAGTCTATTTCTCGGTTGATGCATGTCATCGCCTAGATTCATGGCTGATTTGTTTCGTGACTAAACAAGTTATATTTTTATAGGTTCTCTGTTCTCATGGCCATAGGCAATAAATCCATAAATTTTTTTGAAGCGCAAT
>JAIRTO010000335.1 GCA_031254895.1 Deltaproteobacteria bacterium
GGGGCTGGAAGGCTCGCAGATATACCTCATCGGCAAATATGAAGTCAGCGTCGGTCAATGGCAAGCCGTCATGGAAGGCTGCTCCGCCATAGGGGAGGGGGCCTCGCTGCCGAAGACGGGCCTATCTTATTTTGACGCCAATCGGTTCATTCATGACTACATGCTCCATCTATTGGCCGAAGGTCGAGAGCATTTGCCGAGTTTTCTCAACGATCCCCTGTATCTCGGCTATTTGCGTCTGCCCACCGAAGCGGAATGGGAATATGCGGCCAGGGGCGGACATAAATTCGAACAAGCCGTTTTGAACGACTCCGGCTTGACGGTTCTGGCCGAGCCCGAGTCGGCCGCCGGGACGGCCGCTTTTTCGGCGGAAGGCGCCGAGAGGATCGGGCCGCTGCCCATCGGCAGTCTCAAGCCGGGTCCTTCGTCTCTGCACGACATGGCCGGCAACGTCGCCGAAATGACTCTCGATTCCTTCAAGATGACGGTCGGCGGCCGGTTTCACGGCTCCGAGGGCGGCTTTCTGGTCAAGGGCGGCAGCTATAAAGATTCCCTGGCCGGGATTCAGCCGGGTCGCCGCCGCGAACTGCCTCTGTTCACCAAAAATGGCCCCGTCGTCGGCGACGACATCGGCTTTCGTCTGGTTCTGAGCGGGGTCAACACGACGGTTTCTTCCAAAAACGAGCAGTTGAAAAAGGAGTTCAGCGAGCTGAGGCCTGATCTGGCTGCGGAAGCCAGCGAACTGGCCGAGGCGGGGCAAGTGACCGCCGTTCAATCTCCGGAAGACACGAGACGGCTTTTGGCCATGGAATCGAGGGATCGGATAGAGAAGGTCTTGTCGGGCATAACCGACCCTGGCCAAAGGAAGGCTTTGGAGTCGCTCCTCAACGAGCTTTCGACGTATGAACAGCAGAAAGCCGAGTACACCGCCTCCGAAGTCAGATCGTTGTGCCGCTCGCTCATTTACGTGGTCTACAGCATCAGATACACGAGTTTGCAGCGCAACAGGGCTTACAAAGGAGTCTTGGACGCCCAGGCCATCATCGAAGAGGACGAAAAGGCTTTGGCCAAAGCGAGCGCGGCGGAGCGGAGCCGGCTGACCGAGAACATCGCCGCTCAAAAAGAGGCCATAGTCCGGTTGAAAGCCCTCCACGTCGAATTGGAGGGGAGCATCAGGACGCAGTTCAACTATTATCTCGGGCTTTTGCAAGATATTTCCCAGTTCGACCCGAATCTCGTTTTGGCCCAGAATTCTCTGGTCCGCCAGGAATTTACGGCCGATGACCGTCATACGGTTTCCATGCAATTGGCCTATGACAAAGTGACCAAACGCGACGTCGAATACGTGGCGGCCAGACGGCTCGATCTCGTCAAGCTGGAAAACGTGGCTCTGCCGCAGCCGAGATAAAGGAAGCCGTCAGCTTTTTTCGACCTCTTTCGACTGTTTTGTTTTGTATTGTCGAAATTGGATCTGTTTGACGAACAGATGTCAGATAAACCGCAAACATGTTTTCCTGTTTTGTCGACCATCATTTTTATCGCAACGCCGAAGGGTTTTTCCGCGGAGGACCAATGACCGAACGGTTCGACCGAATATCAGCCGGAGCTTTAGTTTTGATTCCGAAAGCTTTTTGCCTCCTTCTCGTGCTGGCGGGCCTTTTTCTTTCCGCCCCGGCCGGCGCGGCCATCAAGCGCACCCAGCCGGTGGATTCGACGACGGTGCAGAATCCCAAGCCCTACAAGGGCGACGTCTCTCTGCCGATGCCTTGCGATCTGAACATGGTCTTCCGCGTCGCCTCCATTCCCGCCGTCGGAAAACTGTTCGACTTCGAGACCTACTTCGGGGCCAGAACGGATCCGGCCACCCAGTACATGGACATGCGCCATCTGGTCAATCTGGCCTCAAGCATGAGCTTGGACAATCTGCCGGCGGGCATGAAGGCCGTCGCCGCCGAGTTTCTGGAGGGGGCCGGCCAAGATCAGATTTTTCTAATCGGCAAGTACGAAGTCAGCAACGCTCAGTATGAAGCGGTCATGAACGCGGACGGAAAATGTCCTTCTCTGAAGGACGACTCTTCTCGGCCGAGAACGGAAATCAGCTTTTTCGAAGTCCAGGACTTCCTCTACAAATACATGACCTGGCTGATCGAAATTTTCCCGGAAGCCTTGCCGACCTTTGCCGGGTCTGACGAAGCCGTCGGCGTCGTCCGGCTTCCTTCCGAGGCGGAATGGGAGTACGCCGCCAGGGGCGGCCAAATGGCCAGCAGCGATAGCCTCCGTTCCGAGGAATTCTTCTCCATCGAACCGGACGACGGCCCCAGAGATTACGGCTGGTTCAACGTCGACGGCTACGAAGTCCCCACCGAATTGAGGCCGATAGGTTCCTTCAAGCCCAATCCTTTAGGGCTTCACGACACGGCCGGCAATGCGGCGGAAATGGTGGGCAGTCCATTTCGAATGACCATAGACAACCGTCTGCACGGCTCGGCGGGCGGCGTGGTCTACAAGGGCGGTTCGTTCCAGAGAACTTTCGAGGAGTCTTTGCCCGGTCGACGGGGGGAGATGGCCCCCTACACGTCGGAAGGCGCCAACAAAAGGCGGGATCTGGGCTTCCGTCTGGTTTTGGCCGCTCCTGAGGCCGTCGGACAAGGAGAAGGACTGGCGGCCCTTCGTCAGGAATGGGCCTCGGCCATGCGGTCGGACGCCCAAATCCTCGATCCCAACGCCGTCGCTTCTCTGCCTCCTCTGCAAATGGCGGAATCTCTTTTGGCCTCGGCTCAAAACGACGAGCAAAAAGCCTTGTTCGAATCCATTCAGGCCGATCTGATGGATCAAAGCATGATCGCCTACAGGCAGAACCAGAACGTCGTCAAAGCCAATTGCCGCAGTTTGATGTTCATCGTTTACACCATCTATAATACAGAAGAGCGCCGTCTCGACTCTTTGCAAGACGCGAAAAACTTGACGGATTTGATCGCTCAATATGAAGAATTCCTGATGGAGGCCGACAGTCAGCAACGGGCCGCGATAGAGCAGCATATCGAAAAGTCGAAAGAGCTTTATGCAGGCGCCATGACGCGAGCCAAAAGTTTTGAGGAGTCCCTGTCTTACGAGCTCGACTACTATTTGGAGCTCTTGAACCAGCACTCTTCGTTCGCCAAAGAGACTACGGATCAGATTATGCGTCAGCTGCTCCAAGACATAAAAGGCGACGATCCTTATTCCCGAGCCATGACCAAAGCTTACAATCAGGTCAGCCGCGATCTGGGCCGCTTTCGCCGAGAACAGATGCGCGCCATCAATTTAGAGAACATATTGGCCAACGCCAAGTGACGGCCAAAAAGCGGCGGACGAAAAGAGACTTTAGCCAAGCGAAGAGCCGCAAAACGACTGTCGTCAAGCCAAGACGCCGCCAAACGGCGGCCGCAAAATAAAGGCAGTCAAGCAAGGCCGCAAAATAAGAACCGCCGAGTCAAAGCCTTCAGGCGATGGAGCCAAAGCCCACCAGGCGATGGACTCAAAGCTGCGTCTCGCCGATTAATTTATTGGCTTGGTCTTCTCAGCGCAATTCAGAGAAAA
>JAIRTO010000021.1 GCA_031254895.1 Deltaproteobacteria bacterium
CGGCAGTCGTCGCCCCTTGGCTCGTCGACGTTTCGACGGCTCCGTCGCCAGGAGCCGATTCAGGCTCTTTCGCCTCAGACGTTTCGATAGCTTTCGTTTCGACGACTTTCGCTTCGACATCTCCGTCGCCAGGAGCCGATTCAGGCTCTTTCGCCTCAGACGTTTCGATAGCTTTCGTTTCGACGACTTTCGCTTCGACGCCTCCGTCGTCAGGAACCGAATCAGGCTCCTTCGCCTCAGACGTTTCGGCTGCTTTCGTTTCGACGACTTTCGCTTCGACGGCTACGCCGCCAGGAACCGATTCAGGTTCCGTCGCCTCAACCGTTTCGGCTGCTTTCGTTTCGACGACTTTCGCTTCGGCGGCTCCGCCGTCAGGAACCGATTCAGGTTCCTTCGCCTCAACCGTTTCGGCTGCCGTCGCCCCTTGGCTTGTCGACGCTTCGACGGCTCCGTCGCCAGGAGCCGATTCAGGCTCCTTCGCCTCAGACGTTTCGGCCGCTTTCGCGTCGGGGGACGCCGCAAAGGCGGCGAACTCGGGAGAAGCCGTTTCGGAGACGGGCTCGTCCAACATGGCTTTCGCCGCCGCCACCAAATCCCGCAAATAATAAGCCGCCGCCTTCCATTCGCCTTCCTTGGTCGAAAGGGCCGGGCGCTCCACACCTTCAAGATCTTCCAGAGCTCGGCGCAGAAAGTTCGCCAAAGGACTGGCGTCAGGCGGATCTTCCGAGAACGTCTTCAAAAGGGGCGCGAAAGACTTCAATTCGGCGATGCCGCGAATCAAGCGGGCGGCAGGCTCATCGGTTCCCGCTCCGACCTTCTGGGCCAGCTTGGTCTCCAAGGCCAAAAGATCTCCGATATACTTACGAGCTTGCCACCACAGAGCTTTATTGTCCAACATGCTTGCTGTTCCTTGCCTTCGGATCACAGGGCCAGCTTTATTTCAGGAGGAGGCGGCGGAAGATCCTCATGACTCAAATCAGTGGTCTGGCTTTGGCGGCTGACGGCCAAGGAGACCCATTGCCAGAACTGAGAAAAGGCGTTGCTGTCCATGGTCTCCAAAGTGACCACGTCGGTCGCGAATCTCCTCAAAGGCTCAGTCTTGGCCTTGGGGCCGGCGGCGCAGCCAATGAGATGGGCGAAGCGGTAGTTTCGCAATTTCTCGCACATTTCCTCAAAAAGCATGGTGTCCGAAGGCGAACCGTCGGTCATGACCACGGCCAAAGGCAGCCAGTCGCCTTTTTGTTCGTCGTTGGCTTTGATCACTTCCTTGTCGTAGAGCTTGCACATCAGCTCGAGAGCCTCGCCCAGGTTGGTCGGCGACGACTCCAAAGGCGGAATGTCCGGAAGGTTGAAGACGCTCAATTCGGTCATGGGGCTGAGGATGCGGGCTTCCCTGTCGAAGGTGACGATGCAGATATAGACCGTCTCCATGGCGTAAGGATCCCGCCTGAGACTCGACAATAGGGATTGCAGCCCCGTCTTGACCGCTTCGATGGGTTCTCCCCTCATCGACCCGGAAGTGTCCAGCAAAATGTAAATGGGCAGTTTTCGCATGTTGCGCTCCGATAATCAAGCTTCGGCGTTCGAAAGAAAAACGGAGGTCAGACTTTCACCAGCGAGATTTCCGGAGGCGGCGGAGGAAGATCGTTCATCCCGCCGGCTTCGACTCCCGAGTCGACCTTCTTGCTGCTGGCGGAGATGCTGGAGGAGACGAACTTGAAAAAGGCGGTGATGGAATTGGAATCGGCCGTGTCCAGCTTGACGACGTTTTCGCCGGCGATTTTCTGCAAAACGCCGATGTTGGCGTGCGACCCGGCGGCGCAGCCCACCACGACGCCCCAGCTCTTCTTCCTGAACTCGGCCAGGCCCTCGTCAAGGTTGTCCGTCGGCTCGCCGTCGGTCAAGACGAAGACCAGCGGCTTCCAGTCGCCTTTCTGCTCGGCGGTGCTTTTAACCACTTCCTGATCCGCTTTTTCGGCCAGAAGCTTCAGGGCCGCGCCCAAGGACGTGCCGCCTCCGGTGGACAGTTCGGGAAACTGGAATTTATAGACTTCGGTCAAGGGCACCACTTGCTTGGCTGCCGTTTCAAAGGTGATGAGACTGATGAAGGCCTGCTCAAGAGCGTGCGGATCCTTGCGGAGGGCGGAGGCCATGGTTTGAAGCCCGTTTCTCACCGCTTCAATGGGCTCGCCGTACATGGATCCGGAAACGTCAATGAGCAAGTACACTGGAAGTCTGCGCATCGTGAAGATCCTCCTGAATGGGACTATGCGTCGAAAAATTCTGCTGGCAAAGCGCTCTTCTGGTCAAAGGCGAAGCAAAAGAGATCTGCGAAACATTATCGTCTTAAAATAGCCTGAGGCATTGACAATGTCAACAGGCGAGCCTTTTTTTCCTTTTTTGTCCGAGTCTGACGGGGAACTCTCCGCCGCCGCCGGAGCGGCGGCTTTCGCAGACCCGAACGCCTCCAAGAGGCCCTGACCGGGGAGTTTATGACCGGTGAGGCCGCGTCCGGACGAACTGCCCCTTTCAATATCTAGCCGGTCATTTTGGAACCGGTTTTTTTGGAATCGATTTTTGCGAAACCAAAATCTTCGCGGAGCCGAGCTTTTTGGAATCTGTCTTCTTGGAACCGGTTTTCTTGGAACCAGTCTTCGCGAAACCAATTTTCGCGAAACCAATTTTCCCGAACCCAAAATCTTCGCCGAACCAAAAAATCTTCGCGGAACCAAAAATCTCTGCGGGCTTTCTTTAGGCCAGACCGGCCAGGTCCAAGCTCCGAACCGGCCCGCAGGCGTCGACCTCCTCCCGCACGCCGTAGATGTTGGCCCTGGCTTCAATGCCCGCCGCCCAGTTGGCGTGCACGGCCTTTTCGCACATCCGGCCGTGGAGTCTGAAGACGGCCGGCCGGGCGGGGTCGTTGACGGCCCGAGCCATGGCCAAATCGGCTCGAGAGACCATGTAGGCCGAATTGATGACGCCGATCTGGTCCGGGTGCAAGGCGGTCTTGCCCATCAGGCCTCGGCTCAGATCCAGATTAAGCTCCTCGGCCAGGAGCTCCTGGGTTTCGATGAACTCGCAGCCGGAGGCGGCCAGCTGAAACCCGGCTGGCCGGAAGACGGTGATCATCTGGTCGACGACGTGTCTCAGAGGGGTGTCATAGATGGTCTGACCGGGCTCGCGCCGCAGACCCAGAAGACTCAAGAGATCCAGAGCTCCGATGCGAATGGCCGTCATCCGATCCCGCAAGGGGTGAGCCGAAAGATAATCGCGCAGCCGATAGAGGGCCGGCAGGTCGAAAGCCGTCGCGGTCTCGATGGTGATCATGACCGCGAAGCGCTCGTGCCGCTCGATCAAGCTGAAATAGTCGGGCAGATTGCTCAGATCGGCTTTGGGGATGACGAAGCCGTCGATGTTCTCCAGACCTTTGAAGCTGAGGATGGTTCGCAGCGTCTCCTGATTGCGGGGACGGACGAATCTTTTCAGAGATGCCGGCTCCAAGCGAATCAAGGCCTTGGACAAGTTGCCGAGGGCCTGGGCCAGATCCCGCTCGGCCACGGAATCTTCGGTGCAGAATATCAGCGAGCGCAGGCCGCCGTATTTCCAGCCGTTGCCGACTTCAACCAGGGAAGCGTTCAAGGCCGGCATGTACATGCAGGCGCCCAGCTCTACGAGTTTTACAGTGGATTCACGCATTTTCCAGATTCTTTATGACGGCCGCGGCCTGGCAAGGCAGGTCCGGGTCGCGGATGACGGGCGTCTTCTTTTCTTCGGCCAGGATCTCCAGATGTCGAACGTCGGGAGCGCCGGGGTTCTTCAGGTAGAGGACCTCGGGCGCCCGCCGGAGCAGCGTTCTGGTGGCTTCGCCGATGCCCGGCTTGACGTGGTTGACGAAGGCGGGGCCATGGGTCGCGGCCAGACGCTCGACGAAGGCCCGACTGTCCCGTCTCAGCCGCTCGCGCCGCTCGGGGCTCAAAGGAGCGGCCCGACGTTCGGTCAGAGGCGAACGGGCGTCGAGCCGTTCGACTTCGGTCATGATCCGCTCGACGTACCAGCGGGACAGATCGTGCGGCTCCAGATGACGGTGATGCAGGCAACCGTGAAAGTCCCCCGGGGCCAGATAGGCCCGGTTAAGGATGGTCCGGCTGACGAGTCCGGAGACGGTGCTGTTGAGGATGCTCGACGGAATCAGGACGTCGTCGCAGCTGGGCGAGATTCCGGCTTCGCCGCACAGATCGGTCAAGACGTGCAGAGCCGGCGACACCCGCGTCCCTCTGGAGCGGTTGTAGCGCTCCGCCGCCGAGGCCAGCTCCCTGGCGATGACCCCTTTGCCCGTCCAGCCGTCCACAAAGATCACGGAGGAATCGGGCCGGTTCGCCGCGCCCAGAATATGATCCAGAGCGTTCTCGTCCAGACCGCGATCGCGGATGATGGAAACGGAATAGTGCCGGGCGGGTCGGCCGAAAAAGCGCTCCAGCGTTCGCTTGAGGAGGACGCCGACCGGCGTGCCGGCCCTGGCCAGGGAGACCAGAGTCAGCGGCCCTGGCCTCGCCGCGACGACGGCGGCCAGGTCGGCCAGGAGGCGGGCCAAAGCCGGGCCGTTCTCTTCGACGGCTTGGTGGAACACTTCCAAATACCGAGGCGACGGGGGGTCTTCGGGGCCGATCATTTCGCTGTAGTGAGCCTGGCCCGTCTGGATGAGGCGTTCCCGTTCGGACAAGGCCGTCGGGGCCAGGTCGATGGTTTTCAGCAAAAAAACGACGTCGTCCGGGGCGTAGCTGCCGCTGAAGCCGATCATGTCTCGCCCTCCGCTTCGGACGAGGCTGTTCCGAAGGCGGCCGAGCCGGCGGAACTCCCGCCAAAGCCGGGCGCTTCGGACGAACAAGACCCTATGGCTTCAGGCGCGGACAAAAGGGAAGAAATCTGGCTGCCGCGAGGCGTTAGCAGAAAATCGCATCTCCGCATGAACTCCAAGTCGCTGAAGCCGTCGCCCAGGCCAATCGTCGGCAGATCCCGGCAATTAGGGGGAAGAAGGTTTTCGGCGAAATAGGCCGCCGCCTCGGCTTTGTCCAGAAAAAGCGGCCGGAAGGCCAGATTGTTGTCGTTCAGGTCGATTCTGATTTGCCGGCCGAGCTCCGAGCCCTTGATTTCGTTCAGGATCGTCCGCAAATCCTCGACCCGAGATTCATTGCTTTTGACGACCACGTAAAAATCAAGTCCGGCGTCTCCGATGATCCTGGCCCGGCAGTTCAGATTGTTATGCCGCATGACTCTTTCGGCCGAATCCAGAACGGCGGCGAGCAGCGGGCCGGCTTCGGCGCAAAGGGGCCTCATCCGCTCCTGCCAGACCGGCTCGATTTCCCCGTCGGGGCGCAAGATCAGGCCGCCGTGATTCAAGATGGCCCCGTGCCGGAAGTCGAACTTGACCCGGCCGAAGGCGGCCCGGTCCCTGGCCGTGGTCGGGACGATCAGCGTCCGCCAGGAGAAAAGCTCCAAAAGGCAGCGTTGGCCGAAGCCGAAATAGGACGACGGCCGCCCCTGGCTGTCCAAGGTCGCGGTTTCCAGCGGACCGGGCGGGCATTTGCGCCGGGTCTGAAAAACGCTGTCGTCCAGATCCAGGAAAACCGCAGCCAGCGGGCCATCCGGCAAGACAATTTCGTCGCCCCGTCCCTCGAGGCTCCATCCAGCCGACATCAAAACTTTCCGTCCATCAAAATAACGTCAACCCTCCCTAAAAACGCCGGCGGCGAAAAAACGGCCGTTCACAAAGGCCTTTGGCGAATTTTTTTTGGTAAAAAAAAGCCTTTAATCTAAAAATGCCATCGGTCTCAAAAAATCAAAAACTTCAGGTCAAAAAAGCTTTTTTCTCAAAAAGCCTATTGGTCTCAAAAAGCCATCTGTCTCGGAAAGCCAAAAACATTCGGTCAAAAAAGCTTTGACCTAAAAAACCCTATCGATCTCAAAAAAGCCAAAACCTACGGTCTACAAAAGGCTTTGACCTCAAAAACTCTATCGATCTCAAAAAGCCTCGTCGAAAAAAAGCGTCTGCGCTCCAAGGGTATGGGGCAAATCATGCTCCGGCGGCAAACTGGCCGTCTCGTAGCAGATTATTTTCTGACTGTCCGAGTCGGCCGAAACGTTGTACAAAAAATTGTCGATGCCGTCGTGATAGTTGTCGACGAAGCGCAGGGCTTCGGCGATGTCCAGGCCTATCGCCGCCGGAGTCCTGGTGGTCGACTGAAAGCTGACGTCGAAGCCTTCCTCTTCCAGAAAGCGGGCCAGCAAGCAGGGATGATGAAGGAATTCTCCGGTGCCTAAGGTCAGAACCGGACGCTTCGGGTCAAGGTCGAGCTTTCGGCGCAACCGACGAAGCCTGTCAAGACGGTTCGGGCCGAAGTGACCGTCGCCGAACCCGTCCGCGAGGAGGTCGGCCGAACATAGGCCCAAGCGGCCAAAATTGGTCGGGAGCAGATGGTCTTTCGGCAGCCCGCCGCCCACCGATTTGAACGAAGGCGTTTCCCCGGCGGCGCCATCGCCCCCCGGAGAGAAGCTGAAGGTTCCGTCCAGCAAAGAGACGAACTCCGCCGGGCGGCCGAGCCCCAAAGCCAGGTCGGCTCGTTTTTCTTCGTCCAGCCAGCAGACGAGACTTGACAGAACAAGGCGCTCGACCGTCGGAACGGCCGCCAGAAAAGCTTCGGCCAGGTTCCGTAATGTCTTGCCGGTGGACATCTCGTCGTCAATCAGGATTAAGGTTCGAGCGGTTCGGAAGATCTCCCGGCCCCTCGAAGAGGCCGGCTCGTAGAGCAGATGTTCCCGGGCGTGGCTGTGCTCTTCGCTGATTCGGAAGGCCAGAGGCTTTTTTAAAGCGTAACGAGTGGTGTGAAGAAAAAGTTCGTCCGGGGCTGGCCGCCGCCGGAGACCGGCTTCGAAAAGGCCTTGTCCCAAGCCGGTGGCCGTTTCGGCCATGGCGATCGTCACTAGAGGCGAAGGAAGATCCAAGGCCTCTATTTTGTCGGCCAAAAGATCGACCGCCCGGCTCATGACCTGCGGCTTCGCCGGCAGATGCTTGCCCAGAGCTTTGCTGACGAACAGGAAAGCGCGGGCCGGATTATGTCTCGCGGCGTAGCCGCATAAGTCGTCCAGAGGCCAGTCGGATCTTTCGACCCGCAAATCGAGGCGGCCGCCGGGAAGATGCACCGTTTTATGTTCGGGAAGACAAGTCTGCAAAGGAAAACGCCGACTCCTTGGAGCCGCAGGTCGTCCAGCCTAAGTCCGGACATCGCCTTTTCATGAAGAATCGCCTTTTCATGAAGGTTTGAGGAGCGATGAGTCCTGGCTGACGCCGGGCCGTCGAAAGTTTTTGGGAAAGCGGATAAAAGACTCTTGAGGTTCGGCCGCCGAAATGCGCCGACGGATGGCCCAACAGAAGAACGAACAGAAGGCCTATGGTCATGGCCATGACGTTAGGCGAGCTAGAGCAAAGGCGGAGTCGGCGGAGAATCTGACGGGGGTCGTCGAAGGCCGACCCCCCTAAACGTGGCGGAGACGAATCAGAGGCAGTTGGTCATGCCCGGCACCAGATCCGCCACCGTTCGCCCGCTGGTCGATTCGCCTATGGCGTGCATCTTCCACTCGTTGTTGTGGCGGTACAGTTTGGCCATGATCATGGCGGTGAAGTTTCCGCCGCCGCTCAGAGCGTACTTGGCGATCTCATTCTGGTTCGACCCGTCCACCAGTCGGCAAAAGGCGTTTTCGACCTCGTTGAAAGTCTGGCCGCGAAAGCTGTTCACGGTGAAGACCAGATATTTGACGTTAGCCGGAACTCTCGGCAGATCGACGATGATCTGCTCGTCGTCGCCTTCTCCCTCGCCGGTGAGGTTGTCGCCGGTGTGAAGGATCGAGCCGTCCTTGCTTCTCAGCTGTTGGAACCAGACGCAGTCGACCAGTTGCTTATTCTCGTCGAACATGCCGCAGGAAGCGTCCAGGTCGATGTCAACCCTGCCGTCGCTCCCGCCGCCGCCAAGCAAGGATTTGAAAAAACCTTTCTTCTGCTGCTGCGGCGGCTGAACCGCATCCCAGCCCAGGCCCATGACGACTTTGGTCAGACCGGCGCCGCCTTCTTTCGCCAAGGAAATTTTTTGTCCCTTCTGTAGATTCACGCCCATGAGTTCTTGATTCTCCTTTCGCTGGCATTCATGGTTTTGGCCGCAGTTTCCGGTTCAGCATCTCCAAGCGGAAAGCCAAGTCCGGCTACGGCGCGGATAGATGTCATTGGCTGGAAATTGCGGCTATGTTCGATTCGTTCGCCGACCGCCAAGAGCCTTGGCCGAAGCGTCATCAGCCAAGACGTCGAATCGGCGCCTTTTGGCTAACGCAGGGCGCTTGGACGCTCGTCCGCACCCCTTTCCGCTCCCGCCGACAATGGCGGGATATATGGGCCATATCACGGCAAATCCATTAACACGGCAAATCCAGTCAAAAAGGATACTACGATTTTGACCGATATGCAAGAGGCTCCGAAGAGCCCGAAACGATTCGCTTCGTTCGCGGCGATTCCTTTTTTGGCTTCTTTTGGCTTCGCCTGTCGGCGGACAGCGCCGAAAAAAAACCGACCTGGCGATTGAAATTTAGGGCTCCCCTCTCCTGACGCGGCCAGAGCGGAGTCGCCCCGACGGCCAGCGGAGACGAGCGCGTCCGGCTGACCTAATTCCACGTTGCGAGAAGCTTCGGCGTCCGCCTTAGTTTTGAACTGTTCGGGATTTCCGAATAGTTGTCTTGCCGGAAATCTTTCCGCTGTCAGGGATGTTTTCCGCGCGGATGTTTGCAGATGCTCGTCAATAGAAGTTAGGGAAATCCGAAAGAAAAAAATGATCAGTCCTGAGCTTTGGCGAAAGCCGGAAGGTTTACGCTTCAGGGCGGCATTGTAGGCTCTGTTCGCCGCCATGGGCTCTGTTTGCCGCCATGGGCTCTGTTCGCCGCCATGGGCTCTGTTCGCCGCCTTGTCCGGCGAAGACAAGAAAGTCCGGCGATGGCAAGAAATTATCGGCCGCTTTTGTTGCGGTTCTGTCGCCATGGGGCGGCGGCGTTTTTTTTTGGAGACGGAGAAGAGCCGCTTATGATTTGGCCGCCTCGAAAAGATCGGTTTTCATCAGGAGATTTTTTTTGTCCTCACGTCTAACTTTCCATATTCTGGATAGTTAATGTTTTATCCTATCTCCAGGCGGCCATTTTTCCATTTTATGCATTTCACAAAAAAGGAGGATTTGTCATGAGCAAACTTTTCTATTTTCTCGGCGGAGCGTTGGCTGGAGTAATTGGCACGGCGATTGCCGCTTATGCCGTCGACGCCTGCTCCTATTCAGACGCGGACGAACGGGATGGTCAGAAGGCGGATGCGGAGGAGTCGGCTCAAAGCGAAACTGCGGCAAGGGAGGCTGACGCTTTTTCAGAGCCGGACGCGTTTTCGGAGCCGGACGCCTCACCTGCTTGAGAAAAATCGTGAGGATAATCCGAATTTTTCAGCTAGCGCTTTTGTCGCGGAACGCCCTGCGGGAAAGGCGGCGTTCGGCGGCTTCGACAGGTGGCCGGATTCGGAGAAAGTAGCGTTCGGCGGCTTCCACGGGTGGCCGGATTCGGAGAAAGAAAATCCGCCGAACGCAAAAAAAGAGAGCAGGAGTTCGGTCGCGATTCGCCCGACTTTTCCGATGTCGTCGTCTCCCCTACTGCTGCTCGATCTAGGAGTTTGGCCCCCTGGTCATAGCCCCTCGAACAACAAATCGTGGCTCCATAAATACCCGAGCAAGTCGCCGCCTTTGACGAAATCGCAAATTTGTTTATCGTCGGCGGCGCGAATAATTCTGGTATAGCTGTCGCCGCCTTTGACCAAGCAATATAATTCTTCCAACTGGACGGCGTCAACCAAATCCGGCGAATGCGTCGAAATGAAAACTTGCCCGCGATTATTGTCGTCATCGCCTATGGAATACTGACGAAAATCCTCAACAAGACCGGCGAGCAGTTTTGGGAACAGATGGTTCTCCGGTTCCTTGACGCGTAATAAAACGTGACGCTCATGGTCGCCCAGCAACAACAAGTATGTGAACATTTTTATCGTGCCGTCAGACACGAAGGACGAGGCAAACGGGTCGGCAAAATTTCCGTCTCGGAATCGAAGCAGCAGGCGTCCGTCATCCGTCGTTTTTATTTTTATGTCCGCGAAGCTCGGCGCGCGTTCGGTTAGGCGCTTTAAAACGCTCTCAAATCGTTCGGGATAGTTTTCAAGCATATGCTGAGCTAAGGAGGCGAGGTTATTTCCTGTTCGGGAAAGAGGCCGCGCCAATTCCGCTTTGCGGATGACTCGGGCGTCATCAAGATGAAAATCAGAGGCGAACCAATCTTCTATCAGACGGCAAAACTGAGCTACAGCGACAAAGTCCGCCATATGGCCAAACGCTTTAATCGCGAGAAGGTGCGGCGAATTAAGCGTTCTCTCCTTGCGTTCGGCTTGCTTTGCTAGAGCGTAATCCATCGGTTCCCCCTCGGCGGCAAAGCCTTTGCCTTCGCGAAACTCCAAGACGCGCTGCGGAGTTCCTTTGTTGCCGCGACGGAATCGTAGTATTTCCGATTTTACGACGGGCAAGTTTTTGTCGTTCAAACCTATCGAAAGGTCATAAATTATTA
>JAIRTO010000046.1 GCA_031254895.1 Deltaproteobacteria bacterium
ATTTCTTCAACTTCGTGGTCGTACTCGTCGTTGATGTCGCCGATGATCTCATAGACGATCTCTTCGATGATGTCTTCCCTGGTCGCCAGACCGGCTGTGCTTCGTATTCGTCCAAAACAGCAGCTAGATGGCTTTTTTTTGCGCTGCAGCTTGCTGAATATCCCACCGATGATCTTGTTGGGGTTGCCCATCATCACCGGGCGGATGAGTTCGGTCGGCATGCTCGCGTCTGGGGGGGCCAATGTTTAAGGAGATCTTTGACCATCAGAAAGCCGACGACATGCTCCAGATTGTCTTCAACAATCGGCTGTCTGGAGTAGCCATCTTCTTCGACCAATTGAATGACTTTTTCCATGGTCGCGGTTTTGTCGGTTTAGAATGATTTTAGTCGATTATTTCTGCGAGAGATTGGTCTTTGAGCGGCAGGTTTTTTTGATCATCCGTCTATGCTTTTGATCCGAAAGCCGCCTTGACCTTGGCCCCTTGCTCGTGCAAAGCCAGACCCAGACAGATGATCTCGTCGGCGAAAGACTTGATCAAGCTCCTGTAGTCACTAGACTCTATGTCTTTTAGGGCTTGGTTTACGGCTTTGGTCAAAGCCGCCTCGATTTCATCCGGAGACGGGTTCTTTCTGGACAAGATGTCTTCTATGTCGCCTTGGGTAATGCGCTCCTTCTTCAGAGCCGTTTGCAGTTCGTCGTCGTCCATATTATTTCTGGCGGCGGTGGCCAAAGCGCTTCTGTATTCTGCAGCGGACAAAATGGTGGCTGACGCTAAAGCCATAATAGCGTTTTCATCCGCCTTGGACATATGTTTTTGGCCGGAATTGGTCATTACCCGACGAATTGCTTCGGGGGACATTTTGTTCCTCGCCGCTCTGGCCAAGCTCTCGTCAGTCACGACAATTGGGATATTGTTTAACGCGACGGACGTCAGATGCTTGACAATTTGGGCAGGCGTCAGATTTCCCTTGATGCGGCAATATTTGAGCTCTATGACGACCGAAGTCTCTTCAGTAAGCTTCACGCACAAATCAAGCCGACTATCCGCTCCGGCGAGTTCGGAGATGACCTTGAAACCCAAAGCCGAGAAAATGACCTGAACGAGGGCATGGAAGGAGTCTTCGCCGTCAAACCGTTCGAAATAGGGGATGGGAAAAAAATAGTCCCTAAAGATCTGGCCAACCGCTTTTTCGTCTCGGTCCAAGATGGCCAGCTTCAGCTCCTCACCCTTCGTTTCCAGCCGCACATCCTTGTTCAGACCGAAAATGTATTTGTAACAATCTTTATAGTAGGAGTCGGCCACTTCATCGTTGGGGAACTTAAAAGAGTATGAATCGACTATCGTCGTTTCGCTGTCAGTCGGAAAAGACAAAAAAGGAGGAAAATGATGCTCGACTTTAAGATTGGATATTTTATCGATGGTCAAAAAGCCGCCGCGAAATAGAATCCGCGCGGCTCCTTGATAGTTCATTTCAAAGCGTTCCAAGTCGCTCTTCTGATAAGAGATAAACGGCTGGAGAAAGGCCAAAGGGCGTTTGCGAAAGAGGGCGGCCACGTAAGCGGGACGGTCTAATTTGCTCCAATAGCGGTCGAATTTTTCATTTTCGAAAAATTGGAGGGTCGAATAAGGATTGAGAACCCTCTGGTCTCCATCCCAGCTGTAGCCGTCGTACCAACGGAAGATTTCCTTTTTCAGATCGCTGACGTTGGCTGAAGGCGGCATCTGGGCCTTTTCTTGGAGGCGCGTCAACGTTCCCTCCAGACGGTCGCCGAAGAGGGAGTCGAATTCTTCCAAGGCGAAACCGCAGATCCCGGCGTATTCAGGACACAGAGATATGTCGGTCAAGTGATTCAGATACCCGTCACCGCCGGATAAGGCGTATCTTGTTTCTCCAGCGGCGAAGCAGAAGTGGTAGCGCTCCGAGATATAGGGATGCGTAAAGGCGTTGAAGAAGTTGGACAAGACTTCGGCGTTGGCTTCAGCCAGTCGACGGTCGCCTAGGTTTTCGACGATCGGGGCGTCGTAGTCGTCCATGAGGACGACGACCCTCAAATCAGAACGGTTAGGGCAAAGAGCCAAGATAAGATCCGTTAATTGCCAGAAGGGATGACGAGCTTCGATATCGACCCCCGCCTCGTCGGCGATCCGATAAAGTTGTTTTGCAATGTTCTTTTCCAGCTCCTCCGGACTGGACGATCCTCCGGAAAAGTTCAGATGGACGACCGGGTATTTTTTGAACTCGTAGTCGGATTTCCCTATCCAGAGATTCTCGAACAGTTTTTCGTTTCCAGAGAAAATTTCCTTCATGGAGCTTATCAAAAGCGATTTGCCGAAACCTCGGGGTCGGGCTAGATAATAACTCCTGTATCCCTTTTTCACGAGGTTGTAAATATATCGAGTCTTGTCGGCGCACAAAAGGTTTTGGTCGATTATTTCCGCAAAAGACTGATCTCCAACAGGCAAATTTGGAGTCATTTTTGACGGGATCATGGACGCGCTCCTAATGGACAATGTTCAACAGGTTTAAAAAATGATGTATAACTCGCCGATTCAGATAATCATCATATCACATAATCCGATATTGGACAAGATGCCTGTCCGCAAGGAGAATTTTATGAAGAGTTAAAATTTTTTGATTATTTGCGCAGATTTATGCGCTGGCGAGAAAAGAGCGTCGGCAAGAAGAGAGGTACAGTTCTCGGTCGTCTCGCGGCGGATCCCCGCCTTGTTCGCTTGGCGAAAGGCGGCGTATTTGATGAAGAATAGATAATTTTCAGAACTTATTTAAAGAGAAATAAAATATTTATTGAGGATTTGCGGAGTCTTACGTGTTGGCTGGAGAAGACTACGTGGCCATAATCATGCTTTTTTCGCAAAATCGTCGTCCGAACAATTTTGGAAGAAACCCGCCTCGAATTTCGCTTCGCCGCCTTTAGATCATTTTACTGTTTTTGACCATCCGCCTGCGTTGGCTCGAAAACCGCCTTGACTCTTGCTCCGTGCTCGTACAGAGCCAGCCCCATACAGATGATCTCGCTGGCGAAAGGTTTGATTATGCTTCTATAGTCTCTGGACTTTATGTCGCTTAGAGCCTTGTTGGCGGCTGTGGTCAAGATTTTGTCGATGGGGGCCTCGGCAAGCGGATTCTTTTCCAAAGCTAATTGTATTTCATCGTTTGCAAGATTTTCTTCAACCGCAGCGGCCAAAGCGCGTTTGAACTCTTGGTCGGTCAAGTGGTTGGCGGAGGCCTCGGCCAGAACGGCGTTTTCTTCCGCCTTGCTCATGTCGAATCCTAGCCTTGATTTCGATAGGATTTGATATGTTTCCTTAGGGCCAAGTTTGCCGATGAGAGCCTCGGCCAAACTCCGATCCATCGCCGATTTTGACAGCTTGCTCATGGCCAGAGCCGACAAGGTCTCGTCAATTACAGCCTGGTCCCGCTCTATGGCCGAGCAATATTTTAGCTCTATAACGACCCAAGTTTCATCCGTAAGCTGCACGCTCAAATCGAGCCGACTAATCGCCCCGGCGAGTTCGGAGAGGACTTTGAACCCCAAAGCCCGGAAAATGACCTGAACGAGGGCATGGAAGGATTCTTCGGC
>JAIRTO010000067.1 GCA_031254895.1 Deltaproteobacteria bacterium
CCTCGGGGAGAGCGCAGGATGAAGCCTTCTTGAATGAGGTAGGGTTCGTAGACTTCCAGAATCGTGTCGGCTTCTTCTCCTACGGCTGTGGCCAAGGTTTCTATGCCGACGGGTCCTCCTGAGAACCTGACGCAGATGACGTCCAGAATGCGGCGATCCAAATTGTCCAGGCCGTTGGCGTCTATGTCCAACATGCGCAAGGCCTCGTTAGCCGTTTTGGCGTCTATGGTTCCGTCGCCTTTGACTTCGGCGTAGTCCCGGACTCTTTTGAGGAGACGTCCGGCGATTCTGGGGGTGCCTCGGCTGCGTTTGGCAATTTCGGTCACGCCGTCGGGGGTCGCTTTGGCCTTCAGCAAATTCGCCGCCCTTTGAATGATGAGGGCCAGTTCGTCGGGGCGGTAATAGTCCAGCCTCAACTGAATGCCGAAGCGGTCGCGGAGGGGAGGGGAGAGGGAGCCGGCCTTGGTGGTGGCCCCGACGAGGGTGAAGCGGTTGAGGTCCAGCCTGGTCGAACGAGCCCCGGGGCCTTGGCCCAGGACGAGATCCAGCTTGAAGTCTTCCATGGCCGGGTAGAGGTACTCCTCTATGGCCGGGTTGAGACGGTGAATCTCGTCGATGAACAAAAACTCGCCGGGAGAGAGGTTGGTTAGAATGGCCGCCAAATCCCCTTTTCGTTCAATGACGGGGCCGGAAGTGGCTTTGAAGGGAAAGCCCATCTCGTTGGCCAGTATCTGGGCCAGAGTCGTCTTGCCTAAGCCGGGGTGACCGTGGATCAGAACATGATCCAGGCTTTCGCCCCTGTTTTTGGCGGCTTCGACGAAAATTCGCAATTTGGCCTTCAATTCTTCCTGGCCTAAATAATCGGCGAAATATTTGGGCCGGAGAGGCGCATCCAGAGCTATGTCGTCGCCGTCGGCTTCAGGATTTAATGGACCAGTTCTCACTTAAAGATTTTTCGCTCCATTTGGCGGGCATTTCCCGGCCGCGAAAGGCTTCGGCTTTTTGGCTCTCTTCAGCTCCAGTAGCGGTTGGAGGCCGGCGTGCAACGGCGGTAATACTCGAGATATTTGTATATGGCGCTCTTCAGATCTTTTCTGGGGGCTATTTCGCAGATGCCTCTGATGTCCGAGTAAAATTCCAAGTTGTCGTATATCCCTCTGGAGGTGCGGCACAGAGCGGCGGCCCTGACGTCTTCCTCGTTGACCGGGAATCCTCTCGCCTCCATGACCCTTGGCCCGGTGAAGATGACCAGAGCGCTGGGTTCGGCCAAGATGACGTCGCCGAGGGCGGCGTAGCTGGCGATGGCTCCGCCCGTGGACGGGTCGCCCATGACCGAGACGAAGGGCAATCCCTCCCGCTTGAGGCGGGTGATGCAGTTGACGGTTTTGACCATTTGCATCAGAGCGGGAGTCCCTTCCAGAAGTCGGGCGCCTCCGGAGCAGCACAGACTGACCAGGGGCAGGTTTTTGCTCCGGGCGTATTCGGTGAGCCGGAAGAATTTTTCCCCGAAAACGACGCCCATCGTTCCTCCGGCGAAGTAGAATTCGCAGACGGCCAGGGCTATGGGCATGCCGAATATGGTCGCTTCTCCGGTGACCAGAGCTTCATGAAACGGAGAGCGCTGATCCTGCTTGACCAGGAAATTCAAATACTCGGGAGTCAGAAGGGAAGGGTGCAGGAGATGATGCGCCGTCAGATCCCGACTCATCTCGTGAAAGCTGTCGGTGTCGGTCAGACAGTTGATCCAGCCCATGGCCCCCATTATTCTCGAGGCTCCGCAGGAGGGGCAGACGTAGTGGTTGGCCATAAACTCCGAGACTTTCATCACGGCCCCGCAACCTTCTTCTGAGCCGCCCGCCTTCAGGCTCATGTCTCCGCACTTGACGTATTCTTCCGGGTTGGTGGCCGGATCGGTCTGTTCGCCCCAATCCACGCCGGCTTGGATGTCGCTGCTGGTCAGGTTGAAGGTCTTCAGATCCGGCGTCGGCACGGCTTTGCGACGAAGGGGGGTGAGCCGGAAAAAGGCGGTCCAGCGGCTGCTTTTTTTGTAGGGCTCGAGCTTGTAGACGCCGAAGGCTTTGGCCCGGCTCCGTCTGACCCTTAAGAGGGCTTTGATGTTGCGCTTGGCCAAATCTTTTATGGTGCGTTCGAGAAACAGGGCCAGAGGCTTGGCGTAGCCTTGAATGTCGTTGACCAGCTTGGGAGAGGGCAAAACCTGATCTATGATGCCCAGTTCCTGAAGCTCTTTCGCGGTCGGTTTGGAAATCAACAGAGCTTCTCTAACTTTGGTCGGATCGCGAAAAATGATGGCGGCCAGGCTCTCCGGCGGAGCCGTGGCGTACAGGGCGTCGTCGAACTGGGCCCGTCTGTCGGTCATCTGTATGGCCAAAGCTCCGCCGCTGCCGCCTTCGCCTATGATGACCGAAACGGTCGGCAGAGGGATGGTCAGAAAATCTCTGATGAGCGTGGCGATGAAGAAAGCCTGAAACTGTCTGGCCGATTCCATGGAGATGTCGGCGCCGTAGGTGTCGATGAAGGTGATGATGGAGACCGGTTCGCCCTGGCCGGCCCGTTGAACGGCTTTCTTCAAAAAGCGGACAATGTGGGAGTGGTCTTCGGCCGTGAGCATCCCGTGATTCAATTTGGCCAAATCCTCTTTCGTCCGTAGGTTTTCCGGCTTTGGCTTCTGCTGGGCGATGATGAACAAATTGCGGCCCCATTGCTCCGCCTCGCCCAGAATGAGGGCCGGACTGTAAGGAGTCACCCGGCGAAAGGAAGGAAAGATGACTTGTATCAAATCGCTCGATCTGGGGCGCATGGGCGAGCGGGTCCGGCGACGGAACAGATCAACCACGTTGACGGGTTCGTTGGTCATTGAAGCTCCAAAAAACAAAGCGCGGAAAGGCGGCGCATAAGACGAGAAAAGACCGATCCTCTCGGGCGGATTTCCGCTTTCGGGCGAAATATCCGGCGCCGTTCGGAACAGTAGCGGGTTCGTCGGACTCGAACCTCGGCGCTTGCGGACGCTTTCGCCTTATATCCAAGGGGATTGAACGGGGACTTGAACCTATGGCCTGAAAATTCAGGTGCTCCGCCTATTGTACTACTAACGTCTCGGAAAGACAAGAACCGGATTTGGTTAATAATCCATCTTTACCGTTTGTTTGTAATTTTGTCTATGTATTGAGGACGTAAAATATTTTATAAGATTAAATATAAGCTTACATATATTATATTTGTTATATAATTGTTGTAATTGAAAGTTTTAGCATTTATTTGTAGAATTGTACTATTCATTTATAGTTATGGACGCATATCTAAGAGCATATTCTCTCTTTATTCCTTGGCGAGCAGTTTTTTTTGGAGATCGCCGTTCGCAAAAGCTTCTGGAAAGTTTAGAAAAGATGGCCGACGAAACCAAAAGTCTGTTGAACCAAGCCTATGGAACCTAAGTCGACGGAACCGAGCCGAATTCGGGGCCTTGAAAGCGCCGCTTGACTTTGGCCATGACCGATTCTAACATGTATTTTTGAGTTTTTTCGTGAGGCGCGTAATGTCTGGTTCCATGAAGTTTATAACCATTCCATACGGCGATGACGTCCTGGCCAGCGCCGGGCTGTCAGCGTCTGAATTGGCCGCTATGGCCCGGATGGCCGTGGCCGCCAAATTGTTCGGCGAAGGGCGTCTTAGTCTGGGGCAATCCGCCAAGCTGTGCGGTCTGGGCAAGGTCGAGTTCATGGAGCAGCTTGGCAGGGAAGGCTATTCCGTCGTCAACCTGCAAGCCGACGACGCCGACGACGAGTTGCGCTTCGTTCATGGCTGATAATCGCCTTGTCGTTTATGCCGGGCCGCTGATTCTGCAGGCCAAGATTGAGGCTTTGTTCATTGCGGCTCAGCTTTTCCGCCAAAGGAGACCGCCTAAGATCGACCGATGAGCCGTTCCGCAACCTCTAAGGTTAATGAATTATATATGGATATGTGTAAAGGAAATAAAAAAATAATCTTCTGTCATCAAATTGACAAACATTAAGCTGCGGCCATGTAATTTCATTCCGGTTCACAATTCAGCTTCCTTTTCTGTTCCATGTTCGGGTTCTCAGTTCAATTCCAAATTCAGTTTCCAGTTCGGTTCCCGTTCGGGTTCCCCGTTCGGGTTCCCAGTTCGGTTCCCGTTCGGGTTCCCAGTTCGGTTCCCGGTTCGATTCCCGGTTCGGGTTCCGTTTCGGGTTCTCAGTTCGGTTCCGAGTTCGGTTCCCAGTTCGGTTCCCAGTTCGGTTCCGATGAGGCTTTCCGAAAACTGATCGGGTCGAACAGGGGAAGGTCGAGCGGGAGGAGGTCGAGCAGGCGGAAAATGATTTTGGCCTGACAATTGCTTTAGTTTTTTAGACAGCGGGCCGACCGAAGCTTTTGTCGGCCTGATCCAGGAAAAGTTTAGGCATTTATTGGCGAAAACCGTTTTTTCATAATATGGCCCAGCCTTATGCGGGCGGAAAAAAGGTACAGGTCCATGTTGAACAAGTATGAGTCGGCGGGGAATCTGACTGCGGCGAGAAGCAATTCCGTCGCCTCGTCCGTCGATGTCCGTCAAGGTCGAACAGGACGCAAGCCTCTGAACATAAGCCTGCCTTCCCCTCAAAGTCTGGCGCGGGGCGCCGAGGGCAGCGTTTTTGAAGCCATGATGGCCGTCAACAAAGCCCAGAATCAGGTTTTCGAAAAAGTTTTGGACGGACCGGTCAGCCAGCAGACGCAAAGACAGTTGGCCCAGCTTCAAGCCTTGAACATGAAAAACGCGCTGGCGGAGGAAATAAAAGATTCTCAGGAGCTGCCTCCGGCTCAGGAGCAGGCCAAAGCTCTCGCCCAAGAGGCCGCCCTGACTCAAACGCTGCCTACTCCGGATCTGACCCGACCTTTGGGCGGACGCCGTTCTCTGCCTTTGAACGGCGGCAGCACCATCGTCAGGGGGTTGGACACCGGCAAGATCTTTTCTCCGGCCCAACTGTCCGCTTTCCGGCAAAGAACCAGCTTGAACGAAAGCCAAGGAGCGGCGGCCGCCGCCGCGCAGAACATCCTGTCCGGAACCGCGTTGGATGGAGCGAGAACTTCGACCGGCGGAACTTTGGAATCAGTCGGGCAATCAGCCATCTTTCCTCAACTCAAGTCCGAGATCGCGCCAGGCGGGGACAATTCCGGAGCCGGCGGCTCTCAAGCCGACAAGTCCGGCGTCGTGAAAACCGCCGACGCCTCCGCTGAAGCGACCAAGCCGAACGGCCTCTCCATCGGCGACGATTTGGAGATCATCATTCGAAAGGTGGGAGCGGCCTTGGGTCTGGATCCTTCTCTGATAAAAGCCGTCATAAAAACGGAATCGAATTTCAACCAACGCGCCGTCTCGCCGGCCGGGGCCAAAGGGCTCATGCAGCTAATGCCCGGCACGGCCAAGGAGATGGGCGTCCAGGATCCGTTCAATCCCTTGGACAACATTTGGGGCGGGGCCAGGTATTTGAAAAAGATGCTCGACAGCCATGGCGGCAATCTTAACAAAGCTTTGGCCGCCTATAATTGGGGTCCAGGCAACTTTAGGCGTCATGGCGCCGAAGGCCGGAACATGCCTAGAGAAACAAGACGTTATATCGAAGTGGTCAATCGAAACTACAATCAGTTCAAGAAAGATACGACCTACAACGTCTAATATAATATAGGGCGATTTTATTCGTTCGTAACGTTGGAAAATATATTTTGTTCATAAAAAAGCCGTCTCGACGGCTTTTTTATTTGCCTTCAGGTCAACCACAATAAAATAAATAACAATTTTATTCGTTTATAACTTTGAAAAATATGTTTAGTTCATAACAAAGCCGTTTCGACGGCTATTTTATTTTTCTTCAGACGAATATTTTTGTCTGTTCGTCTAAACCTATTTTGAGAGTCAAGAATATGTATTTACTAAAGACGAAAATTAATTTATCTGAAATCCATCGACATAAGATGTTTATTTTATTTTATAATTTAGTTTAACTATTATTAATTTGTTAAAATATTAATTGTAAAAATTCTAATATTATATATTTTTAAATAAAATAGTATGCCCTAATATTGACATGTAGATATTTAAATTGTACTATCTCAAATGTAAGCAATAAATAGTTGTAATATTATTTATTATTGTTCCATCAAAAATCTTGGTCTTTTAGAGCATTTAGCTTAACTGGAGTGCTGTTTTATAATTCATTCCTGTCGAAGCTAATTTATTCATCATCTCCCGATACGGGCGCGCGGCTGATGCAGAGGCCTTGGTCCAGGCGGCCGACCGTCTGCGATTCAGAAGGAAATCTTGCGGTTTATGGCCGCCGGAAACCGAAACTGACGCCCGTCGCTCGCAGTTCAAGGCTCCAATGGAGGTTGCAATGAAGCTGGGGACAAAACTGATACTTGGCTTTGTAGGAATATCGCTGATATTTGTCGTCGTTTCCGTTTTCGTGGTTGTGGCCATGCTCGGCCTTCAATCCGAAACAGAGAGTTTGCGGGACGACGTGTTGCCGGCGAAAGAGCTTGTTTCCAACGTCGATTTGTCTCTGACGAGACAAGGGCAGTTGGTCACCGATTACCGCGATTCTTACGACATCGCCTTTTTTAGAGGAATTGAATCGGAAACGAGAGCAATTAACGGCATGGTCGGCCAAATCAAGGATTTGCTGTCCGACCGCCAAGACCCGGAGTCTGACCGAATCCGGGGTCTCATCAGCGATTTCGAGACCGCTTTCAGCAATTTTCAAACGCAGGTCAACGACATGCCGTCCTTAGGCGCAAGCATCAACAGCGCCACAACCGACGCCGTGGAAAGTTACGAAGAGTTCGACAGCCAAATAAGAGCTTTCAGGGAGTCGCAACAAGAAAGGGTCAACCGACTGAACATTCAGACCATGGATCCGGCGGAAGTCGCCCGGGTCTACGGACGCATGGTCATGGCCGCTTCCTTGAGCGACGTCTCGTCCACTTCCTGCATCTATTTGTACAGGGGGCTGTACGATCATGACGGGGCCAATTTCGACATGGCCATCCAAACCACTCAAGCCCTCATCGACGACGTCAACGATCTGCTGCCGGGGGTTATACAGGCTTCCAATCGCGAGCTCCTCGTCAACATCATTTCCTCCGCTCAGGAATACTCCGCCGCGCTGAACACGATCAAGCGAACTGTCCAGGGCATCGCCGTCGCCGCAGACGAAACGACGGCCGCCGAAAAAATCGCCTTGGAGAGATCGGCTATGCTGAATCAGTCCTTCAGCGAGCTGTCCAGCAATTTCGTCGAAGAAACGTTCCAACAGCTGCGAAATTCTCTCATGCTTCTGATCGTCGGCGTGATTTCGGCCGTGCTCGCCAGTCTTCTGTTGGCTTTCTTTCTGACGAGAAGCATAACCAACCCGTTGAACAACGTCATTCATCTCTTGACCGAAGGGGCTCAGGAAGTGGACGCGGCCTCTGCGGACTTGTCCCGGGCGGCCACGACCTTGGCGGACGGAGCCACGGAAAACGCCGCTTCTCTGGAAGAGACCAGCGCCGCCTTGGAGGAGTTGTCCTCCATGACCAAACGCAATTCCGACAATGCGGTGGAGGCGAACTCTCTCATGACGCAAGCCCACGAATGCGTGAACAAAGCCTCCACTTCCATGGACAGCGTGATTTCGGCCATGACTCAAATAGCCGCTTCCGGCAACGAGATAGGCAAGATCATCAAAACCATCGATGAGATCGCCTTCCAGACCAACCTTCTGGCCCTAAACGCCGCCGTGGAAGCCGCCAGAGCCGGCGAAGCCGGGGCGGGATTCGCCGTCGTGGCCGACGAGGTCAGAAACCTGGCCATCCGCAGCGCCGATGCGGCCAAAAACACGGCCGATCTTATCGCCGCCACCATCTCCAACATCAATTCAGGCTCCGAGATGGTCAATTACACCTCGGAAGGCTTCTCCGCCGTGGCCGAACACGCCGGCAAAGTCGGCCAACTCGTCTCTGAAGTGGCCGAAGCTTCCAAGGAACAATCTCAGGGGATCGGCCAGATCGCCTCAGCCATGAATCAGATGGACAAAGTCACCCAGAACAACGCCGCTTCCGCCGAACAATCGGCCGGCGCGGCCAATCAACTGTCGAATCAGGCCGGTCGACTGTTGAACGGAGTGGACGAACTGATCAGAACCGTTCATGGCCAAAACGACGCGGCGAACAAATACGTCAGAAAAAATGGCGGATCCGGCCGAAACGGGACGGCGCCGTATATGGCCCTTGGCGCGTCCTCGTCCGCGAAAGTCGGGAAATCCCTGGATAAGGCTCTGCCGATGAATACGGCGGACGATTTCGAGTTTTAGCTTTTTTGGTAGAGAAAGGCGAGGGCCGGACCAGTTTTCGCAGTCCGGCTCGAACTGCCTTTTTCGTTCGTTTCGTTCGTTTGGCTCGTTCAGCTCATTCCGTTCATTTCGCTCATTCCGCTCGCTCCTTCTCCCAAGTAGACTCGTGGCGGAAGATCCGGTCGAACGGTTTTCGAAATTTCCGCAAAAATGTCTCACTCAAAAAAAAGCTCCCTCAATAGAGGGAGCTTTTTTTTTTGCTTATTGAAGAAACGTTTGCCCCTTCGAAGCTTTTTGGCCTTCAAAGCCTTTTGTCCGCCGGCGCCGCCTTGTCCTTTGAAGTCATTTGCTCGCCAAAAGCCGTCTTGAAGGTTACTGGTCAATCTAAAACGGCCTTTCGAGCGGAACCTGTCTAAAAACACTCAAAGCATGACGTCGCTCGGCGGCGTATTCGTCGAAAACAGAATGGTCGAAAACTTGGAGAAGCTGGCTTTAGTCGGCTGGAAAAGGATAGGGCCGTCTCCCAGGATCTTGGCGATCCCGGGAAGACGGTATGCATAATGGAGGGGAAAGCGGCAGATTTGAATTGGGGGGCCGAAGTAAGCGTCGTCTGGTCGCTCAGGAGGGAACGGCGAAGGAACTCGGGCTTTGAACCCTTTCGCATAATCAATTTATTTCCGTTTCTATCCGAGTTCCTTCAAATTAGGGCAGCTCAAATGAGCTAGTGCGACGAAGGAACTCGGGCTTTGAACCCTTTCGCATACTCAATTTATTTCCGTTTCTATCCGAGTTCCTTCAAATTCTCTAAGCTCAAATGAGCTGGCGCGACGAAGGAACTCGGGCTTTGAACCCTTTCGCATAATCAATTTATTTCCGCTTCTATCCGAGTTCCTTCAAATTCGCGCAGCTCAAATGAGCTAGTTTCGTTTTTGGAATGCGCTTATTTAAATATTATGTTGTTTGCTTATTTTGTTTGAAAATTTGGTGTGGCATCGATTTTTTTTCGCCAATCCCGGGGCCACCAGGCCCATTGCCGAAAACTGAAATTTTGTTTCGCCTGGTGGCCCCTCAAGGAGAGAGGAAAAACTCGAGAAAATTGTTCAATGGTCGGACATTATTTCGTTAATTCCAGTGATTGCGTCTAGATTCGTGTCTTCCGCCATTTTTGCGATGTCCGAAATTTCCGCGATTGTCGTATCTGGCTTGGCTGTCGCGTTCACGCAGGTTGAGATGGCCATGATGGCCCCGACGATCGTCGTATCGGCGGCCATGATCCCAATTGCCTCGGTCGTGACGGCGGGAATTGTGGCGGTAGCCGTAGTTGCCTTTGCTGTCGACTCCGTGGCGGCCCCAAGCGAGCTGGACTTGAAAGTCCCCTCTGTCGCGGGCGTCGTAGTCGCTGCGGTGGCCAGGTTGCGAAGACCAGTGATTCGCGTTTCTATCATCGCTATAATGGCTTCGGCCATCGTTGGGTCCGTAGTTTCTGTCCTGCGCCATGCTCGGATTGGCGGCGACGAGAGCCAGAAAAGCCAGAGCTAAAGTTGGGATGACATATTTTGTCATTAGTTGCCTCTTATAAAGTGAAAAGTAGTTTTTGCAGTCTTTCGTAGATAAAATAAATCATTACGATAATTTTTTGGTAAATTTTGACTTCTAATCGTGTGTTTCTTGATGCCCCAGCGCGTCGCTAATAAGCTTAGTCGTTTCGTCAAAAATTGTTTGGCGTCTCGCCGAACAACTGAATAGCAGTATAAGCAATAACTATGCCATCGCTAATTGGAGCTCGAAACAGCTCCCAAAAAGGCTCGTTTTTTTGGTTTGCCTCTAGAATTTATCTAATAATTATCGTATGTTGACTTTTTATCGAGTCAGATCCGCCCATCGAGGGTTGGACCCTTTCCGGCGTTTTTCGAGTGAGTAATAAGTCGCCGGACTGAGTCGTTTATAGTCGTCCTGCTTCAAGAGGGCCTCTTCCTGACCATAGAGCCGCAATCAAGAAGTTTATTTCAATAAGCAAAATTTTATTATAATATATTATAATAATGTTTTTTATACATAGTAAAGATAGAATCAAAAATATGATATAGCCTTTTTAAAGGCCTAAAAGTAAGAAAACCTCTTTTTGTCGGCTTTAGCCTTCAAAAAGAGGTTTTCTTAAGGTTGTTTGTTTTGTCGCCAGGTTGACGTCGACCGGTTGCAAACCGTAAAAAGCCAGAAAAAAACGGCGAGGGAGGGCGAAGGAAGGCGGATTTGATTCCCTCTGGAGGAGAACCGAAAGATATCCCCCCCTTTTTTCGTTCAGGGCCTGACGGCAAAATCAAGGGGCTGTTCGCAGCTGGCGGACTGTCCGCCGTCAGGCTTTTGGTTTGTCGGCGTTTGACGAACTTCCTTTTATAGATCGTCCCTTGGGGGCGTTTTCAAACGAAATGGACGGCTAAAGGCCTTTGGGTCGCCATTTCGGGATTTTCTCCCCTTGGCTCAATCTGCTCTCCTGGCGCCTCCGGCCTCTGTTCCGTTATGGCCGCAGGCGCATCTTGTCTCATTTCCGCTCTGGGGCCGCGATTTTCTTGTCTCCGTTCGGGTCTGGAACCGGGGGCTTGACGTTGTTCCGGCCGGGGGCTCTCCTGCCTCTGTTCAGTTCTGGGCGGGGCGGCTCTTCGCTCCGGCCTTGGAGTCTCCTGCCGCTGTTCCGTTCTGGGCCTGACGATCTCCTGCCGTTGTTCAGTTCTTGGGGTTTCCGACCGCCTTTGTGGCCTGGGGTTTTCCTGTTCGGTTCTGGGTCTGGGATTCTCTTGTCGTCTTTCGGGCCTGGGTCTGGGATTTTCGGTTCTCTG
>JAIRTO010000098.1 GCA_031254895.1 Deltaproteobacteria bacterium
AGACCGACTCGCGCCTTGTTGGCGCTGAGGGGGTTTGGCGGCTTAAAGCCCCAAAGCCTATGTTTTTTTCTTTTCCGACGAAAAATGCTGAGATCGCTGATGGAGGACAGGCGGCTTTCGGACAAAAAGAGCATTTTTCGACAAAAAAGCGGTTTTTTCCAAAAAGAAGGCTTCGCCGGTCCGCTAATGGCGGAAAAGGTCTCAGGGACTTCAAAAAAGAACGCGCAAATTAGGTTGACCAGTCTTTGAAAGACGTTCAACATTCGAATTAATCAGATAAAACTTAAACAATATGGAGATTGGGCTTGTGGAGAGATAGGGTTTTTGTGCATAGATGTGGTATTAATAAGAATAATAAACCACAATATATATTAATTTACAGTTAATTTTAATTAATTATAACTAGACTGAGGATGTCTATATGGCTAATTTTAGCCAATCAATATATTGGTGTCTTAGGAAACGAAAGACACAAATTCTTGTGTCGACCTTTTTGGTTTTTATCTTCCTCGGCCTGAGGATAAGCGCCTGGCTGTCGCGGCCGAGCGAGCCGGTCGACGCGTCCGACCAGGCGGCCAAGGCTTGGGAGGAAAAAACGTCTCAAAGAGGTTTTGGTTCGGTGTTCGACGATTTTTCCGAGTCGGAGATAGGTCAGGCCCAGGCGACTGACAGCGCTCAGGGCGAGGAAACCGCCCAATCAGCGAAGGCGGCGGATTCGATCGGCCATTCCGAGGAAGACTCCGCCAATAACTCGGAGGTTTCCCTCGCTGGGGCGCCAGCTCCGCTGGCCTCCACCTTAGATATGGCGGAAGAAGACAAGAATTTTCCATTAGTTTTGCTCGGCGGAGCTGAAGATTCTGGCGACCGGACCAACGGCGAAAACATAAGCGGTCGGAGCGATTCCGGTGCCGATAGAGCCTCCGGCTCCGCCGAGAGCGCCGGAGACGCCGAGGGGGCCGGAGGCTCTGAAGGTTCCCTAGCCGCAGAGGCCGAGAAAGCGAAGACAAACGAATCAGTTGTCCGACCTGGCTTCGATTCTTCCCAAAATCTTGATCCAGAGGTCGGTTCAGACGGCGGCGCAAGCTCCCTCAACTCTGCCAAAGGAGAAAGTTCGACAGTTTTGAATTCATCAACAACCGATTCTTCCGCCCGAGGTTCTTTTGACCAAGAGCTTGTAGACAAAGATTCTTCCGGCCAAGCTCTCTCAGGCCAAGGTTCTTCCGACCAAGATCTCGTAGGCAAAGATTCTTCCGGACAAGATCTCTTTGGTAAAGATTCTTCCGAACAAGATCTCTCAGGCAAAGATTCTTCCCCTAAAGACTCTTCAGATTTGAAAGGAACTGAGAACGCAGCCGGTTCGGCTGATTCGAGGGCGTCTGTCTCTGGAAAGGCTGATTCAGGGGCGTCTGTCTCAAGAACTGCTGATTCGAGGACGTCTGTTTCAGGAACGCCCGTTTTGGAGACGGCATCTTCAAGTTCGCCTGATTCGGCGCCTGACTCCAATTTCGCCGACTTTGCTTCCAACGAAATGTTGGCCTCTTTGGAAGCCATCATCGATGCGGCGGAAGCGGCTGAGTCGGCCCAGCCGGCCGAGCCGGCTCAGCCGGATCCTTCGGCCCAAGGCGTGGCCGAAGAACCATCTCCCGAAAGCGGCGTAACGGCCGACAATCTTAAAGTTAGTCAGGCGCATCAGCTGGCGTACGAAAAAAGTCTGGAAATCCTTCTGCCCGCTTCTCCCGACGAGGTCAGAACCTATAGACAAAGCCTCGACGCCAGGGAAGAGGCTTTGAGCGACTCGAGTCCCGGAACCATGCGGTCTCGGACGGAGAGGGTCAGATTGGAGCCCGGCTTCAAGCCTCCGGTCGTCGAATTGACGCCGAACCTGGTCACCGCTTTGGTCTTCACCGATTCCACCGGTCGTCCCTGGCCGGTCGCGGCCAGCGTTCTGGGCAGCGGAGCTCTCTTCACCGCTCAGGCCCTGGAGGGAGCCGACAATCAGATAATCGTCTCGGCCTTGTCCAATCACGCCCACTCCAATCTGGTGGTGAGCCTGGAAGGCAAAGACATTCCTCTGATGGCTCATTTGACCACCACGTCGGCGGTCAAGCCTCGGCGGGAGCTCGACGGGCTAATAATCTTTCAGATTCAGGAGCCGGGGCCCAAAGCTTCTTTGTCCGGCCAGGCCGAGCCTCTGCCGGCCTCCGTGGTGGACGATCTCCTTTACGCCTTTTTGGACGGCCTGGAGCCCCAAGGCTCCAGACCCGTCGAAGCCAGGCCCAGTCTGGACGGAGAGAGATTCAGTCAAGTCGGGGAGCGTCTGTATCTCAGAACCAGAAGGGGCTTGCTCTGGCCTGCTCCGCAGGCCAGAGTCTCCGGACCAGGCGGCGTGACCGTCTACGAGATCCAGGCCGTGCCTTCGATCCTCTTAAGCGACGGAGAAGAGGTCATGACGGTCGACCTGCACGGAGTGACCGCCGGAGAAACGTTTTACGAGGCGACCAGATGAGTTTTTCACCTAATATTTTGTCCAGAATTCCTCGCCCTTATTTGCTTTGCGGAGGAGCTCTCCTCTTGGTCTTGGCGCTCTTTCTGGGGGTCAAGTTCTTGCTCTGGAGCATGACCGAAGGCGAGGCCGGCGGTTCGTCGGCCAGCGGGCTGACGCCCAGAAACATCTCGACCCAGGTGGGCGGGGCCGGCAATCCGGAATACAACCAGATGATCGACGAGCTTAACCGAGCCGGGGCGGAGTTGGCTCGGGAGGGCCTGGATTCTTTCGTGGCCACCCCCGTGGGAACTCCCGCGAAAAAAGCCCAGCCGTCAATCGCGTCGACGACTCCGTCGGCTCCGGCGCAGCCGGGCCTGCCGGCTCAGCCGGCTCAGCCGGCTCAGCCGGCCTCGCCGGCGAAGACGCCGGAACTGATCATGAGTCCGCAGCCGATGGCCAAACCCGTCTCCGGTCCCCGAACCGAGCCGCCGCCGCCGGTCAGAGTGCAGGACGATCAGATGCTGTCGGCTCTCTTGAACGATCTGAAAACGGCGGGTCAAGTCAAAAAAGAGCTGGGAACTTTCGCGTCCGCCCCGGGCTTCGGTTCCGGCGGCCAGCCGGGCCGTCCAGGCTCTGGGGCCGCGCCGACGGCTCCGGCGGAGCCGGCGGCGCCTGGGGGCCTGCGGCCAGGCCGCATCCTGTACGCCATTACGGAATTGGCCGTCAACAGCGAGGCGCCGGCCCCCATCACGGCCAGAGTGGCCGAGGGGCCTCTGGAAAGGGGCCAGATTCATCGGCGCCTTTAAACTGCAAGGGGAGAGTCTGACCATGAGCTTCAACCGAGTCGTCAATCTCTCCGGCGGACGCGCTCTGAACGTGGAGGCTCTGGCCATCGATCCCCGCACCAATTCGCCGGTCATTCCCGGCGACGTGGACAGACATTTTCTGGAGCGTTGGGGTGCCCTCATGGCTTCCAGCTTCCTTGACGGCTTCGGTCAAGCTCTCAGTCGCCGGGGGACCACCGTAAGCGTGTATGGCGACGTCTTGGTTCAGAATCAGGACGACGGTCCTTCCTTGACCGAAATATCTCTGGAGGCCTTGGGACAGGTGGGCCGGAGAGCGGCGGGTCAGCTGGAAAGAAATTTCGATCGTCCGCCCACGGTCACCGTTCCGGCCGGCACGCCGGTGGGGGTCTTTGTGGTGGACGTCGACGCCTGATCTCGTCCGCAGTTCCTTAACAAAACGAAACGGCGGAACTGCTAAAAAAGAGTCAAAACGCTACGGCCGCAAAATAAGCCTAAGTGACGTCGCTCCAAAATGAGCCAAAGCGACGCGACTGTCAAAAGAATCCAAAAAAACGACTCGAAAAAGATGACTCGAAAAAGACGAGTCAAAAACCGATCTTAACGACGAGACGAAATGACGGCCATCGGCGGACAATCGACGAAATTGCGTCGGCATTATCCAAAAACCAGTTTTCAGGAGGATTGAACATTTCATGAACGGCGGGCATCAACAGGACATTTTGACCAATCTTATTCCTCATCTGGAGGGGTGGTGGGGAGTATTGGGCGTCATCATTTCTCTTATGGGTTTGGCTTTGGCCATTAAGGGATTGCTGACTTTGTCCGGCCG
>JAIRTO010000260.1 GCA_031254895.1 Deltaproteobacteria bacterium
AAGACTGAAGTTGAAGACTTCGGCATTTTTGGTTCAGGCGGCCAATATGCGCATATTGGCCGCCGGGAAGCTCATATGCTCGAATTGGTGAGGATATTGGCGAATATAGGGTTATAGGGGGTCGGCATAGGAGCGCATAGAGATGACGCGTAGGGATACATAGGAGCGCGTATGGCTATTTTGCCCGCCGGCTTTCCGGAAAGACTTTCGGAAACGTCATATCGGTTTTACGGATAGTCGCGTCCTTATAATGACATCTTAATTATAACATTATTTCAGCATTTTTAACTTGAATTGCGTAATATTTCGACGCCATTTACAACGCCTTTACAGTTTCATTTTCTACGCCATTTACAGCGTCATTACAGTTTCGTTTACATCGCTACTGTCGCGTTTACAGCGCCATATACTAGGCCAAACTGCCGAAGCCAAAAACAACAAAACGAACTGCGAAAGTTCGCCCTCTATAGTCGCGCGGAAGCGTAGGCCATAGAAAAACGAAAGCGGCCCGAAAACATCCTTTGAGACGGTTGTCAACGAGTCGCGCCTTTATTCCACGTCTTTTTCCCGCGCCTTTATTCCACGTCTTTTTCCCGCGCCTTTATTCCGCGCTATTATACCGTGTCTTTATTCCACGCCTTATCCCACGCCTTTATTCTATGTCTTTATGCTACGCCTTTATTCTGCGCCTTTATTCTGTGCCTTTATTCCGCGCCGCTTTTCCGTCCCTCTACCCTCTCCTCTTCCCCCTCGCCTTTGCCCGTCAAGTCTTTCTGACTCTCGCGTCGCTCTGCCTCTGGCCTCGAAAACGATTCTACGGCCCGGCTTCAGTCCAAGCCGCGCGAGCCTCCTCGAAGCTTTCGAAAACGAGCAGAGAGCGATTGTCTCGCAATTCCTCAAAATTCGCGAAATCCGCCGTCAAGACCTGGCGCAAGGCCAAAACGAGATCGCCGAAATTCTTCGTCGGCAGTTTCATGTTTCTGGCCATGAAGCCGTTCAAGGCCACCGTGTAGGTTTTATTCGAATCCAGCCGTTCGCCGTCGGACAAGCGAAGTCCCGCCACTTCCGGACGCCCGTCTTCCCCACGCCAGGCAAATGCCAAAAAGCCGTAAAATTGGGGAGCTCCTCGGCCGCCATGACCAGAACCACGATTCAAAAAGGCCTCTATCTCTTCTCCCGTCATCTCCGCCGAAACCAATTCGTCGCCGAAAGGCAAGACGTCGAAAAGATCCCTTAGGCTGACCGAACCGCCGGGAAGACCGGCCCGAATGCCGCCGACGTTGTGCAGAGCCAGATCGGCCCCGGAGGCTTTCATCATGGCCAGACAAATCAGGCGGCCCAGAGCGATGTTGTCCGTCCGCAAGTCCCGATCGGAGAACAATTCGGCGTCCGGCGTCTCGAAAAGGACTTCGGTCAGGCCTTGTCGCCGATCCAGTTCGCTCAGATAAGCGACGACGGTCGGATCCGGGGTCAAGTCGGCCACGTCCTGAAAGTCTTTCAGAACCATTGTCCCTGCCCCGTCGTCGCCTATGGTTATTTCCAAAAAATGCTCCAAATGGCGTCCGCCGTTCGCGTAAACAGCTTCCCCAATCTTTTGCGGAGGCACGGCTTCGTGGGTATGACCGTCGGCCACGAAATCGACGTTGGGCACGGCGGCCAGATCCGGCCCGACCAGGCGTCCGTCTCTGTCCCCGTCCGATCCCGGATAACCCAAATGACTCAAGACGATCGTCACGTCTTGAGGCCTGTTGAACTCTTCGAGGGAAGCGGTCAAGTCGGCCAGAATTTTCGCTTTGGTGGCGGCGGGATTCTCCAAAAGGCCAAAATCGTAGCCGGGCAAGCTCGCTTGCAGACTGGGCCGCCTGACGTAGGGAGTGACGACTCCCGCGACGATCAGACGCAGACCGTCCGGCTTATCCGCCGTCTCGTCGTGGACGACGACCGGGTCGCGGCCGAGTCCCGGAACGGTTTCGCCATGACGAGTCAAATTCGCCGCCACGACGTCGACCGGACCGGAGGCGTTCTCGCGAACCGTTTTTATCAATGTTTCGCTGTAATAGAGAGGATTGCGCTCGGCCTCGTTATGATCGAAGGCGTGGTTGCCGGGCGTGAGAACTCGGTAGTTGAGCAAACCCATCAATTCGGCGATGGAGCGTCCGTGATCGACTTGGGCGGCGGCGCTGCCGCTGAAGGCGTCGCCGGCGTCGAAGAGATAAACCTCGTGCCCCTCGGCTTTGGCCGCGTCCAGAGCCGCTTTGAGTCGGGCGTAGCCGATTCGCCCCTCGGCCGGCTCTTCGGCCGCGTGGCCGTGCACGTCGTTGGTGACGAAAATCTTCAGATCCGCCGTCGCCTGACCGGCCGGAACCAAGAAAAGACACAGGATCGCCAGAAGGCGAGTCAGGCGAATCAGAACAGTCGAGAGGGTCATGACGCGACTCGTCCTCATTTTAGACTAAAGCTAATGGGCACGACGATGCGGGCCGCCTCCGGCGGCGGAGGAAAAGGAGAGGCTTTTTCGACGGCCTGCACCGCCGATTCGTCCAGCGAATCGTTGCCGCTGCTTTTGGCCACGCTCACGTTCCTGGCTCGGCCGTCGTTCTGGATGACGAAAGCCACAGTCACCGTGCCCTGAATGCCCATGCGCTTGGCCTGCGGGCTGTAGACCAGCTTTTGCCGTATGCGCTTTTTGATGTACTCGTAATTGCCCTTGACGTAGCCGGCCGCGCCGCCGTTTTCTCCGCCGGCCCCGGCTCCGGCGGCTCCGACTCCGCTGGAGCCGGAACCGCCCGCCGCCACCTGGCCGGAACCGGCGCCAGAACCTGTTCCGCCAGCTTGGTCCGCGCGTTTGGCTGTTTCCGTTTTGGGCGCTTCCGCTTTGGGCCTTTCCGCAGCTCTCGGCTTGGATCTGGCCCGAGGTTTGGGCGTCTCCGGGGCCTTGGCCGGTTCGACTTCGACTTTCGGTTCGACGGGCTCTTCCTTTATGGGGATCGCCTCGGGCTCGACCGGTTCCGGAGGCAAGACGGCCTCAGTCGGTTCCAAGGGCTCTTCGGCGACGACGAATTCTTCGGCGACGGGGGGCTCGACAACCGTTTCTTCGGCTTCAATCAGCTCTTCGGCGACAACGGACTCTTCGACGGCGTCGACTTCCTCGCTCAAAACCTCTTCCGCGACTTCGGCCGCGCCGTCGTCGGCGTCAGCGGCAGCGGCAGCGGCGGCTTCCCCGGCCCCGCCGTCGGAGACGACCCCGCGGCCAGGCTCGGCCGAGCCCGCCACCAGAGAGACCATATAAATGGACTCCAGCCCGTCCGGCCGCCCCCAGCGACCCTCCCAGCGAGCCGCGCCGACGAACAGAAAGACGACGGCGACGTGCAGAATGACGGACAGAGCCAGACAGCGCCCGAACACGTCGGCCCGCTCGGCTTGCTCCGGCCTTTCCGCCTCGCCGGCGTTCAAAATTTCTTCGTCGGCCAAAAACAGCGAGTTCATGAGTCGTCCGCTCCGGACAAGCGTATCCACCCGTCGGCCTTGTCGGGCAGCCGATACAGTCGGCGCACCTGCTCGGCGGTGACGGTCGTCGCCGCCGGCCCGTCGGCGACCAGACGGCCCTCTTTCAGCAGCACGGCTCGGCCGCCCAAATACAGGGCTTGTTCAGGATGATGGGTGGTCAGAATGATGGTCAGGCCGTTCCCCGCCAATTCGCCGATGAGATCCAAAAGCAAAAATTGATTGCCGAAGTCCAGACTGCTGACCGGTTCGTCCATGATCAGGCCGGCGCACTCTTGGGCCAAAGCCCGGGCGATGAGGACCAGCTGTCTTTCCCCGCCGGAAAGCTCCAGATAGGAGCGCTCGGCCAGATGGCCAAGACGCACTTTTTCCAGAGAGTTGACGGCCTTGTCCCGGTCTTCGAGGGAAAACCGAAGCCAGGGGCTGGCGGCCGTGCGGCCCATCAAGACCACGTCCCTGGCCGAGTAGGGGAAGGCGCCCTGGTGATGTTGGGGCACGTAGGCCAAAAGCCGAGCCAGTTCGCGCCGTTTGATGGACTCCAGCGGACGGCCGCCCAGAAACAGGCGGCCCGACGGAGAGGGCAAAAAGCCCAACAAGGCCTTCAGCAAAGTCGTTTTGCCGCAGCCGTTCGGCCCCAAGAGATTGACCACCTCC
>JAIRTO010000295.1 GCA_031254895.1 Deltaproteobacteria bacterium
GTTCGGCCAATTGCCGGGAAACCACGGAAAGATCGGCCTCGGCCAAAATCAATTGCTCTCTGAGAGAAATGTTTTCCCTTTCCAAGCGGGCTAGGCGGCTTTTGGCCGTCCCCCTGCCCTGATCAAAGCTGAAATACCAAACCATCCCGCAGAGGAGCAGCAAGGCGGCGATGCGAAGATATCTCTCCTTCTTGGAAAACGACTTGGAGGGCTTTTCGCCGTTGGACCAGCCGGGGGGAGAAACGACAGGCGCAGTCATGAAAAAAAATCCTTCGACCAAAAAGAGTTAAAGCTAAGGGAGGCGACGAAAACCCCTCCCCCGAGAAAACCAATAAGGGGAGGGGCCAAAAAAAATTGCGGCTTCGGCGACAGGCCAAAAACTTAGAGAATCAGACCCAGAGCTATTCTGGCCAAAAAATCGTTCAGCGAACTGGGCGTGGCCGGTTTTTCCAGACAATCGTCGACTCCGTTGCCCGGCGTCATGATCGACGGCATCTTATCGACGTTGGCCGTGCAGATGACGAAATACAAAGGCGTGAACTTATGAACGAACTTGATTTCCTTGCAGACGTCTATCCCCGTTTTCCCTTCGCCCAACTCATAGTCGCAAATTAATATCCTCGGCTTTTCGGACAAAGTGAGGTTCACCGCGTCTTCAGCCGACGAAGCGGTCAAGGCGATGAAATTGTTGTCTTCAAGATGCTTTTTCAGCAACTCCCTTTGGTAGGAAGAATCGGACAGAATTAAAGTCTTGCGGGGCTGAACGCCGAGTGGGGTGTTCAGCAGATAGGCGATGAGCTTTTGGGCGTTCGTCAGCCTGGTTTTGGTCCAGCTCAAGCGTTCGTTGACGGCCTGAAGTTGCTCTTCCGAGTCGACGCGACAGTCGGAACGCAATCTCGAGGGGCCGAAAACGACCCGATTGACGTAGTTCAGCAAGGCCACTTCGGAAATGTCGGGGGTTATGAAAGCCTGCGCCCCTTCGTTGATGGCCATGAGAACATTGTCCCGATCCGCCTTTTCCGGGGAATCGAGAAAAATGAAGCCCGTCTTTTCGCTCTTGTCGGACACGGCCTGAAGGATCTTGACGCTTAAGGCGTCTTCGGCCCTAAAATCCATAATGACCACGTCCGGGTCGGCGGCCAAGACAGCTTCGACTTGCTCCTCGCGCCCGGCGGCCGGATAGGCCGACTGGGCGTCGACGACCGCATATTTTTTGGCCAAGCTAGCGGCGAAGGCGGCTTTTTGCTCGACGTTCTCAATCATCAGCATGACTTTGGGGCTCATATATTTTTGCGTCTTTCGCCATCTGGCCCCCGGCGATTGGCCAGGGGGAAAGAACCGTCAGGACCGAAGAAGCCACGACAAGAATTTTTTTTGGAGCGAGGAAGGCGGAGGAGCTTCGCGAGAGCCTCGAAGCCGCCCGCGTTTCCGGCCGCCCTCTTCCAGTCGCCTCATCGCGGCCGCTTCATTAAGGGCCGCTTCATCGCCGCCTCACGCGGCGACCGTTTCTCGTTTTTGGTTCGAAATCGTCTGGATTGCGCCGGACTTCCGCAGAAAAATTCCGGCTTTGCGCTGTATCTTTTTTTTCATGGACGCCGTCCTTTCGTCTCGTCAAGACGACGAAGGGCGTCATGCCAAAAACCAATAAAGGTCGAAGGCCATTTCCCGAAAAAAGGCGAAACCGTTGAGGGCACAATTCGGAAAAGGCGATCTGACGAATCGTCATCGAAGAAGCCTCGTCGCGACCGCCAAAGGCCGCGAGGAGACGGCCGGTCACGAACGCCGAAAACAGAGGCGAAACGCCAAATTTCCTTATTCCATCAAAAGATTTTCGTATTCGACGACGTTGTACAGCCGCTTTAGCTGCTTTTCGCAAAAGGCGTTGACTTCTTCGAGACTGCGGCTGGTGGCGAACATGACTTTGAGTTTGTCCGAAGCCAGTCCGCGCTCGATCTTGTCCAGGCTCGGCACGGTGTCGATGAGATCTCCCACCAGAGACAGACGCTTGACGATCAAATAGCTGACGAGGGAATTCTCTTGAAACGACGGTCCAATATGAAACATCGACTGATAGACTTTCGCCTGTTGGGTTATGAGCTTGGAATGATAAAGGATGGTGCCCAAGGGAGACAAATGAAACTGTCCGTCGTCGACTTCTTCCGCCGCCGGCTTTTCCTTGCTCTCCATCTTTTTGTATTTGGCCAGTTCGGCCAGCAGATCGGGATCGGTCACCTCGTATCCCCGACCGGATCGTATTTCGACTATGCCCTGCTCCATGTTCTTGATGGCGTCCAGAAGCAGATCTATGACTTCCTTGTCCACTTTCAGCTCTTTTTCCCTCATCTGATCCAGGACCGACTCCACGTCGTGGACGAACGTGCCCACGTTGGTGAACCCGGTCATGATGAAGTTGCCTTTGATGGAGTGGAAATGTCTGAAAATGGTGTTGACCCGGCGGATGTTCTCAGGATCCTTTTCCAGCTGAAAGATCTCTTCGCTGGCTTCGCTCAATATGTTGGAGATTTCGACGAAGAACTCTTCGGCCACCGCCTCGTCCATGGCTTCGGCCGGGCGCTGAACCGCGGCCGCGTCGGAGGCGGGCTTTTCCGCTTCCGAGCCGGTCGGCGTCGCGGCCGAGGCCGCCTGAGCGGCTTCGGCCTCGTCCCCGTCCAAAGACAACATCTGAGACCGGACAAGAGCCCCGTCGTCAAAAGAATGACCGCTGCTCATGGCGATGAGATCAAAGGGATCCAAGACCATGCCCAGCTGGTTGCCGCCCAAAATGGTCGTTCCGGCCACTCCCCTGACGGAGAAGATCTCCGGTAGGGGGATCAAAACGAGCTTCTGCGGCCTTATGAATTCCGAGACCTTCAAAGCCAGACGACCGTTCTTCGAATCGATGATTATGACGGGCAGATTGTCTTGGAAGTCTTCGTCCGGCAAAGGAGCCCCGGTCAACAGACCGCGAAGATCGTGAAGGGGCACGATGGAGCCAAGATAGATGATGCTCTCGGTCCGCTCCATGGTGGTGTTGACGTCGCTTAAGGAAAAAGACTGAGTGGCCACCACGTTGCCGATGGGCACGGCGTAATAGCTCTCGCCCGAACGTATGATCAGGGCGTCGGTGATGTTGACGGCCGACAGCTGGGGAATCTTGTAGGTGAAACTGGTGCCCTTGCCCCTGGCCGTTTCGATGGAGACTTCCCCGCCAAGGCTTTCCACCGTGCTTTTGACCACATCCATGCCCACCCCGCGGCCGGAAATCTCGGTGGCCTCGGAAGCGGTGGAAAAGCCGGGCTGCATGATGAGGTTCCAGCACTCGGTCATGGAGATGGCCTGCGCCGCCGCCGGAGGGAGAAATCCCTTTTCGGCGGCCACTTGACGGATGCGGGACTCGTCAAGGCCGTGACCGTCGTCGGAGACGGAGACGTAGGTGAAGCCTTCCTTTTTGTAAGCCGACAAAATAAGTTTTCCGGTGGGCGACTTGCCGACGTGCTTGCGCTCCAGAGGATCTTCGAGACCATGATCCACGGCGTTGCGGATTTGGTGCGCCAAAGGCTCGTAGAGCCGTTCGGCGACCGTCTTGTCGACCAAAGTGTCTTCGCCGATGATCTCGAAATCGACCTGACGCCCCCTCTTTTTGGCCAGATCCCGAACCAGCCGCCGGAATCGCAAAAAAGTCTCCTTGATGGGCACCATGCGGATGTCCATGACCAAATGGTGAAGATCTGAGGAAATGCGATTGGTCGTCATGGCCACGTTTTTGATCATTTCTAGAGAGTTTTTGTCCAGATTGCTCAAAGACGTGGACAGATGCCGCTGAAGTATGGAGATGTTCGAAGCGGAGATTATTATTTCTCCGGTCAGGCCGAGGAGTCGATCAAGATGCGAAATCTTGACCGCCATCCTGTCCAGCTCAGGGACGGGGGGAGCGGCCGGCTTCGGGGCTTGCGCGGCTTCGACCGCTGGGGATTGGCCATTACCAGTCATGACTGAAAACCCTCGCCAGGACTATGTTAACCATTTCTGAGGTTGGGGGTTTTATCAGATAATCGTCGGCGCCGAGCCTTAAAGCGCGAAAAATATATTTGGAATCGGCGTGAGTGGACAGAATGACCAGAGGAACAGTTCTATATTTGGGGTTGTTCTTGACCGTCTCGGTCAGTTCGAAACCGTCCATCTCCGCCATGACCAAATCCGAGACGATCAAGTCGAACGTTTCCTGACCGAGCTTTTCCAGGGCCTCGACTCCGCTGGCCGCCTCCGAGACCTTTAGCCCTTTGGTGGCGAAGAGCTCCTTGATCGTTTTGCGGACAGCCTGATAATCGTCGACCACCAGAACGGATTTGCCCTGCCAAATGCTTCCTTCTTGCTGCGCCATGCAGTCGCTCCAAGGGGAATGGCGTCCGCCGGGACGAACTGTCCCGAAGCTGTAGCCGCGCGCCCCAATAATGAAAAGTATAGCACAAAATTTAAGCCGCTTGAAATGACTTGAGCTTATGCGGCGCAATTCGAAAAAGATCTTTTCCTTTCGACGAAAAAGACCTGCGCCATAAACCTTTTTAACTGAAAAAAGACGAAAAACGACAATTTTCAGCCTTTCAAGCATGACAGGCCGACACAGGCGGCAAAAAGACAGGCGTCAAGCTCTTCCGCCCCCCAAAAAGGCGTCAGATCGTTTTCAAGCGCTCCCTGGCGATGCCCGCCGAATAGCTCTTGGGGTACTCCCGAACGACTTTCTGGTAAATCAGCTTGGCGCTGGCCGTGTCGCCCAAAGCCTGAAAAGACAGCCCCTGCTTGAGCAAGGCCGTGGACACGAGGTTGTTTTTCGGATGACCGCTTATCAAAGTCTGGTACTCCAAAATGGCGTCCTCGTACTGATTCTGGAAATAGTGCGACTCCCCGATGTAGAACTGGGCCGCCGGCGCCTGACTGCCGCCGGGTTCCTGGCTGACGTAGGCTTTGAGCTGTTCGATGGCGGCGGGATAATTTTTCTGATCGAAAAGAGCCTTGCCCTCGTCGTAGGCCGTCCTGACCGCCTGCGGGGCGGCGGGAACCTGAGCGTCGCCGGGGTAGACGACGTCGGAAGGAGCTCCTTGAGGCGGCAGAGTCGGAACCGCTCCAGGCGCGCCGGGCGCTTCAGGCACGACTGGAACTCCGGCGGGCACGTCGGGCGGAGGCGGATAGCTTTGGTTCCCCATCGGCAGCATCTGCGGAGGAAGAGGAGCCACCACGTCCCGGCTCAAAGGCGGCAGATTGGCCCTCTTCTCCAGCCGATCCAGTCTGGCGCTGGTGTACTCCAGCTGCTCTCTGATGGACATGCCGCCGACGCTGGCCGTCTCCACATTTTCCGTCAAACGCTGGACGGAAGTGCGCAGATTTTCCAATTCAAGGCTTTGCGAACCGCCAGGCGCCCCGCCAGGACGGGATCTGTCCCGCAGATCGGCCACCTCCATCTTCAAGGCGTCTATTTCGCGCTGCAGACTGCCTCCGCCGCCGACAGCGGTGCTGGCGCACGAAGGCGTGAAAAACATTAAGGCCAACAAGCCGAGCGCAGGAATTATCTTAAGCATTGATTCTTCTGCCTCCTAAAACTAAAGATTGATTATATTATTATGTCTAATTGTCATTGCGCGTCTGTGCATAAGACAGGTCAGGCCATGAACGCCGCGGCCCTTCGCCTATTTTTTTTTGATGAACGTCAAAGCGAGAATCCAGGCGAACAGCGGATCGTCCCTTTCAAAACGCCAAAAAGCGGCGGCTCCCGAAGCTATTTTGGCTCGCTAGGCGCAAGGCCCGCAAATCCGGCCTCGAGCAGAGATCATGGTCAGCTCTATAACGAACTATCTTAACAAATTTTCCAACGCGAATACAAAAGTTTTTAACTTTTCGGCTCCCTGCTCTCCGGTCGAAACAGACCCGTCCTTGCCCGGGCGAGCGAAAAGGTCGAAGACGATCCGTTTCTTGGCTTTTTTGGAAAAGTTCGATCCTTTTGGACGTCGCCTTTTGGCGCCAAACCCGGAAGGGCCTAGCAAACGGAACCGGATTCGGCTCGCCGCCGACGTTTTTCCTGGCGAGCCGACAGGCAGAGCGCGTCTCGCCGGACGAACGCGTCTTTTGCGCCGCGTTGAAGCGGAAAGCCCTGGTCGTTACGGGTTAAAGAAATATCTCGTCCCCCCATTCGGCGAACTTCGGCGCTTCGACGGACGCTTTAATCTTGTCCCGCCAGGCGGCCGGGGTCAGTCCGGTCGCTTTTTTAAAAACCTTGCCCAAATAATTGGCGTTGGAGAAGCCGCACAGGCCGGCGATCGTCTCCAGAGAATGGTTGAAGCGCAATAGAGCTCGTTTGGCCGCCTCCAGCCGCGTCGCCGTCAGGTGCCGCCCCGGAGGCCGACCGACGTCGGCGGTGAAAACTCTTATCAAATGACTCTTGTTGACCCCCAATTTCCCGGCCAAATCCTCCACGCCGCCGAGTTCGGCGTAATGACGCCCCATTTCGCCGAGAGCCGCCGCCGTCAAGGCCGAAAAACGCCCGGCGGCGGGCGGGCGGGCCTCCGCCAAACGGCCGAGAAGGTTATAGGCGACCAAACCCGACTCCATGGACGACGGCTCCGCTTCAACCAGCCGATACAGCAGAACGGGAATGTCCCCGGCAGGATCGGGACAAAGGATCATCGGCGCGGACAAGCGGTCGGCCAATTCCGACGGAGCCAAGCCGGTCAGGACGACGGCCGCGATTTCGGCTTCCTCCTTCGGCTCCAAACGAAACGCGCCGCCTGAGACGACGAGGCGCCCGGCTTCGACCAGACCAGGCGGCTCCGCCTCCGGCAGACGACCTTGGCCGCAGGCCACGAAAGCCAGCGTCAGAAGGCCTTCGCCCCCTAAGGACGCGACGTGTCCGATTCGCTCGTTCAGAACGGAGCGAGCTTGGCAGTAGGTTCGAAAATCGAACGTCAACATTTGCTTATTCATATCAATATTTTACCATTTATTTCGACAATAATCGCTGTTATTGTGAATGAAAGCGTTCTCAGCAGTTCTTAAACCATATATTAAGCGACTAAAAAGGAAAGGGGAAACTCATGGCCAGCATAAGCCTGCGCGGCCTTTACAAAATTTACCCGGGCGACATAACCGCCGTCAACGATTTCAACATGGAAATTGAGGACAAAGAGTTCATCGTGCTGGTGGGACCGTCGGGCTGCGGCAAATCGACGACCCTGCGCATGATCGCGGGCCTTGAGGAAATAACTAAAGGGGAACTTTATATAGGCGATCGGCTGGTGAACGACGTGTCGCCCAAAAATAGAGACATCGCCATGGTTTTTCAAAATTACGCCTTGTACCCGCATATGACCGTCTACAAGAACATGGCTTTCGGCTTGGAACTGCGCAAGGTTCCGAAAAGCGAAATCAGAAGGAGGGTGGAAGAGGCGGCCAGGTCGCTGGACATAGAACACCTCTTGGATCGCAAGCCGAAGGCTCTGTCCGGCGGGCAACGTCAGCGAGTGGCTCTGGGCCGGGCCATGGTGCGCAATCCGGCCGTATTTCTTCTGGACGAGCCGCTTTCCAACCTGGACGCCAAATTGAGGGCCTCCATGCGGACGGAGCTCATTCAGTTGCACCAGCGCTTAGGCACGACTTTCGTCTACGTCACGCACGATCAAACCGAGGCCATGACCATGGGCGACCGCATAGTGGTCATGAAAGACGGCTTCATTCAACAGGTGGACGTGCCCCAGGCCTTGTACGATTCGCCCTGCAACATGTTCGTCGCCGGCTTCATAGGCAGCCCGCAGATGAATTTCATGGACGGACGACTTGTTAAAAAAGGGAACGAATTCTTTTTCGCGGTCGACGAGGACGAGCTTCTCATAGAACCGGCCAAAGTCGGCGAGCATCTGAACCAATACGTCGATCGCCGGCTGACCGTCGGCATACGCCCCGAGGACATCAAAAACGATGCCGCCTTCATCGGCGCCCATCCTCGCTCCGTCGTCAAGGCGGAGGTGACGGTGACGGAGCTCATGGGCAACGAGATCTACCTATATCTGAACTATCGGGGCAAAAAGCTGACGGCCAGAGTCTCGCCGGATCGCCGGCCGAAGACCGGACACGAAATCCAGGTGGCCATCGACGCGCGCCGGATTCATCTTTTCGACCCGGAAACGGAAAAGACTTTGGCCGGCGCGTGATCGTTCAGGCCAGCGCCATCAGGCCAGCACCATTTCCGAGACGACCCCTCTCAATTCTTCGGCCAGAGCCGGAATCAATTCGCGACCGGTGATCAACACGTCTATTTCCGGCAAGTCGCAGACCTTGGAAAAGGATTTTCGGCCGATCTTGGAGTGGTCGCACAGAACGACGGCCCGTTCGGCCGCCCGAATCATTTTCTGCTTGACCGAAAGTTCGTCCATGTTGGTGATCATGCAGCCGCCTTCGACGCTGACGGAATCGGCGCTCAGAAAGACGACGTCCACCTTGACCTGAGTCAGAAAGAGATCGGCGAAGTGGCCCCGCAGGGTGTAGTAGCCTTTGCGGATGGCGCCGCCCGTGACGGTGATGTCTATCTCCTGATTGTCGGCCAGTTCGGCGGCTATGAGCACGTCGTTGGTGACCACGTGAAGGTCGCGCATCTCCTTGATGAAGGTCGCCATCTCCCTGGTGGTGGTGCCGGTGTCCAAAATGATGGTGGAGCCGGCCCGAACGAAGCCGCAAGCTTCCCTGGCGATGCGCACCTTTTCCGCATGATTGCGCTGGCGTTTTTCGGCGTAAGGCAGCTCCGCTCCGGCGACGAAGGAATTGCAGAAAGCTCCGCCCCGGGTGACGACGAACTCGCTCGATTTGCTCAGCTCGTTCAAGTCGCGATAAGCGGTGGCTCTGGATATCCCCATGAGAGCGGTGATGTCGGTGATCGTCGCGTATTTGTTGTCCCGCAGATATCCCCGCAGCCGCTGTATTCTTGCCCCTTTCAACATGAAAAGACTTCTCCGCCAAAATTCGCGAGGTCTCGCGAGGCCTCGCGACGCCGCTAAATCGCGACGCGCGTCGCCGCGTCGCCGCGAACCAGCCGGCCTCCTCCAAAAATCCCGATTGAAACCCTACTTGCGAAACGACTTCACTATGTCCATAAAGACCTTCACCCTGGCCGAATCGACGTGGTTTTCGAAAACGCCGTCTTTTTTGAAGGTGGTGCCCACGACGGCCCCGTCGGCGACGGACAGCTGCTTTTCCACGTTTTCATGCCGCACGCCGGTGTTGGCCAGAACCACGACGTCGGGCACGGCTTCCTTGACCAGTCGAAGCGCCGACGAATCCGTCTCGGCCCCGGCGGTGAGACCGGAGACGCAAATGGCGTCGGGCTTGTTGTTGAAGACCGTGGACTTGGCGATGGAGACCAGGTCGCGTCCGGACAGATAGCTGGCCGCTTCCGGGACGATGTTGAAGATTAGCCGAACGTCCCTGGCCCCGATGGCCCGCTGATGCCGAATGGTTTCGCCGGCGTTGGTGTTCCACAGGCCGAAATCGCTGCCGTAGACTCCGGTGAATATTTCCCGCACGAACGCGGCGCCGGTGGCCTTGGCCAGATCCAGAGACTTTTTGGCGTCCCACAGGACGTTGACGCCGAAGGGAATTTTGATGTCGTTTTTTATTTCCCCGATAATTCTGGCCATGCAAGCCACCGTGACCGTGCGAACGTCCGTGAGGTAGGGCAGACTGAATTCGTTGGAAAACATGACCGCATCCACTCCGCCCTTCTGAAGAGCCGCGAGGTCCTGGCGGGCCATGGCTATGACGCGGTCAAGATCGTCGTTTTCCGTCCAATAAGGATCGCCCGGCAAGGGCAAAAGGTGGCACATGGCGATGATCGCCTTTTCCGTGCCTAATGTTTCTTTAAGCCAACTCATGGAATGGTCCTTTCATAATTGTTAAATTTGCGTCTTCCATAACGTCTTTAATTCATCTTGTTTTTGGACAGCTTGAAGAACACGTAGCTCAAAGGCATGACGATGGCCATAAGCAGATAGCTCATGGCCGAAGCGCTTCCAATGTCCAGATAAGTAAAGGCTCGTTTGTAGATGTGGTAGCTGATCATTTCCGTGGAGGTGCCGGGACCGCCTTTGGTCAGCACGTAGATCAGGTCGTATGTCTTCAAGGCGTTGATGGTCCGCAACAGCAGGGCCACCAAAATGTTGGGCAGCATCATCGGCAGAGTCAGCCGGAAGAAAGTCTGCCAGCGACTCGCGCCGTCTATGGAGGCGGCCTCGTACGGCTCCGAGGGCAGAGAAACCAGGCCGGCCATCAAGACCAGAACCATATACGGCACTTGCTGCCAGATGTCCACAAAAATGACCGTGCCCAGAGCATATTTGGCGCTGCCGAGCCAGGCGCGCGCCGGCAGCCCCAATAAGCCGAGCGCGTAGTTGACGATGCCCAGTTTGGGATGAAGCAGAAGCCGCCAGGTCAGTCCCACGGCGATGGGCGAAATCAGCATGGGGATGATGATGATGGAAAAGAAGATGTTCTTTCCCCTCACCTTCCTGTTCAACAGAAGGGCGATGGCGAAGCCGACGATGAACTCCAGAACCACCACCAGAACGGTGAAAAGAGCGGTCACGCCCATGGAGGCGCGAAAATAAGGAGATTTGAAGCTGTTGACGTAGTTGTCCAGCCCCACGAATTCCCCCAGCCCCGGATTGCGGAGATTGGCGGAAAAGAAGCTGGCGACGAAAGAATAAAGCATGGGCCCGGCGATGCAGACCGCCAGGATGATCAAAGACAGCGACATGAACTGGACCGCCTCGATCCTGCTCTGAGTCTTGGCGCCGCCGAATCGGCGAGGACGGGAAAAATCCCCGTCGCCGATTCGGTTTCCGGCCTTGCCGCCGTCTTCGCTCATATTCCTTGTCCTCATCTTTTTTTCCGGAAGAAGCGGCGACTTCGAAAGGAAGCCTCCGCTTCTTCAAGGCTTTCGACGCGACGAAAAGATCTCCGCCGCCGCGTCGGAACGGTCACTTCATTTTCCGCATTTCTTCAGCGACGGTGTCCAAGGCGGCCTGGCTGGTCTTGGAGCCGGAAACGGCTTCGGACAATTCCCGGCCAAGGATTTCGATCAGCTGATTGGCTTCCACCAGCTGAGGAAACATCTTGGATTTGGCCATGACTTCCAGAACCACCTCGTAATGGGGGTATTTGGCCAACAAGTCCGGATCAGCGAAGATGTCGGCTCTGGTGGGGCAGCCGCCGGCCATGGCCCGAGCTTTGGCCACATCGAAGGATTCCACCCAGTTAAGGAACTTCCAAGCGGCTTCCTTGTTGGGGGCGTTGTGAGGAATGGCCCAGCCCCACCCGGCGTTCAAAGAGATTCCGCCGGGCATCCAGGAAAAAGCCACTTTGCCGGGCACGGTGGATTCCTCAGGGTTGTCCAGCTTCTGCAGCATCCAATTGTAGGTGGTGTATGAAGCGGCGTTCCCTTGCGCGAAGACGTTGAAGGCCTCGTCGAAGCCGAAGCCGGGAGCGCCGGCCGGGGCGGCGTTGTTCATGTTGTCGACGTACAGCTCCAAAGAGTGAACCGCTTCGGGACTGTTGACGGTCACGTCGCCGTTGGCGTCAAAGAAGTCGGCCCCGCTGCTGAAGAAGTAGTTAAGCCATTCCATGGTGATGGGATCCGGACGAAGACCCTGCATGACCACGCCGGCAAGCGTTTCGCCCTTCTTCTCGGTTATGAACTTGCACATTTCCACGTAATCGTCCATGTTGTCCGGCAGGATGAATTCGCGGCCGAATCTCTCCTCGTATTCGCTTTTCAGCTCTTCATCTTCAAAAATGTCGGTGCGATAAACCAGACCAAGCATGTAGTTGTAGAAAGGCAGCATGTAAGTGACGCCGTCGACGGCTCCGACCATTTCCATCATGGTCGGCACATAGACGTTGGTGTCGAAGGCGCTGTCCTTGATGTACGAATCGAGGGGCTCCATCCATTTGGCGTCGGCGAATTCCTTGACCCAATAGAAGTCGACCACTATGACGTCGTAGCTGTTTGTCCTGCTGAGAAGCTGAGTCAGGAGCTTTTCGTGCATTGAGGCGTAGTTGATGGCTTCCACCACCACTTCGATGCCGGTCTCTTTTTCGAAGGCGGCGATCTGCTCCAAAACGAAATCGGTGTCCGGCACGACTTCCATAAGAATGTTGATCTTCTGCGGCTGAGCGGCCGGCTGAGCGGCCGGCTCGGCGGCAGGCTGAGCCTCGGGCTGGGCCGCCGGCTCGGCGGCGGGCTGTTCGGCGGAAGCGCTCTCGACGGCGGCGGGAGCGGCGGGAGCGGCGGCTTCCTTCTTCTCGTCTCCGCATCCGGCCATCAAGCTCAAGGCCATGAACGCGGACAGCAGAAGGGCGAAAAATTTGCTTTTCATAGGTCTCTCCATTTGGCGGCGGCCGGTCTCTAAGGAGGCCGCGCGATTAAGCGAACAACGATCTCAAAGTCTTTTTCGGCAATCATTTAAGGTCGGACAGGCTACTTCACCGAGCCGAAAGTAAGGCCTTCGACCAAATATTTTTTTATGAACAAAGACAGAAAAACGACCGGCATTATGACCACTATGGTGGCCGCGCACAGTTCGGCGATCATGACGCCCTGCTGGGTCTCCAGATTGGCGATGGCCACCGGCAAAGTTCGAGATTTGAGGCCAGTTAGAACCAGAGCGAAAATGAACTCGTTCCAAGAGACGAGAAAGCTGTAAACGGCGGTGGCCATCAATCCCGGCGCCGCCAGAGGCAAAACCACCTTGAAATAGGCCTGAAGACGGGTGCAGCCGTCTATGGCGCAGGACTCGTCCAACTCCTTGGGCACCGATTCGAAAAAACTGATGAGAATCCAAATGACGTAAGGAAGATTGAAGGTCATGTAGGTCACGACCAGCACGAACCAGGTGTCGTCCAAGCCGACGCGCTTGACGATCAAGGCTATGGGGATGACGAGCACAATGGGAGGGATCATTTGAGTGGCCAAAATGGCCACCCTGATTTTGCCCGAGCCGGATTTGGAGCGGGCGATCCAATAGGCGGCCATGGAGCCGATGAGAACGGAAAGAACGGTGGAGATGAGGGCGACTCCCAAACTGTTGAAAAAATAATGCCCGAAAGGATTGGCCGTAAATATGTTCACATAGTTGTCCAAGGTCGCGGGGGCCGAAAAGTTCGGCGGTATTTTATAGGCCTCCACCTTGGTTATGAGCGAAGTGCGAAAAATCCACAGCAAAGGCAGCATGAAAAACATGGCTACAGCCGAAAGGCCGAAATATATGAAGACTTTTTCCGTCAGAGACATCCTGTTCGGCATTGTCCATATCCTCGTCTTGTCTAGAGCCTTCGGCTGGTCGCGCGGATCTTTATGGCTCGCGCGCGACTTTTAAAGTTAGGCGCTCGTCGCGTCGGCTTTCGACGTCGGGCGAGGCGGCCAGAAGCGAACCTGAAAAACCCGCCGCCGCTTCAAAAAGAAGCCGCAGCGACGGAACTCGGAAAAGCGACCATTGAGGCGACCATTGGGGCGGCCGCGCTCTTCTGGCCCGCCATCAGGAATCCCCAAAAGAAACGACTTTTCCAAAAATACTAATAACGCCGCCTCATCGCGGAGGCCGCCATCTCCGCTCCCGCGACCTCGCCAAGGCGACATAGGGGGGCTTTTGGTCAGACGATGTTGGCCCCGCCGGCTATGTTCAGAGCTTCGCCGGTCATGAAGCCGGCTTGCGGCGAAGCCAGAAAGCCGACCACGTCGGCCACGTCCTCCGGCAGGCACAAGCGTCCCAAAGGGGTATGCTCGACGTATTCGGCGCTGACCGCTGCCGGGCTCATGTTTCTAAGCCGACCTTCCCAAACGACTTCCCTGTCCTGCATGCTCGTCTTCACGTACCCCGGGCAAACGCAGTTTACGGTTATGCCGAAGGGAGCCAGCTCTATGGCCGCGCTTTTGGTGAAGCCGTGCACGGCGAATTTGGAGGCGGTGTAGTGGGCCAAAAGAGGAGCGGCCTTGACGGCGGCCATGGAAGCGGCGTTGATGATGCGGCCGCCTCTTTCCTTCATGAGAGGCAAAGCGGCCTGGGTGACGAGAAAAACGCCCTTGACGTTTACGTTGAAATTGAAATCCCATTCCTCTTCGGTCAAGTCTTCCAGCCTGTTCATGGTGGAGACCCCGGCGTTGTTCATCAAAATGTCCAAACGGCCGAATCGGTCGCCAAGGCGCTTCATCACGGCGGCGACGCTTTTTCTGTCGGTCACGTCCATCGCTGCGGCTTCGTGTTCTTGCTTGACCGGCGTAGGCAATTGCGGGACTGCGGCCAAAGCCGCTTTCTCGTTTATGTCGCCCACCACGACCGAAGCCCCCATTTCGGCGAAGCGACGGGCTATGGCCAAGCCGATGCCGGCTCCGGCGCCGGTGACCAAAGCGATTTTATCCTTCAATGTCGTTTCCATGATCGTTCCCTTAATCGTTTCCTTTATAGTTTTTTGACGGCGTCCTGGCTCGTCGCCTCGATCGTTTTCTTGATCGTTTTCTTTATCGTTTCGCAGCCGTTCTCTTCGCCGTCTCCCAAAAAGACGACCGAGCCCGTTTTTTTCTCTTAAGCGTCCATAAGACGAAATCGTCAGCGGCGAAGGTTTCGGAGGCGCTTGAAAGAGGGCTTCAACTCTTCGTAAATGGAGCGGTAAATGACGTAAGACTGGTCGTAAACGGCGACATTGGCCGGATTAGGCTCGAAGGACTGATAGTCTTTCAGAAATAGATCGATTTCTTCCCAAGCCCGGAAAACGCCCACGCTCATGCCGGCCAGAAAAGCCGCGCCAAGAGCCGAGCCCGGATGGCTCGGAAAGGAGATGATTGGGGCGGCCAGAACGTCGGAGGCAATTTGGCACCAGAAGGAGCTTTTGGCCCCGCCGTTGGCGGCGCGAATCCTCTTCGGCGAGTAGCCCATATCCCTCATTACGTCAAGATGGTGACGAAAGCCGTAGATGACGGCCTCCAGCACGGCGCGAAAGATATGAGCCCTCGTGTGGGACAGAGTCAGGCCGAACATGACCCCGCGAGCTTCCGGATCCATAATTGGCGTTTTTTCGCCCAGAAAATACGGCAAAACGATCAGCCCGTCCGAGGCCGGCGGCACTTTTTCGGCGGCTTGATCCATGTCGCGGAATACGGCCGGATCGTCTATGTTCAGAATGTCCTTGGTGAACCATTTGACCAGCGAGCCGCTGGCGGCCATGCAGCCGTTCAAAAGATACTTGCCGGGCACTATGTGGTAGTCGAAGAAAAGCTTTTCGCTGACGACGACGCTGTTCAGGCAGTAGAGGATGTCCCCCGCCCCGCCGAATTTGATCAGGAGATCGCCTTCGTCGACGACGCCGGCGGCTAGAGTGGAAGCCACATGATCGGCCGTGCCGGCGATGACGGCGACGCCGCCCGGCAACCCCAAATCGCTCATAAAATCCTTGGTTCGGCCAACGACGCTTATGGACGGATTGACTTTGGGGAAAAGCCTCTGCGGAACGTCAAAAGCCGCGAAATACTCGTCAATCCACGTCTGGCGGCGTATGTCGTACAGGCCGCTTTCGGCGGCCCAGTTCGCCTCTATGGACCATTGGCCGGTTAGGCGATGGATGATGAAGTCGCAAGCCCCGGCGACTGAGGCCGTTCGACGCCAGACGTCAGGCTCGTTCTGCTTCACCCACAAGAGGCGAGGCAACACGTGCTGCTGATTGGTGCGGCCTCCGGTCAACCGGAACAGTTCATCCTGATCCAGACGAGCGGCGACTTCGGCGATCTGGTCCAAGGCTCTGGCGTCGTTCTGTTGGATGGCGAGGCGAACCGGATGACCGCTCTCGTCAGTCATGACGATGCTGGGCGTCATGGAGCTCACCCCGATGCCGTCGAGGCGGTCGACCAAGGCGGCGTTGCGGCGGCAAACGCCCTTGACCCCTTCCCTAACCCCAGCCCACCAGAGGAGAGCGTTCTCTTCGGCCCAGTTTGGATGCAAAGAGATCAGGTCATGGCCGACCGACTCCTCGTCCACGATCCGACCGTCGCTGGAGATTAGAATGACTTTGACGGAAGTGGTGCCGACGTCAATGCCTAGGCAAAAACGCGTTTGATTCATTTATTGCATTTGTCCCTGAAAAATGATTTGTTATGAGACGAATTGATTCGATTGGATAATTATAAATAATACGCTCGCCGATTGTCAACGAACTTCTGCCGGCGATTTCACCGAGAGCGACGGAACTGAGACGCGCGGCGCAAATAGGAGTCATCCGCTGAAAGCGTCGACGGATGAGGGCGCCAAACTGGAACGGCCAAAAGTCTCGGGGAGGCGAAAGACGTCGACCTGGCCAAGACGGCGTCGAAGCCGTCGGCTTTCTTCGCTTTCTTCGCTTTCTTCGCTTTCTTCGCTGTCTTCGCTTCGCGCCAGCCCTCTTCCGTTCTGGCCGGCAAAGTTTTCGCTTTGCGGCCTTGACGACGCTCGCTTCCTTTTGGCAAGCCAGCCGATCTTTTCGGCGACCTCTTTTCGGCGGTCATTGTCGCCGCCTTGGAGATGAAAGAGGCGTTTTCGGGCGTCTCCGCGCCTCGACCTGTCCGCCTGATTCGAACGCCGAGAAACGAGGAGTTTCTCGGAAAGAAGACGCTCATTTAAACGCCAAAAGCGTTCGTTAAGGTTGGAAATCTGCAGGAAATTTTACTTTATTTTTACTTCTTTATCAGATAACTATAAATTAAAATGAAGTTTAAACGATTTTTAGTTTCTTTTTTATGCCAAAATCTCACTAAAAATATAAAAAGACAAATCCGATATTTTTTTATCTAAATCTCTTTACAAAACCCCTGAGTTTGCCGATAAGAAAAGCGTGATGGTCAAAAGGGAGGCAGCTTTTGCCTCCCCCGTTCGTCCGACGACCGCCAAATCCTCTTCCCAAAAGCCTGCGAGAGAGAAACCTCGAGCATTGTTTAACTTGGCTCTAATCTTGCATCAGCCTGAGGCAAGCGGTCAGGTTCGGCAAATTTTGACCTGAGCCGCCAGTTTAGTCGGAACTCGACGACTTGAAACGATTCTGAAGGTCTTTGATCTCATCTGTTGCAAGCAGACAAAGGAGAAACGGCATGGAAACCTTGACCGTGGATGGACAAAACCTGGCGACCAGCGACATTGTCGGAGCAAATCTGGAAGAGATTCTGCTGAATCTGATGGAGCATCCATCCACCACCGGCCGCATCATCAAACGCATTTTCGTCAACGGCGAACCATATGTCGAAGAGGTTCCCCATGCGGCTCTGGAAGTGGAGAGAACCAACATAACTTCTCTAAACCTCGACACCCTGACTCTGGAAGACGTGGGACTCAATTTCCTGAAGACCGGTCCGGCTTACCTGGAAACGTTGCTGGAGGCTTTGGGAAAAATCGTCGAAACCTTCCGGTTGGGCGATGAGAAAGAGGCCAACGAATACTTCTTGAATTTTCTGGAAGCTCTTCATTTGCTGATGACTCTTCTTGAACAGACCAGATACGTTCTGGGCATCTGGCAAGGAGGCGACGACGAGCAGGCTTCCTCTCTCAATCAATATCTGGAATCTTTGGCCGAAGTTCTGGGCTCCATCCTCGACCTTCAGGAACAGAAAGACTGGATCTATCTGGCGGACGTGCTGGAATACGAACTTCAGGATTCGCTGCGCCGTTTAGCGGCCATTTTACCAACTCTTTGTCAGCGTGGTCACTGAAACTGTGGAATTGCTCGCCAAAAACAGAGATTTAGCCCTCTGGAGAAAGACGGTCGAGATCTGCCAGAGATGTCTGGAACTGGATCGGGACATGCTGGCCAGACTTGGCCCGCCCTCCATCGCTCCAAAGGACGTGGAGGATTATCTCGACCCCAAGGTCTGGGAGCAATTCATCGAGGCGAGGGAAGATCTGGTGGAGTTCACCACTTCCAGCATACACGTTCTGACTGCGGAAGCTCGCCGGAAGGTCAACCCTGGAAATAAAAAGGAAAAAGAAGAGGTTAAAGAAGCTTTCGCCGAGCAGACGGAACTGGAAGCCAGAATCATGAAGTCGCTCAAGGAGATGGTCGATCTGGAGGATCGCCTCGCCAGCTATTTGACCGAAAATCTTTCCGTGTTGCGGGAGACGATCGACGGATTGACCAAAAACCAGATGCTTTTCACCAATTACTCCAGACGCTGCCCTAAGCCTGAGCCTGGATTTCTGAGCTCGGAAGCCTGATTGTTCCAATTTGCTCAACTAAGATTTTTCAAAATAAGACTGTTTCGCGAATTTTTGGACAAACCGGCCAGGTTCCGTCAGATTTAAGAATCGACAATTATGCGTTCACCCAAAAAACCCTCTTCTCAAATGAGGGTTTTTTTGTGGCCAAAAAAGCTAATCCTAAGAGGCTGGTTTGGAACGCCGCCGATGGCGCTCGGCCTCGGAAGCAGCGACAAAACGAGTCTGTTTCGAATATTTAGCCGACGCCGTCGTTTCTGGATTTTTCCCTAAAACTTTTCCGAAGGCTTTTCTAAATTTTATGCCGAAGTCTTTGCCGAGGACTGCTCTGAAGCCATATCTGACGCCTATTCCGAAACCTTTACCGAAGTCTTTCCCGAAGCCTAATCAGAAGTTTATCCGCAGGCCATCCGGCCGTCTAGGCCAAATACTGTCAGCTTAAGCGGGGAGTTGATTGTTAATGGCGTCATCGATGGATAATGCGCGCCTTGGTTGATTGTTTTTGGTTTAACGCCATGCTCCTTTTCCGGACGGGGAAATTGGACATCTTTTTTTCGCTCCCCTTGGATTCGATTTTCCCGCGCCTCCGCAGCGCTTCGCCCCAGGCAAGCTCATTTTGGCAAACCATCCATCCACGCTTTCATCTGGTCGGGCGGGGCGCCGGCCGCTAGCGGCAAAACCCTCTCAATCTCGCAGACGGAGCTTTTGAACGACATGCCATCAGGATCTTTTTGACGCTTCAGAGCAGCTTCATGGATCAACTGTCTGACGGCGAAATGAGTGATGGGGAAGCCCCATATTTCTTGTCTGACCAGTTCAGGAGTTTGGCTGCCTAGCGGCGATTCGCCATGGAGAGCTGTTTTCCGGTTCTTTAAAAACCGTCTCGATTTATGAGACTGAACAGTTGTTTTTTCGTTCACGCGAGCTGAACCTTTTT
>JAIRTO010000016.1 GCA_031254895.1 Deltaproteobacteria bacterium
CCCGTGTCCCTTTGTTTTCTGATTCTTCTGCTCCAGTGGCCTTTGGTTTCCTGAGACCTCTGTTTCCGAATCCTGCTGTTCCCGAGACTTTCATTCCCGGGGCCGGCGGCGGAGCCAGGCCCTTGGCTCGTCCAACCCCCGGCCGCTTTCCGGGGGCCTCTATCTAAGGTCGATTTCTGGAGGCCTTCTTCTGAGGCGGCTTTCTGGGGGCGTTTTTAGGGGAGCCGTTTACCGTCTTCTTTCGCCGGAGCGGCCGGGAGCCGCAAATGTTTTTTGGTTGCTAAAACAGTCAAAATAAGTTATATTTTTGACAAATACGTGAAATCGTCGCTCTAGACCTGTTTGCCGTCCGATAGTCCGTTTGGCGACGCCTGTTCGTCAAACGTCGAAAGCGTTCATGGCGTCGAGCGACGGCGTTGCCATCAAGGCGGTCATTATCGGGCCAGAAGGCTTGTCCGGCTGTTTTTCGAAAAAGCGGCTCGCCGGACTCTTTCCGAAGAATCTTCGTTTCGCCGCAAGGCTGGAGAGCTTCTCCGGAGGGTTTCTCCAGAGGCGCGAGAACCTCGAGCGTTTTGTCAGGTTTAAAAATGGCGGCAAGGGGTTTTCTGTTAGAATCGGGCTGGAGCGATCTTGGGAAAGAAACGAAGCTGCTGGTCATTTTGAATAATATTCGTCCCTGTCCTGCATGAAGCAGGGCGCAGGAAAAGGAGTTCGGTTATGTCGCATAAAGGGCTGGTTGGTTCATTCGTTTTTTTTGGCCCGGATTTTATTTCCAAGAAAAAACCAGGCCAAGCGGCCGCCCCGGAAAAAGAGCAAGTCGCCGCCGAAGCGCCTGTGTTGAGAGAAGAGACGCCTGTCCCGGCGAAAAGGGTCGCCGCCAAAGCTCCAGCCAAAAAGGAGCCGGCCAAAGCTCCGGCCAAAAAGGAGCCGGCCAAAACCCCGGCCAAAAAGGAGCCGGCCAAGACCCCGGCCAAGCGGCCCAAAGCCGCCGTTCCGACGGACAAGCCTGAAGCTAAAACGCCGACCAAGCGAGCCAAGGCCGAAGTTCCGGCTAAGCGTCCCAAAGCGGCCGCTCCGGCCAAGACCGCAGCCAAGAGTCGAACAAAACCCGGCGACGAAGGAAAGTGAAAGCCAGCCGTCGCCTCGATTCTTGAGGAAACGCCTTTCGCCGAGTCGTCGGCTCCGAGGCGTCAGCCAAGCCCTCGCCGAAATTATCCCAAAAGAGCCGCGTCAAGAGCAGTTTTCGCCGCCCTTGACGCCCTTTGGTTTCGGCCGCATTCGGGCCGCTCATGTCATCAAGACCATTGGAGTCCTGGCCTCGCCGTCAAGACTTCAATGGTTTTTTTTTCGGGCTCGCGGCCATCGGCGGGCTTTTCCCGCTTTGGCCGGGAGCCTTTCGCTCGCGTCAAAACGCGTCCAAACGGTTGAAAGACGCGTCAAAACTATTCAAAGCCGCGTCAAAAGAAGCGTCCAAACTATGACGCGACAAAAATGCGTCAGAAACGCTGACGCGACAAAGACGCGTCCAAACGATGACGGACAAAATCGCGTCAAAACGCGTTAAAAAAGTTTCAGAGCGCGTCAAAGGCGCTCCAATATCTCAGACAAACCTGGTCGAAGGCCAAAGGGTCGAGAAAAACCCAGAACTGTTTCCAGCTTTTCAGAAATCGGCCAGAGTCGGTGAACATGAAAAGACGACCAAATGAAAACAATTTCTCTCTTTGATTGAAACGATCGATTGCATTTAGAAGCTCTGCCGCTCATTTATGCTCATTTAAACTTGATTGCCCGTCAACTGTTACATTTGAGTATATTATTAAATATTAGTCCAAGTCCCTTTTAAACAGCCACTTTGCGATATGACTTTAGTCATAGTAGGACGGAGGGCCTGAAAAAGTCAAGCCTTTTGGGCTCTTTTTCGGGTTATGATTATTATTGTCTTTAAATTTTTATTGCAAACTTTTATTATTACTTGCTGGTCAACTATTTTGATTAATAGATAAAAGTCGCCAAATAAGAACGGACGACTCTTAATTCTGCTTTAATTTGATTCAATTAACTTTCAACGGGGGAATTGTTTTGGATAGGAGGGGATAATTCAGAGGCTGGGCGAATGAACAGTGGCGACGGTCAGCCGCATTTATGGCCGCCATCCAGTCAAAAGAAATTGCTGAAATGAATTGTTCGGCGGCATAGTCAGATTTAGGAAGGAAATAACTTTGAATAAAATTGTCAAAAAATATATTTTAGATTTCAAACGTCGCTAAAATTATGTGATGGACGTAAAAATAAAAATATAATATATATCTTAAACATAATAATTATAGGCTATAAAAAACAATAAAACGGTCGGAAACGCCAAAAACCAAATAAGCGTCATGGCGTCGGCGGGCCCCTTGACGCGCTTATCCTCGCCGTCAGCGAATCTGTCGCGGCAGATGGCCACGAAGTCGCTCAAAGCCCAGAAACAGGAGGCGACGGCGAAGGGAGAGGGCGTCGGCAAGAAGAGCGGCGGCAAAAGGAACAGCAGCAACATGGCTATGCCAGTGTTAATTTTGCCCGCATATAAGCGATGAAGGCCCAAACCGCCCATATACCAGCATAGAAGCAGCAGAATGGTTTTGTTTTTTCCTGATAGCGCCTCTCGGGATGGGAGAGCGGCCGCTTGACTCGACATTCGCTGTTCCCGCCAAATCCTTTGCCTCTCTTCGTAAGCCGCCTTCCGCCGCTCATAGGTGAACTGAGCCGTCGACGCGGAGGTCGTTTCGCGAATTTGGTTCTTCCGCTTGACGTCATTTGGCGAAGGGGCCGACAGAGGGCGGTGATTTTTCGGATTGAGATCTGTCTCGGCGCCAAAGATCTCAAGATGGCTGGTGTCGAACTCGCTCAAGATGCGACCTCCCTTTAGCTTGGGGATAAAACGGGATATTTTTTGGAAAAATGTCCGACGGCGAAGGCCGGCCGGCCTTTTCGGGTCGCGGCGATGGCTGAGGTTTGGCCGCAGATGGGAAAGCAAAACTTATGGCGCAAGATTGCGACGACGATTCTCGGCCTGACTATTCCCAGGCGAAGTTAGGAAGTTTTTTGTTGCAGAGCGTTTTTTTCTCCGTGTTCGGCAGCGTTCGATGACAAGGCGCTCGTTGAACGGCGCGTTAGATGCTCAGCTCGCTCGATGAACGGCGCGTTCGATGATCAGCTCGTTCTATGGACGGCGCGTTAGACAATCAGCTCGTTCGATGACCGGCGCGTTAGATGATCGGCGTCCGGTTCTTCGGCTCCGATTTGGACAATTTCGCCTAGCCCGGCTGTGGACGGAACAGACTGCGGCTGGGCTAAACAGCTCGCCCGGCTGACGCCGACTTTGGCGGCGGGCCAGGCTTTCTCGGCCAGCCGGCCGGCGGATCGACGATTTGGACGACCGGAGCCGCCGGCGGCCGGTCTCTATCCTCAAATCTCAAGGCGCGAACTTTTTGACTTTTTTCAAGTCGGGCTGTAAAATCTCTAAGACTTGCCAGGGAGTTCGGCGTTTGAAGTTTTGTCGGCGGTTTTTTTCGGCTCGCAAAAACTTGACAAGGGAATTTGCGTAATTACCTTAGTAGAGGGCCTTATTTCGGTCATGAACTGACCGGATCTCGTCGGCTTGAACACTCTCCGGACGTCCTTGAAGAAGGACTTTGCGCTTTCCGTCTCGCCTTTTTTGGCCAGGAAAAGCTCGTGTTCGCTTCCGCGAGAAGAGAAGGCTTCGGATGCCGTCATAATATGCCGTCATCATAGCGCATTTTTCTTCAGTTTAAAATATTTCGAGTCTGGCCGCCGCTTTTGCCGAGGCAGTCTTCGGCCGTTTCGCCAAAAGCGCCGTTTTTTTTCTGTATAGACGCCCGTCTCGCGTTTCGCCGGACCGGGCGGACAGTTCGCCCGGTCCGGCCAGGTATGGGCGGCAAGGAGCCTTTAAGATGTGGGAATACACGGATCGCGTCATGGATCATTTTGAAAACCCCAGAAATGTGGGAGTAGTCGCCCGCATCGACGGAGAAGGGCAGGTGGGCTCGCTTTCCTGCGGCGACGCCCTGCGCCTGACCATTCAGGTGGACAAAGACAAGGATCTCATAGAGGACGCCAAGTTTCAGACTTTTGGTTGCGCCAGCGCCATCGCTTCGTCGTCGGCGTTGACGGAGATGATAAAAGGAAAGACCCTGGATGACGCTCTTAACCTGACGAATCAAGACATCGCCGATTTCCTGGGCGGTCTGCCCAGAGAAAAGATGCATTGTTCGGTCATGGGGCAGGAAGCTTTGGAGGCCGCCGTCGCCAATTATCGCGGCTTGCCGCCCAGAGCTCTGAGCAGCGAAGTGGTCTGCCAGTGTTTTGGGGTCACTGAGGAAGAGATAGAGCGAGTGGTCAAAACGAATCGTTTGACCACGGTCGAAGAAATAACCCAATTCACCAAAGCCGGCGGCGGATGCGGCAAATGCGTCCCTAAGCTCGAAGCCATTCTAGGTCGCCTGCTCAAAAAGTCATCCGGCAACGGTTCAGGCGAGAAGACGGCTGTGGCGCCTCGCATGACCGCTTTGAAACGGATCAAGCTCATTGAAGAGGTCATCAACACCCAAATAGCTCCAGCTCTCATGCAAGACGGCGGAGACATCGAGCTCGTCGACGTGGACGGCGACGAGGTGGTGGTGGCCCTCAAAGGCTCATGTTCCAGCTGTCCGTCCTCCAAGCGCACTCTTTCCGATTTCGTCACCGAAAAATTGCGCGCCTTGGTCGATCCTCAGATAGTGGTCAAGGAGCAGCGCTCCTGAGGCCCGTCAACCGCCGGGAGCGGCGTCGCCGCTTGCTCCCGCCCGTCCCGCCCCGAAAAGAGGGCGGCTAACCCAAGCGCAAGAAGGGTCTTTTAATGGAAACCATTTATTTGGACAACAACGCCACCACCAAAGTGGCTCCCGAGGTTTTGGAGGCGATGCTGCCTTTTTTCAAAGAGGAGTACGGCAATCCCTCGAGCATGCATCACAAGGGCGGCGACGTGGCCGCCGCCCTTCGCCGGGCGCGTTTGAGCCTGGCTTCTCTTCTGGGCTGCGAACCTCATGAGATAGTCTACACCTCCTGCGGCACGGAGAGCGACAACACCGCCCTTTGGTCCGCCCTGCGCACTCAGCCGGACAAACGCCATCTGGTGACCAGCAAGGTGGAGCATTCGGCCATCATCAACAACGCCGCCTTCCTAGCCCGCCAGGGCTACAAAGTGACGGAAATCGGGGTCGATCGGCGCGGTCTTTTGGATTTTGACGAGCTGAAAGCGGCCTTGACTCCGGATACGGCTCTGGTCAGCTTGCTTTGGGCCAACAACGAGACCGGGGTTCTGTTCCCCATCGTCGAAACGGCCGCTCTGTGCCGGGAAAAGGGCATCGTCTTTCATACCGACGCCGTCCAGGCCGTCGGCAAGATCCCCATAAACCTCAAGGAAACCTGCATCGACATGCTTTCTCTTTCCGGGCACAAGCTCCATGCCCCGAAAGGGATCGGCGCTCTTTACGTCCGCCACGGCTTAAAATTCGCGCCTTTCATGATCGGCGGTCATCAGGAAAACGGTCGGCGCGGAGGCACCGAGAACGTGCCGTACATCGTCGGGGTGGGCGCGGCCGCCGAGCTGTCCGAAAAGAATCTCCCGGAGGAAAACGGCCGGGTTAAAGCCATGCGCGATCGTCTGGAGGAAGGGCTTTTAAAGATACCTTCCACCATAGTCAACGGAGACAGGGAGCTTCGTCTGCCGAACACCTCCAACGTCAGTTTCGAGTACGTGGAAGGCGAGTCCATTCTCTTTCATCTGTCTCATGCCGGCATTTGCGCTTCCTCCGGCTCGGCCTGCACTTCCGGCTCTCTGGAGCCGTCCCACGTCCTTAGGGCCATGGGAGTGCCCTTCACGGCGGCCCACGGCTCCATCCGCCTGTCCTTGTCCACCGCCAACACCGACGCCGAGATCGACAAGGCTTTGGAGATCTTCCCGGCGGTCATCTCGAAACTTAGGGATCTTTCTCCCTTTTGGAAAGACGGGGCTCCCGCTTTGGACAACAGTCTTCTGACCTGCGACACCAACTCCTGTCAGATCTGCAACTGACCGCTCCGCCATCGACGGCTTCGAGAGCCGTCGATGGCCAAGTCGTCCAGCCAAAAATGTTTAGGCCATATGCGGAGGCCAGGCGGAACGGCCTTTTCGCCGGATTTTCGCTTTAGGCATTTTGTGGCTTTAAATCTTTTGGCGAAACATCCGCCTGGCTTCTCTTGGCCTCGCGCCGGAAACAGTCTTTTTTCCGTTAAACTGGCCGAGAAAGGGAAAATAGGCGGGTTGGCCTTCAGATTTTTATGTGACGCCCTTTTGGCCTGGATTCCTTAGGGTCTCCGTTTCATCAATAAGTCAACAAGTCAACAAGTCAAAAAGTCAAAAAATAGGCCAAAAAGAACATAAAAACTTGAAGCCTGCCTTCGCGGTTCAACAAGGCGACTTGCTCTCTGGCGACTTTAGCGTTGAATCAACTGACTCGCCGATTCATTGGCGGGCTTCTTTTTCTTTTTTTCGCATCCTTTCAGTCAAAGCCTCCGGACAGTCCATTCCATCTTTCTTTTCTCGCGTTCTCTTCTCGCGTTCTCTTCTCACTACCGAATATTTTGCGTTTCCGAATCCTTGGCCTTGTCCCAGCCGATGGGGACTCTGTTTTCTCCCCGCTCGTTGAGGCAAATAAGTCGTTTGTCTTCTTCGATGACGGCAGCCAGGCCGGGAGGGCAATAATCGAAGGGCATGAGCCAAGGATATGCGTCCCATGACTCGGGAGTGAAGGGGAAGGTCATTTTATAGCGAGGCGGTATGGCCCATCTCCCTTCGACGTCTATATAGCCCCATAAGCCGTCCTCGTTCTCGGCGGCGGCCAGGCCTTCGTAGGAAAAACCCGCGACGAACCGGAAAGCTGGTTCTATGACCCATCTGCCGGTAGAATTGATGAAGCCGTATAATTCGTTGTCGCCCTTCGCCGGCGCCAGACCGAGGGGAGAAAAGTAAGAAATGAACTTGAAGGCCGGTTTCAGGACCCATCTCCCGGCCGGATCCATCAAGCCGCACCGTCCCGATTCGTCCGCAACGGCGGCCAAGCCGTTTGGAGAAAAATCGGAAGGCGTCCGGAACTGCGGTTCAATGACCCAGTTCCCTTGCCGGTCAATATAGCCCCACAAGGCGGACTCTTCGTCCATGGCCGACGCCAGCGCCGGAATTGCGAAAGAACTCGCCGCCCTAAATTGCGGTTCTATGGCCCAAGAACCTTGGAGGTTTAGATAGCCGAAAATCTTTCCGTCCACTGAGGCTAAGGCCAAACCGTTTTTGAAGGGTTCGAGCGTTTGGTGAACCGGTTCGACGACGAAGCGTCCTGTTCGGTCGATGAAGCCCAATAGTCCTTTGGTTCGGTCGATGAAGTCCAATAGTCCTTTGCCTTCTTCGCCGGAATTAGGCCCGGCGGAAGACGACGCTCTGACCAGAGCCAAATTTTCGGGACCAAAATTTGTCGCTTCGGCGAAGTCGCCGTCGAAAGCCCTTTGACCTTTTTCGTCGATGAAATGGTATCCTCCCTTTTGGATGACCCTGGCCAGACCGAAATCGTCGAAGGTGTCGGCGAAGCTGAATTTCGGCTCGATCGCGAACCGCCCTTGCAGGTCGACGTAGCCCCAAAGATCGCCCTTTTGGGCGGCGGACAAGCCGTTCTTGGCTGGCGCCCTGACTTTTTCGAAGATCGGCTCGACGTCGAAATTGCCATTGCGGTCGATGACGCCGTATTTTCCGCCGACCATGACCCAGGCCTTGCCGTTCGACATGAAATGATTGGCCGCCTGAAACTTCGGTTCAATCCTCATTTCTCCGTCCGAGTCGAAGTAGCCGTATAAGCCGTTCGCGCCCTTGACTGGACGCCAGTCGTCAGGTCTCGGTTCAAGAGACTTGGGCGGCTCGCTCCGTCCGTTGTCCGGCTGAGAAGCTGCAAATCCCTCGCCCAGACATAAGGGGCAGAATTGAAGACAGGCCAACAAAAGGATAAACGTCAATATTTTGGATTTATGGCTCATGAGGGCATCGCCTTGACGCGGGAGTTTATGCTTATAATTGATTTATTTGATTATATGCATTTTTATGTTAAAATAATTTTATTATTTTTTGACTTCATTTTGTTTTTCAGCGAAAAAAAATGATGAAAGGCTATTTTGAATTGACGTTTTTAGGCGAAATAGAGAAGTTTATGATTTCGCGATAATGTTGGCCGGACATGATTATGTCTTGAATGGATGAGGAAATATGGACAGGCGCGGCCTTAGGAAAACCTCGTGGACAGGAAAAGCAGGGGCTGGCCTTCAGACTGGGCGTCCAAGGCCGGGAGAAAAGGAGCAGGCTCTTCTTCTAGTCCTTTTTCGTCGAGCCGACCTTCAGTTTTATTTCGGTGACCATCTCGTCGCCGAACTCGACGTTGATTCTCTTGATCCATTCTTTCACGGAATATCTATAGCGTTCCAAGTAGGCCGGGCCGTCGACGTCTATCTCCAGACGTCCCATTTCAAAGGACTTGATGTTGGTGTGGGCGACCACTTTTTCGCCGACGACGTCGCGCCATATTCTCGAAATTCTGCTTCGATTGGACAAAAAATAGAGAAAACCATGTTTGAAGGAATGGTCCATGAGCGCGTCCAGACGAGTCGGCCAACGGTAGAATCGTTTTTCGTCTCTGCTCACAGGTTATTCCTCCTCGATGGAGATGGCGGAACTTCGGTTTTTTTTTGAGCCGGGCCAAAGGGCCGCCATGTTTCTGCACAGGAAATTGATGGAGAGCGGCCTGGCGGAACAAGCCGTAAAAATTCAAAGAAAGAAATGGTAAAAACATGACCAGACGGACGGTAATAATCAGCGCTTTCCAAAGGATCTGCGGCTGAGTCATTGATTGAACAATAGTTCGTTCTGGGCTTAGTTCTATCTTTTTTGGCGGCCTCAAATTGAAACCCTGAGGCGGGAACCGCAAGTCCGGACTTCTTCAATAATTGGCAACTTAACAGCTTTTTTAGGCGGAAGTCAAGTTTTTTCCTTAGAGACAAAGCGTCAGCAAAATGGAAAAAAACCGTCACGCGGAAATCTTGCTCTTTTGCCGCCAAAAATGCTTGACGCTACTATCGACTTTCGAGTTGTCGCTAAAAAAAATGGACAACAATTGTATATACATTAATTTGTTTTGTAATATATATATATATATAAACATGTCTTTAGGCATTTTTACAGGTATGGAAGATGTATTTTTATTGCAGCAAAGCTTGTCATATTCATAATAAAATTTAGATAATAGAGGGAGGCATTATGCTTGAATCTTCTCTTCCCGATTTCTGAAAAAAAATAAATTTTGGAGCCTTTCATCTTTTGACAAACGGCTTAATTCCGTGTAGCCTGTTATAGACAGTCATGGAAGCGGATTTATCCATCGCGGATCATGACTGGTTTTCGAATGAAAA
>JAIRTO010000034.1 GCA_031254895.1 Deltaproteobacteria bacterium
AGGTGAATTTTCTCACCAAATTGCCCGTCTTCACTTCCCTGTCCTCAAGAGACGGCAACACGGTCACGCTGAAGGACGAGTTGCCCCATTTCGTCGTCGGCGGTCTTTTCGATTCCAAAGATGACGGAATAACCGGCTCCGTCTCCGGCAACAAGGTCTTGGCCCAGTTCGCGGACAAAGTTCAGGTTTCGTCTCTCTACGGCGGCTTGAGCGGCGCCGGCTCGGGTCCGTATGTCGGAAACGAAAGAGTCAATGGAGTTTCTCTTTCGAGCCTGGGGAATGCGGTGCTGGTCAAAAACGCCGATGTGCGGATGAACTCTGAAGGGGTGGAGGTCTTCGGCGGGTCGGTCCAAATTTTCGGCCACGGCTCCGCCGCGGCCAGCGGCAACACCGTCGTTTTCGTCGCCAGCCAGGCGAAGAACGTCTATGGCGGGCACGTTTATTTCGACGTTTGCAGAGGCGACGAGGCGGGCTGCCCGACCAGATCGGGCCATGCCGACGACAACGAAGTGATCGTCAAAGACAGTCAACTTGAATTATCCATTTTTGGCGGCTACGCGCAAAATGCCGTGGAGACTACGGCCGTGCGCAATAAAGTCACTCTTATCGGCGACGTCAGGGCCACAACCGTCCGAGGCGGAAGAATCGTGGGGGCGCAAAATGCTCAAGCCGACGATTTTTCCGGAAATATCCTGCAAGTCGTCTCGCCGGCTGCCGGCGGCGTCCAATTGTCCGAGACATTAGGCAATTTCGAGCGTTATCGCTTTTTGTTGGATCCGGCCGCCGCGAGCGGTTCGACAGTCATCCAGGCGAAAACTGTCGAGTTGTGGGACAAAGTCAGCCGTTCCTCCGTCATCGAATCCATTGATTTTTTGAACGGCGACGTGCCGTCAGTGGGATACTCCGTCGTTCTAATGGAAGCCGAAACAGTTGAGCATAATTTCAACCAGTCAGCCGTCGCCGGCCGTTCAGGAGTCAATCTTCTGATGGATTTCGGTCTCGCTTTGACGGCCAGCGACAAGTCTAGACTGACGGCGACCTTGAGGAGCGTCAGATCCAACCCTCAGATGGAATCTCTCTCCGAGAGCCGTTCAGCCGGCTTGTCCTTCGTCTCTCAGGGATTCGACGTCATTTCCAGCGAACTTTTGAATTCGACTCTGTCCACTCATCTCCTTACTCCTTGTCCAGCGGCCTTCTTCGCGGCCAGGGCCGGCCGGAACAGCGTCGGGAGAAGCGGAAGCCGCTATGACGTCGACAGCTATATGGGCCTTATGGGCCTCAACTGCACTTCCTTTCTGGAATCCGGGGCTCTGACCATGGGCGGCTTCGTCGAGATGGCCACAGGCGATTTTGAGACGACGACTCGTCTGACCGATCGGCAGTTGCGGGGCAAAGGCGATCTGAGGCGTTTGGGCCTCGGAGCCACGGCTCGCTTCGAGTTCGATTCGAACGACCCTCTCGCTTTTTATCTGGACGCCAGCGTGAGGGGCGGTCGTCTTCATCAGGACTTCACCAGCGATGATTTTCAGAACAGCCAAAACCAGGCCAAAATGGACGTCTCCAGCATGTATGCGGCCGGACATCTCGGCGTCGGCGGTTATTACGCCCTGGCCAACGGAAACGTGGCCGACGTGTACGCCCGCTATGCCTACACTTACCTGCAAGGCTCCCGGGCGATCGTCGATTTGAACACTCCGGTGGAATTCGAGCCGGCGGTTTCCCATTTGGCCAGAGTCGGCGGCAGATATGCCTTCAACATCGCCGAAAAATTCCGTCTGCAGGCCGGTCTGGGCTATGAATACGAATTCGGGGGCAGGATAAAGTCGTCGACTCAGGGCTACCGGATCAAAACCATCGATCTGATGGGCGGCTCCGCTCTGGGCGAATTGACTTTGACTTACTTGCGTCCCGGACCTAACCCCCTCTCCTTCATGATCGGCGCGGAAGGATTTATGGGCCGCCGCAGGGCTTTCGTCGGCAGCTTAAAGTTGTCCTTGTCCTTTTAAAATAAGAAGACGGAGCAGAATAAGGGGTCAATTGACTTCCATGATTGACCCCTTATGTTAATTAACATAATTTTCTTTATCCAAAGACTTGTCAAGAAACAACTTAACTTTAATTTTCTTGTTTGAGAAGTTTTTCGAATTTATCTCTGAATTTAATTTAAGTAAAGTTGTTTCTTATAAAATATAATTATTATTTTATACATTTTAATAGGTGTCATATGGATAACGACAATAATGACAATGGAATTGATTTGAACAAATACGTCTCTTTGGAAGCCTCTCTTCGTTTTCTTGATTGGCCTGACGTGCCTGGGCTCAACCCGGAGGACGAAAGTTTTTCTGAACTGGCCGACATTTTCGTTCAAGGGGTCAGAAGCCTAATCGAAGTCTTCGGGCCGAATTCGTCCCAACTAAATAGAAACGCCATCCTGAAGGATTGGCTCAATTTCCTTTCCGACTTTAGAAACCGGAAGACGGATGTTCAAGGTCTTTCCCTGAGCCGACCGTTCGCCGAACAAAACTGGCGGAAGCCCTCTGTCTCCAGCTATATCTTGCCCGATACGGCCAGAACCGGTCGCGGTTCGACTAGAGTCAGAAAATCGGCTTTGGCCGAATCCGCCGCAGACGCCGAAAATTTGCGCTTGAAATTCTTGTCCAAGATATTTCCGACGTGAGGGCGTTCGATGGGAAAAGTCGACTCGGTTTTGGTCGGTTTGACGGGGCGAACAAATTATCTCGACCGCAGACCGAAAAGGCTTTGCGAAACCTCTCGACGTCTTTCTCTCCTTGGCGTAACGGAAACGGCCACCTTCAAATTTTGTTTTTTTCGGAAAAACATATGTCGCTCGCCCTTTTTTTGGATTACGCGGAGTCATGGCGGGGCTTCGTTGTTGAACCGCCGTGAAAATGAGGAGAGACGAACCGTCGGCCGACGCTTCGTTCCGAAAGGATGTGGCCTCCGCGCTTGACGCGGAACAGTTCAGTTTCCGGCGTCGAAGAAATCGCTCTTCGACGTCGGCCGAAAAGCTCATGCGCCAGACGGTCAGGTGGTTCCTTTTGGCGTGATCTTCAATATCCCGGCCATAAAGACAATGAAATTGGCCGTCGCGGACAAGCCAAGGCAAAACGCCTGTTCAGACAAAAGTTGCGAGGGAGCGTTCCGCCGCGATGACTTTGGATTTTTTTTTGGTTGAAAATATTATGATCAACTGTCTTGACATATTTAATCATTTTGTGTAAAATATTTTTGAATATGCTAAATATTTGATGAAATTTTTCATCTTCGGGTTTTCTGCATGCAGACAGCTTCGATGTGAGGTTTTTCGGCGCCGACAAACGGCGCTTTGACAGGTTAGACGCTAGAAATCCAGCTTCGATTGTCAGCGTTT
>JAIRTO010000081.1 GCA_031254895.1 Deltaproteobacteria bacterium
CCATTCGGCCGAAGCCCGGGAAAGATTCAGTCAAGCCGGCTGCTCCATCGACAAGAACCTGATCGTCAAGATTCCTCCCCACGTCGTGGAGGAAGCCGTCCGGAGCGCCCCGGCCAAGCTGTGCCTGGCCGGCCGAACCCCGGATCGGGACGTGGTTCTGGAAGGGCGGCGGGTCCATTTCACCAACTTCGGGGAAGGCATCAAGATAACCGATCTCGACACCAAGGAGTTGCGCGGCACCACCAAAAAGGATCTGGAGCTGGCCTCCAGAGTGGTCGACTGTCTGGACGCCGTCGACGTCATGGAAAAGGCCATGGGCAGCCAGGACAAGCCGGAGAAGGTGTCGGCCCTGCACAACTTCGAGGCCATGCTCCTGAACACCACCAAGCACATCTTCGGGGGACCCGACACCGGGGACATGGTCGAGTACATCATGCGGATGGCGGAAGCGGCGGCCGGAGGTCCGGAAGAGTTGAAGGAAAGATGTCAGGTGTCCTTCATCACCTGTCCGGTCAGTCCCTTGCAGCTGGTGGAGGAATCCTGCGACATCATCATGGCCTCGGCCAAGCGCGGGGCGACCGTCAACGTGCTCTCCATGGCCATGAGCGGGGCCTCCTCGCCCATCAACCTGGCCGGAACCCTGGTCACCCACAACGCCGAGGTCCTGACCGGCGTGACTTTGGCCCAGCTGACCAAGCGGGGAGCGCCGGTGGTCTACGGCAGCTCCACCACGGCCATGAACATGCGCACGGCCACGGCCACGGTCGGGTCCCCAGAACTGGGCATGATCAGCGCCGCCGTGGCCGCTCTGGCCAGATACTATCTCTTGCCCAGCTGGGTCGCCGGCGGGTAGGCTGACAGCAAGATCAACGACGTCCAAAGCGGGATCGAAAAGACCCTCACCGCCCTGACCCCGGCGTTGGCAGGCGCCAACCTCATCTACGGTCTGGGAATGCTGGACATGGGGGTGACTTTCGATTTCAACCAACTGCTGATGGACGCCGACGTGGCCGACATGGTCAAGTACACCGTGGCCGGCATACCCGTGACCGACGAGACGCTGAGCGTGGACATCATCCGCGAGGTCGGCTGCGCCAAGAACTTTCTGAGCCACAAGGACACGTTCAAGAACCGGAAGATCCAGTCGTCGCCCAAGCTTATCGACCGCAACATGCGCAACCGCTGGGAGGAGCGAGGAGCCACCTCCATGAGTCAGCGGGCCGAGGAGATGATGAAGGACATACGCCTGAACTACCGGCCGCCCGAGCTGCCTTTGGAGGCGAGGAAGAAGATTCGGGAGATCGTCAACGAAGCCGAAGACAAGTACGGAGTCCCCCTCAGCTCGGAGTGAGAGCCAACCGTCTTTTCGGGCCAGGAATAGGCCGTCCAAGCCAGAACCGGAGGCCAGGCGGATGTCCGACTGGGGGATAACGAGGAACGGCCGAAGGTCGGCCTTTCGGCCGTCCCTTCGGCCGTTCTCGCGGTCGGCGTTCGGTCGCTTTTCGGCCGTCTTCCGGTTGACCTCGAGGCCGATCGCCGGCCGGCTGAGGCTCAGAGCCGCTCAGGTTTTTTTTCGCCAGATTCGGCGGCTCCTTTCGGACAAAGGGCCGCCGACCATTTCGGGGAGCTCTCATGGCCATCTCCAAGCGCACCAGCATCTTCTTTCTGATTCTGGCTCCCGTGATCTGGAGCACTTCAAGTCTTTTGATCAAATCGGTCAGTTGGAACTCCTGGGCCATCGCCGGGTGGCGTTCCCTCGTCAGCGCCTTCTTCTTGTGGTTCTGCTTCCAGTTCGTCTATCCCCGGAGCTTTTCCTTCGACTGGTCCCGCGCCAACTTGCTGGTGGCCTTGTTCTATTCCGTCTTCGGCTGCCTTTTCGCCGTCTCCGTCAAACTGACCACCGCCGCCAACGCCATCCTGATGCAGTACACCGCCCCGATCTACATCGCCTTCCTGGCTCCGATCGTCCTGAAGGAGAGGACTCCGGCCAAGGACTGGCTCTTCGTGGCCGTCATGGCCGGCGGCATGAGCCTGTTCTTCATGAACGATCTGGAGGTCTCCGGCGGCCGCAACGATCTTTTGGGCCTTTTGGCCGGCATGGGCGGCGGCTTCGCCTGGGGCATGGTGGTCATGCTCCTAAAAAAGCGCGGCGCCGACGGCATGCCTTTGTCCGGCTTGGTTCTGGGCAATTTCATCACGGTGATCTACTGCTTTCCCTTCATGATTTCGGTTCCTTCCTTCGCCTTGAGGGACGTCGGCCAAGTGGCGGCTCTGGCTTTGATTTCCTTGGGGCTGGGGTATATCTTCTATCTGTTGGCCATAAAGCAGGTCACGGCTCTGGAGGCGGCCCTCATCCCGGCCATAGAACCCCTTTTGAATCCGACCTGGACTTTTTTGTTTCTGCAAGAAGTCCCGGGGTTCTGGACCATCGTCGGCGGCTTCGTCGTCCTGGGCACGGTTCTGCTCAAAGCGTTCCTGTCGGCCAGGGAGGAGCCGGCCGAGAAAACTCCGGCCGAAAAGGAACTTGACCGGGAAGCGTCGACCGACGCGGAGCCGGACAAGATATGACCGAGCGAGGGGTCGCCGACCGAACCCAAGCGTCACGAAAGCGTGATCCGCCTGACTTCTTGGCCGGGCCGCTCTTGAACGACCGTTCCGCCTCGATCTCGGCGCGGAAGACTCTTAGGGTCGATCCGGATGGACGAGGCCCCGGCGGGGCCGGCGCCGACCGGGCTTCAGGCTTCTTCTTCAACCCTCGCCTCATTTCGGACAAACTCATGGACGTCGCGCTCGCCGTCTAAAACATCAGAAACAAAGCGGCCGCCTGCGAAGAGGAGCAGCTTCCGGTTTTTTTTTGGAACAGGTCTGAACTGTCTAAATTTGACGGCAATAATGTCGGCGTCAAGACATTGTTTTTAAAAAACATAGCCTTAAAATCAGCCTGTTATCGCCGATATTCTATTCCTCTGCCCCGGCCAACGCTGGGCCGGCAAAAGCCGAAATGAACCGAAAGTCCTGAAAAATCGGGACTTTCGGTTTTTTTTTGTCCGCCGAAGCACCATTAAAATCAGCGGACGGCAGACGCGAAGGACGGCAGGAATGACGGCATATTAAACTTTCGAAAAGGCGATGCCCTCATGTGGCTCTGACGAACATTTTCTAGAAGAGCCTGAGGCCGTCCGTCTCTCCGACCAAACAACAGGACGGGGAGGGGTTGCCTTTGCGCGTCGTCTCCGACGGCCTCAAATTGCTGAGGTTTGACTACAGGTTTCGAGGTTTTGAAGGTTTTGGAGGTTTTGGAGGCTTGGGAGGTTTGGTAGGCTTGGCGGAAAACCGGAGCCAGAGGAGCGGCGTAAGCCGCCCAAAGATATCTTCAATATGGCGGTCAGATTCCTCGTAACGCGGCGTCGACGGGCCGAGTTCTTCATGACTTCCGCGCGGATTTGAGAGGCGCCCCCAAGTCCGGGAGTTCTCGCTGACAGGGTCAGCCAGACGGCTCCCGCTGACGCGGGAAACCCTATCGAAAGCCATGAACCGCCGCGACGGACGCGCGGTCGTCGAATCGACCTGGCGATCGCGCTAGACGTCATAGTTCGACCCGTTGGTTCAACCCGTTTGTTCGACCCGGCGAACAAAGGCCTGCGGAATGATCCCTAAAGATCGGCTTCGACAAATCCGAGCGGCGCATTCCGGCGGAAAAAGAGAAGATGAAGCGGATTCGCCTAAGTTCCCTTGACTTGACAAGTCGTTGAAAACATGACTGATCTGAGCTATTATGCCGGCAAAGGTCGATATCTTTTTCCCGGGCTGAGAGCCGGCGGCCCGCCCATTTCAGTCCTGACGCCTTATGGCCGGTCTCAGACGCCCCCTGGCCTTCGATAGAAGAGATGCGCGCACCTGGATTTCGCTCCGGCGCCACGAACGTAAGCGCGGCTGAACAAGGCGCTCCGTCTTTCTTGGAGCCTAAGGACAGAGGAAAAATTGGCCATGATTTGACCGAAAAGTTCTTTGACCTGATTCAACAAAAATTAGCAAACCTGGAGATTTGGAGGGTTTCGACGTCCTGGTTCCTACAGACAAGCAATTTTTGGTTTGGAGCGATTGCGCGATCATGAGCCGCCCCTTTGACGGAAAGCTGGCTCAAAGGAGAGCAAGCATGGCCACGGGCATTCCCCCGAAAGACAAGGCCGTCCGTCAAAAGAAACCGCTGCGAATAGTTTATGACGGGAAGTTGGAAACGGCGGATGTTCTCAGTCAAGCCTACTCGCCGTTTTCCTTGGCCAAAACGGTCAACGGAGACGACGACAATAGGCTCTATTTCGGCGACAACCTCAGAGCCCTTCTATATATGCTGGATAATGGACATAAGGGCGCCGTTAGACTGATATATATAGACCCGCCATTCGCGACGGCTTCAAACTTCGTGAACCGCAATCAGGAACACGCCTACAGCGATTGTTTAGGCGGCGCCGAGTACGTCGAATTTCTGCGCGAGCGCTTAATCGTCATGCGCGAATTGCTGGCCGAGGACGGGTCGATTTATCTTCATCTTGACGGCCATATGGCTTTTGTCATGAAAGTGATTATGGATGAAGTTTTCGGAGAAAAGAATTGCCGAGCGTTCATCACCCGAAAAAAATGCAGCGCGAAAAATTTTGCGAAAAACGCGTATGGCCATATTTCCGACTATATTATGTTCTACTCGAAAACGGCGAACTATGTTTGGAATAGACCTTTCGCGCCATGGGCGTACGACGGAATGGTTGAGCAATATCCGTACATCGACGAAAAGACGGGACGCAGGTATAAAAAAACGCCAATCCATGCTCCCGGCGTCAGAAACGGCGAAACGGGAAAAGAGTGGCGCGGAAAAAGGCCGCCCAAGGGAAAGCATTGGCAGCACGCGCCTGACAAACTTGACGAATTTGACGCGAGAGGAGAAATCTATTGGAGTCCGACTGGCAACCCTCGTCGCATAGTGTTTTGCGAGCCGGACAAGGGAACGCCTTTTCAAGATATTTGGCTCGGATTCCGCGATTCCGCGAATCAAGCGCAAAAAACGACAGGCTATCCAACAGAGAAGAATTTCGATATGCTCAAGATGATCGTTGGCGCTTCTTCGAACCCCAAGGACATTGTTCTAGATTGCTTCGCCGGAAGCGGCACGACCTTGGGCGCGGCGTTTGAATTGAATCGCCGTTGGATCGGCGTCGATGACAGTCTCGAAAGCATGAGAGCCATTCTCAAGCGCTTTACCATAGGATTGGACGTTTATGGCGACTACGTCACGGAAAACCGCCACGCTCGAGGCTCTCTTGATTTGTCGGCGAAATGCGGTTTTTCCTTCATGTCGGAGAAGGAAAATATCCCTTTGATAGATGGCCTTTTTCCGATCCGAAAAGCCGGCTAACTTAAAAAATGGGCGAAGCGGAGAAAGCATGAAAAAAATATTTCAGAAGAAAAGAATCTGCCGCTTTTCCGCCTCGTCGCCGGAAATAAAATATCTCGTCAGGAAAGACCCCGACTTCAAATATGTGGTCGACGAAATCGGCGAACTCGTCTACGTGCTGCCTGACGACCCTTTTCTGTTCATGGCGGAGACGATAATAGGTCAAATGCTCTCCAACAAGGTCGCCGACGTCCTTTCAGCCCGAATGAGCTTGCTGTGCGGCGGCGTTGTCGCGCCTGACGTCGTTTCTCGATTGTCGGTTGAGCAGATGCGCAAAATAGGGCTCTCAAAGTACAAAGCGCGGCACATTCTCGGACTGGCCGACTATGCGTCGAAGAGCCCCGATTTCTTCGCCGCGCTGACTCGGCTTTCAGATGAGGAAGTGATCGAACGCCTGACCAAATTGCCTGGGATTGGCGATTGGTCGGCCAAGATGTATTTAATCTTCATGCTGAACCGCCTGGATGTGCTCCCGTTTGAAGACGGCGCTTTTTTGCGGTCTTATATATGGCTATACAATACGCGCAATGTCCAACCAGATGCCGTTCGACGACGATGCGCCGCGTGGAAACCCTATTCGTCGCTGGCGGCGCGATATTTATATCGCGCCTTGGACAAAGGTTTGACGCGAACCCTTCTTTTCCGATAAGGGCGTCTTCGAAAACCAATTTGGCGCAAAACGGCAATTCATGACCTCATATCGCGCTTTTCTCCGTTTTTTAGGCGCGATTTCTCCATCGCGCCTATCCGCGAAGAGGCGCGTCGTTTCGATCTCGCGGATTTCGCTTTTTTAGTTTTTGGCGATTGGCGCTTGTCAAGCTTTTTAGCGGAGCCTGTCGGCGCCCACTTTGGACTGCCCCGCCTGGCGGTCCGCAGCTTCATGAAGCGCGAGTTCCACTCGGCGGGATTCGCAGTCCTTCGGAGACAAAAATTTTTTCCTCCGCAACTTTTCAGGTCTTTTCCGTCATCAAGGAGACTATCGTGAAAAAAACATGTCTGATCGTCATGTCGGCCGTATGGATGCTTTTCGTCGGCGCCGGCGCTTTCGCCGACGTTGATCTTAAGACCGCGACGCCGACCATCGCCGACAACTTGTCCAATCTGAGCTACACCGTCTTGCGGTCTGGCTATCCTGATCAGAGTTGCCCTAAAGTGGTCGCCTCCGTCAGCGTCACTTATCCGTTCTCGACGGGGGTCGAGGCTGCGGACGTTCTTCTGCAGAAGGAAGCCCTCGAGATCTTGACCGACGTCGTTCAGCGGAATCTGGAAATTGAGCCGGAAATCTGTTCGGGAGAGACGGGGGAACGCGGTTCCGAAATTTCCAGCAACTTTAGCGCGGCTTCGCCCACGTCCGCGCCATCGCCTCCTCGCCTGTCCATTCTGACCGAGACTTTTTATTACATCTTCGGATCCGCTCATCCTTCGACGGTGCACCGCGCCGTCAACATTGACGTCGCCGGGGACAAGATCATGGATCTGGCCGACGTCTTCCCGGACGTTTCTTCGGCCATGCCCAAGCTTTGGGCCAACTTGGTTCAAAGATGGTGCGAGGTCTACGACTTCGACGCTCTTCCTTCGTATTACGAGATGGACGAACAGTACACTTGTTCGTCCAAGGATATTCCTCTGCCTGCGGCCATGGACGCCGCGCGGCCCGCTTTCGAGGCCATGGGAATAGCCGTTTTGAACAGCGAGGGGATAACCGTCACTTTGGGCGAATACGGCGGGATGTCCAGAGCGGACGGTTTTCCGTTCATCACGTTGCCCAAAAGCCTTCTCGTCAGCATAGGCGCGGATCCGAAGATCTGGGACTGAGACGCGGAAGGGCTTATTGGCTAGGCCAGCCGCCGATTATCCAAAACAGCCCCGTCCGGTTTGACGCTTTTTAAGCTGCGACGGCCTCTTCGCCGTCCAAACCGTCTATGACGCTTGATCCAATAAAAGGCCGAAGCCCCAAAAAGGAGCTTCGGCCTTTTGGCATCCAACTGGCGAGCGGCGTTCTTTCGGACCGCCGGCAGGCGAGAAGCTAGAACTGAAGGCGACGACGGATGGTCTCGCGGTTGTCCGCTTCGACAGAGTCAGGTCTCTAGCGTCGCCGTTTGGCTCTGGGCAGGTCTGAAAAAGACTTGAGACATAGAAAGAGAACAGAGAAAATGCCCTGGCTGGGCTAAAAAAACGCATCTGGACATGGCCAAAAAGAAGATCTTTTGGGTCAGATTTTCGGAAACATGCAGGCCGCCAAAAAAAAAGAAGAAAAATCAAGAAAAACCAAGGATCTTCAAAGTTTGCCCGTCTTTTTGCCCTTGGTAAAATTTGTCGAGAACTTGTTGAAAAAGGCCGGCCTCATTTTTGTCGGCCAAAGCGAAGATGGTCATAGAAGATTTGAGCTTCAAAGAGTCAATTCCGCCGAATACGGCGACAGCGTCGCTGCCGGGCAAGTCCAACAGAGCCTGGCTTATTTCTCGAAGCCTGCCGCCCAAGACTTCGTGGTCCAGATAGGCCGTCGCCTCGGCGAGACCTCGAAGACCGTAGAATTGCGAAGTCGAACTGAGACCTAAACCTTGGACTTGAGGAAAAATGAACCACATCCAGTGACTTTGCTTGCGTCCTTGTCTTATTTCGGAAAGGGCCTTCTGATGCGTTCCGTCTTGCGCATCGACGAAACGTCCGAGGGAATTAGAGTTTTTGTTCACGGGCCAACGCCTCCTTCAAGACGGTTGTTTTTTCTCTTTCGCCAGCCAAAAAAAGTCGACCAACAACACCGACGCGGGGAACAGTCGGAAAGAGAATTTAGCGCCTTTTTGCTATTGGTCAATATAGCTGCCGACTCGAATTGACGGCTGTTTACGACAGCGCGACAATTTACGGTTTTTTTTTCGAAGTCCTCGGCGCGCGGTTCGGACGGAAGAGTCGGCCAGTTTTTTCGCCGCCTCTTTTTGCTCGCGCGATTGTCCGGGCGCGGGGCAATTCCAACCTCCCCCGCGATAGCTTTCGCGCTTATCTTGGGGTTGCTTTGCATAAGTTCGATGATTTTCATTTGTACAGCGTTTGCCGCGACTTTTTCCTCGACCTTTTCTACGATGTTTTTTACGATACTTTTTATGATCTTTTTTACGATTTTTTCTGCGATCTATTCATCGGTGTTTAAGCCAATCATCACCTCGTTCGGGCGATTGCGGAAGAACGGTTCGGGATTTCGATTTTTTGTCCGGCGACAATTGATGTTTTAGGGGACGCTTGCAAACCTGACCAAATCTCATCTCGCGAGTCCAGGCGTTTAAACGTCACAATCAAGTCAGACGCAACTTCATCAGCGCCGTTCAATACCGATAGATAACGTTGATGTTCGCCTTGAGCATTTCCTAATCGTTCAACTATCGGCATAATCGCTCCTTATGATTATACACAGCCAAGGGTCAGCTTCCGTCTGATTTCACGCGCCAGCGCCCGCCTTTTGCCGCCCCGACTCGCTCGACCAAACCCGCCGCTTTGAGTGACCGGATGTGGGCCTGCACATTGCGCGGGGCAATTCCAACCTCCCCCGCGATAGCCTTCGCGCTTATCTTGGGGTTGCTTTGCATAAGTTCGATAATTTTTATTTGTACGGCGCTTGCCCCGGCTTTTTCTAAGATTTTTTCTGCGGCGTCGGCGCCGGTTTTAAAGCCAATCATCACCTCGTTCGGGCGGATGCGGTAGAACGGTTCGGGCTTGCCCCACTCCTTGCAGGAGCTCGTGATTTTCTCGATGCCGCGCCCCCACGCTTCGATCTGGCCGGAGCAGAAGAACGCTCCCGCGACAAGCGGGTTGCGCGGCATGGACGCGTGGCGCGCAAACAGGTCATCTGCCGTCCAATTCTCCGGCAACCCGCCGCTGTTGTAGATAAGCACTTCATTCGGGTAGATGTGTATGTGTATCGGGTTGTGCGCTCCGTGGTCGCCGTGTATTAGGGCGTTTAAGACCGCTTCGCGAAATGCGGCGCGGGGGACGGGGAAAGTTTCGATTCGCTGCATTCCCCTGTAACTGATGATCCCCTTGAAGTATTTGGTGTAGACCACATCTTCCACTTTGTCCGCCATAGAGATGAGCGGACCGTGCAAATCGTCATGGTAGAGAAGGTCGGCAGGACTCGTAAAGAATCCGACTTTCACATACGCGCCGAAAAACCAGTTCTCCGGGTCTTGGTGAAACAGCAGCATGGCTGCCCGTTTTAGATAGTCGCCCTCAACGAGCCGGAGATTTTTGAGCAGCATCTCGTTGGTAATTTCC
>JAIRTO010000132.1 GCA_031254895.1 Deltaproteobacteria bacterium
GGAGGGAGATTCCGCCTTCCATAAATCTTTTTTTCAGATGTCCGATGTTTCTCTTTTTAGATGTTCAGTTCGCGACTAATTTGGATATTCTTCTTTTTTCCGCGTCCTTCGTCGCTGACGTCACAAAATAAGAGAGCCAGAATGACTGTCCGGGAGGCTTATCGGCCTTTTTTCACGATGGAGTCTAATTCCGCCCGTTCTTCCGGGTGGGGAGAATTCCATATCCAGATGCCATGACAACCTCCTTGGGGTTGTCAGGAACGACATCATTTTAACCGAAAAAAATCATGCTGCATGGCCTTAGTTTTGTTTTGTCGCCGGTTTTTTTTTGGCGACCGTCAGGAAGGGGGGCGATGAATCTTCGAGCGGCGGTTCCTTCAACTTCGAAAATATCGGTGATCGTTTGAAGACGAGGGGCGCGACGAAGAAGACGAAGAAGACGAAGGGAACGACGAAGGGCGCGGCGAAGAAGACGACGAAGGGAACGGCGAAGGGCGCGGCGAGGAAGACGACGAAGGGAACGGCGAGGGGAGCGACAAGCGGAACAATGAAGGGGAAACACGGCGAAGGGAGCGACAAGCGGAACAATGAAAGGGAAAAACGGCGAGGGGAGCGACAAGCGGGACAATGGAAGGAAAAAGCGGCGAAGGGAGCGACAAAAGGGAATAACGAGAAGAACGACAAGGAGGAACGACGAAAGGGAGCATGACGGGAAGACGAGATGAGGATATGGGGAGACCTGGCGACGGTCGGCGGGCCATGGCGGACTATGTGTCCGGTCAGGGCGGGCGACTCTCTGCCGACCGACGCCAAAAGGAGCGTCTAAAAACGTCGGCCAAAGCAGAGAGCGACCGCGCGAACGAGCGCTTTTTGGGGAGAAGGCGCAGTCGGCGGATTGAATAAGAACCGGAAAAGACGAATTTTGCTCCGTCCGCAGAAATTTGCGGAAAAGTATTCGCCTTTTTTGGGAAAAAGCTCGTATTTGGACGGAGTTTCTCAGTTGGCGATGGGCGCGACCGGGAGCTGTTCGGCGGCTGTCTGGCCGTTGTTGTCCAGCATGGCCTGGAAATTGCTCATGATCCCGGCCTCTTCAGGATGAAGCTGGCGGTCCAAAACCTGCTTGGCTCCGGCGATGCTGTATTTTTCTTCCTTAAGAAGGGATTTGATCATAATGACCCTGTCCACCGCCTCTTCGTTATAGCGACGCTGGCGGCCGGACGTTCTCAAAGGACTGAAATATCCGTTGAATTCAGTTTCCCAATAACGAAGGGTGTGGATAGGAACGCCGGTCAAATCGGAAACTTCGCCGATAGTAAGCCAGTCTTTCTTTATGATCATCGTCATTTTAGGAGCCTCGCAAAGTGAAATCTGATTGTCGGGGGCGCCAAAGGCGCGTTGCCCACGAAAATTGCAATTTGAGCGCCAAAAAAAGAATCCTTTTAATTCCTTGATAATATCTCTTTTTTTAGATTTACTTCATCCAATAGGCAAATATTGCCGTCAAAAAACCTGATGACGGTCGGTCAAACCGGTTAAGATCCGACGACTCCGTCTTGTGACCTTTTTCTCGTCCTTTTTTTCGAAATAGGCGGCATATTCCCCCAGGGCAACATATTCCCTCGGGGCGGCATATTCCCTCAGGGCGGCATATTCCCTTTGGAGCGGTTCCGTCGAAAACAAGGGAATCGACGCCAAGGTTTTTTGGCGGGCCATTTGGAGAATCTTGCCTCGGCCCACGACACGCCAGGGAACGTCGCCTCGGCCAGCGTCTCGTCGGCCGACGTCGCGCCGAGCAACGTCGCTTCGGCCAGCGTCTCGTAGGGCCGACGTCGCGTCTGCCAGAGTCTCGTCGAGCAACGTCTCGTCTGCGTTTCGGCGGCTGACGTCGTCTCGGCCAGCGTCTTGTCGGGGAACGTCGCTTTTGGGGAACGTCTCGTCGACCAACGTCTCGTCTACGTTTCGGCTGCTTACGTCGCGTCGGGGAACGTCGCGTTGTCCTGCGTCGGGTCGGACAACTTCGCGCCGTCCAGCAAGTTCGAGTCCCAAGATAGCTCCAAAATATGGTTCTAAATTCGAGCCTCAAGTTCGAGTCTCAGGGCAGAGCCCAAAAGTTAGAGCCTTTTGACGGGTGTTTTCGGAAACGCCGATCAGAGATCCTTTGGCGTTTTATCCCTTCGGATTCAATTCGGCCATATTTGTCGCTTTTTTTGTGGATATGGAGAAATAGGCCTATTTCAATCTTTACTTATTTATATTTTCGTGTTCGCCGTCGCCGGAACCTGCCGCCGAGACGGGCGACTTTTGGTCGGGAGATCCCTCGTTTTTTCGGCCTTTTTGGCCTTGCGTCCTAAGTCCATTTTTCGCCTGACGACGGCCCTCCGGAGGCTCAAAAAGTCAAGCGCGATCAGAGCTATGCGTCATTTTAGGAGTCAGGCGGGCGTAGTCAACGCGTCATTTAGCGCTGGCATTGTCCGCTTCAATCAGGTAAAATCACAAAATCGTTTTGTTGGCGGCCGGCTGGCCGGATGGCTCGGTCGGCCGAAGCGGCCGACTGGCCGAAACCGGCAGGTTCGGAGAGACTTTTTAGGCTCCAGAAAGTTATTTTCAGAGGTGAGATAGATATTATGCCCATGGATTGGGAACAATGGGAGAAGAAAAATCAGAGAGGCTCCGGTTCGTCGCGGCGGCGCGATTCCGGCAACGGCGGGGGCGGCGGCGCTCAGGGGCCAAATCTGGACAATCTCATAAGCAAAATTAAAAAGCCGAGCGGCGCTCCGTCAGTTTGGCTCATAGTCGTCATCGCCGTCATCTTGTGGATGCTTTCCGGTCTGTTCACGGTGGAGCCCTACGAGAGAGGCCTCATCAAGCGTTTTGGGAAATATTCGACCTCCGTGGAGGAGGGACTGAGGTATCACTGGCCCTGGCCCATCGAGAACGTGACCAAGGTCAACTACACCCAGACCCGACAGTTCGAGGTGGGCAGCGGCTCCAGCGGCAACAAAGGGCTGGATGAAGCGACGATGCTGACCAACGACGAAAACATCGTCAATCTTCAGTTCGTCGTTCAGTACAAGGTCGACGACCCGGTGGCTTACGCCTTCCACATCTTCGATCCGGACAAGACCATCAGAGACGCGGCCATCTCGGCCATGCGCGAGGTCATCGGCCGCAACACCATCTACGGCGCTCTGACCGACAAGAGGGCTTCAATACAGGAAGACACCAGAGAGACGCTTCAAGCCATGATGGTCAAATACGGCACCGGCTTGGTCGTCAACAACGTGGAGCTTCAAGACGTCCATGTGCCCAACGACGTCATTCAGGCTTTCAAGGACGTGACCTCCGCTCGGGAAGACAGCGAGCGCTTCATCAACGAAGCCAAGGGCTATCGCAACAATCGTCTCCCTGAGGCGGAAGCCAAGGCTTACGCCTTGGTCGCTCAGGCGCAGGCTTACCGGGCCGAGAGAGTGAACATCGCCAAAGGCGATTCAGCCAGATTCCTGGCCTTGTTGACCGAGTACCGGAAAGCGCCGGAAGTCACCAGACAGAGGCTTATTTTGGAGACCATGGACAACGTCTTGCCGGAATCGAGCAAGTTCATCTTGACCGGAACCGCCGGAAAGTCGCTTCTGCCTCTTCTCGGCCTCAACGGCGCGGTTTCGCCCCTCGCCGAATCTTCCGCCAATCAATAAATTGAAGCTTTTTGGTTCATCATGAAAAAAAATACAGGTTCAATATTCATAATCTGCGCCTTGGCGGTCTTGATCGGCAGCGGGGTGTTCTTCACCGTCGACGAGACTCAGCTGGCCATTGTCCTGCAGTTCGGCGAGCCTGTCGGCGACGTCAGACAGCCTGGGCTGCACCTGAAGATTCCTTTCATTCAAAAGGTCGTCCCCATTGACAGCCGTCTGATGGAGTACGACGTCGCCGCCGCCGAGATCTACACCAGAGACAACAAGAACATGGTCGTCGACGCCTACGCCCGCTGGCGGGTGGAAGACCCTCTCGTCTTCTATCAAAGGTTCAAAGGCGACACCAGCTTCTCGGTCATAGAAGAGGCCAAACGCCGTCTTGGCGTCATCATAGTCGGCGAGCTCCGAAGGGAGTTGGGTCTTCACGTCATGGCCGACATCATCTCGCAAAACCGCGGCTCCATCATGGAGACGGTGACCGATTCCAGCAACAAAAAGCTGGCTGAAGACACCAAAGCCGGTCTTGTGGTGGTGGACGTCCGCATAAAGAGAGCGGATTTGCCTCCGGAAAACCAGAGGGCCGTTTATGACCGCATGAGGACGGAGCGCGAGCAGCAGGCCACCAAATACCGTTCGGAAGGCCGTCGCGACGGCCAGAAGATAATGGCCGAGACGGATCAGTCCGTCCGAGAAATATTGGCCAACGCCGAGCGCCGGAGCCAGATTATTCTGGGCGAGGCCGATTCCGAAGCGGCCGGCATCTATGCCTCCGCCTACGGTCTTGACCCGGAGTTTTACGCTTTCAAGAGATCTCTCGATTCCTACCAGTCGACCATGAAGGAAAAGAACGTCGTCGTCTTCGATTCGTCCTCGACCGATTACCTGCGTTACTTCGGCAGCTCTGACGCCAGAGGGGCCGATCTGCCGCCTTTGGCTCCTCTGCCGGATTTGACGGAATTGCGGGAACAACTTAGAGCCGAAGTTCCGATGACCGACGTTTCCGTTCCGTTGGATTCGAGATCTCTCGGCGCGATTCGGGACGAAGAAATGTCTGAACCCGCCAGCGCCTTGGATCAAGGGGATCGTCTCTCCATCGGATCTGGAGCTTCCGAAACTCTTGAGGAGCCCTCAATATCCGAAACCCCCGAAACGACGGATCCCTTCGACGCCTCCGGAACCTCGGAAACTTCCGGAACCATGGAGGGCGCTGGAACCGCTGAAACCTCCGGGACTGCTGAAACCTCCGGAACCACAGAGACCTCCGGAACCCCAGAAGCCTTCGGAACTCCAGAAGCCGTCGAAGCCGATTCTTCGACGGCGACTCCGTCGGCTGACGTTCAGACCGCTCCTGAAGCTTCTGAAGATTAGGCCTCGCCGACCTCCGGTTCCGAGACTCCGTAAGAACGCGGGCGTAGAGGCCAACGCGGAAGTCCCCAACGGCATAGGAAGCGGCTTTCCAGAAACGGATAAAGCTCCGCGCGTCTCCAAAAAGGAGATGTTTGCGATCGCTGCCGTTTTGATGGAACTGATCTTTTTCATCCGAAAAACTGAAGTTCAAGAGGTTTGGCCATTCCGCTGGCGGTCCCTTGGCTCCGTCGGCTCGCGCCGCCTGTCGGCTATTCCGCAGGAGCCTGCTCCATCGGCCTCGTCGCCGCTTGTCGAGCGCTCGTTGTTGGCGAAGTCGGCCTGTCGCTCTAATTCCAATACTGTCAGCTTAAGCGGGGAGTTGATTGTTAATGGCGTCATCGATGGATAATGCGCGCCTTGGTTGATTGTTTTTGGTTTAACGCCATGCTCCTTTTCCGGACGAGGAAATTGGACATCTTTTTTTCGCTCCCCCTTGGATTCGCTTTTCCCGCGCCTCCGCAGCGCTTCGCCCCTGACAAGCTCATTTCGGCAAACCATCCATCCACGCTTTCATCTGGTCGGGCGGGGCGCCGGCCGCTAGCGGCAAAACCCTTTCAATCGCGCTGACGGCGCTTTTGAACGACATGTCATCAGGATCTTTTTGACGCTTCAGAGCTGCTTCATGGATCAACTGTCTGACGGCGAAATGA